>NZ_JBHDYC010000002.1:0-504777 GCF_041894845.1 Natrinema sp. H-ect4
TTCCCTGGTGCCACGATAGCAGGATGCGTTGTCTCACCCGATCCCTCTCTAGTAGCCACTGAAACGATTCACACACTGATCGTATCGCTGTCGTTCGATCAGATGTGCAATGACTTTCAGTGGCTACTAGAGAACATAGCAACGGTACGGGTAGCGCTACTCCGAATCGGAGCCCAGTTCGGGCTCAGGTTCGTCTTCCGTCTCCGACATCGTGATCGGCTCGTCGGCTGCCATTCCCACGTCCTGCCCTTCCTTGATCGCTCGAGCCTGTTCTTCCATCGCTTCGACGTCCATCTCGGCCTGTTCGTCGATCTCGCCGATGATGTCCGCGATGTCGTCGAGGCCGATCAGTTCGCGGGTTTCATCGTCGAACTCGAGGCTTTCCAGGTCCGTTCCGTTTCCTTCCACGTCGCTGCCCGAGAGGTGCTTGCCGTAGCGGCCGACAAGCGAGGTGAGTTCCTGGGGCATGACGAACGTTGTCGACTCGCCCTGGCCGATCTCGGCGAGCGTCTCCATTCCCTTGTCGATGACGGCGCGCTCGCCCATCGATTCGGCGGAGCGTGCACGAAGCACGGTCGAAATCGCGTCACCCTGGGACTCGAGAATCTGGCTCTGTTTCTCCCCCTGGGCGCGGATGATGTTCGACTGCTTGTCACCCTCGGCTTTCTCGACGGCGCTGCGGCGTTCACCCTGTGCCTCGAGGATCATCGCGCGGCGGCGACGTTCGGCGGAGGTCTGTTCCTCCATCGCACCCTTGACGCCGGCCGAGGGGGTCACCTCACGGACCTCGACCGATTCGACGCGAATGCCCCACTCGTCGGTGGGCTCGTCGAGCTCGGTCCGAATTCGCTCGTTGATCATCTCGCGCCGGCTGAGCGTGTCGTCGAGTTCCATATCGCCGATCACGGCGCGCAGCGTGGTCTGTGCCAGATTCGAGACCGCGCGCTGGTAGTCATCGACCTCGAGGAAGGCGCGTTTGGCGTTCATGACCCGAATGTAGACGACTGCGTCGGCGGTGACCGGCGAGTTGTCGCGGGTGATCGCTTCTTGCTGGGGGACGTCCAGCGTCTGCGTTCGCATGTCGAACGTGTATATTCGCGACACGAACGGCGGGACGATGTTCAGCCCCGGCTCGAGCAGTTTGCGGTACTCGCCGAAGACGGTCAGCGCGGCCCTGTCGTAGGCGTCAACGATCTCGACCATCTGCCAGACCGTGATCACGACGAGGAGGAGCCCGACCGCTCCGACGAGGAGGAGGGGCTCCTCGAGCACCGATTGGGATTGCAGCGGACCGACTGCGAACTCGTACATTGTGCGTTCTAGCGGCCGGAACCGGATAACGATTGCCCACAACTAGCATACGACAGTCCCTCGGATGCGCGCCGGGCCGGCCTCGATTTACCGGGTGCTGCTCGAGGCCGTCAGTGCGGCGATCGCCGTTGTAGACGGTTCGCGCGTGTGGTTCGGCCCGGGACTGGTATCGTCGCCGGGAACCGGTGCCGTCAACTGGCAAAATATGTCGCGTTCTCGAATCAGTTGCGAAAAAGTAAGGTAGGGCCCTCACGACTGTTTCCACAGGAATGTTCAGGAAGGTTCTCGTGGCGAACCGCGGGGAAATCGCGGTCCGTGTTATGCGGGCGTGTGAAGAGTTGAACATCGGGACTGTCGCTGTTTACTCCGAGGCCGACTCGGACTCAGGACACGTGCGCTACGCCGACGAGGCGTACAACGTGGGGCCGGCTCGCGCGGCCGACTCCTATCTCGATCACGAAGCGGTCATCGAGGCCGCGCGGAAGGCCAACGCCGACGCGATCCATCCCGGCTACGGCTTCCTCGCGGAGAACGCGGAGTTTGCAGGCAAGGTCCAGGATGTCGAGGGAATCACATGGGTCGGCCCGTCAAGCGACGCGATGGAATCGCTGGGCGAGAAGACGAAGGCCCGGACGATCATGCAGGAGGCCGACGTGCCGATTGTTCCCGGGACGACGGACCCCGTCACCCAACCCGAGGAAGTCAAAGAATTCGGCGAGAAACACGGCTACCCCATCGCCATTAAGGCCGAAGGCGGCGGCGGCGGCCGCGGGATGAAGGTCGTCTGGGACGAAAGCGAGGTCGAAGACCAACTCGAGAGCGCCCAGCGCGAAGGGGAGGCCTACTTCGACAACGACTCGGTCTACCTCGAGCGCTACCTCGAGAAGCCCCGTCACATCGAGGTTCAGATCGTCGCCGACCAGCACGGCAACGTGCGCCATCTGGGCGAGCGCGACTGTTCGCTCCAGCGCCGCCACCAGAAGGTCATCGAGGAAGGGCCGTCCGCGGCCCTCTCGGACGAACTGCGCGAGAAGATCGGCGAGGCCGCCCGTCGAGGCGTCGCCGCGGCAGACTACACCAATGCAGGCACCGTCGAGTTCCTCGTCGAAGAGGAACCCGGCCGCGACGGCGTCCTCGGTCCGGACGCGAACTTCTACTTCCTCGAGGTCAACACGCGGATCCAGGTCGAACACACAGTCACCGAGGAGATCACGGGCCTCGACATCGTCAAACGACAGCTCAAAATCGCCGCCGGCGAGGAACTCGACTTTGCACAGGACGACGTCGAGATCGACGGTCACGCGATCGAGTTCCGGATCAACGCCGAGAACGCGGCCAACGACTTCGCGCCCGCGACCGGTGGGAACCTCGAGACCTACGACCCGCCGGGCGGAATCGGCGTTCGCCTGGACGACGCGCTCCGTCAGGGCGACGAACTCGTCACCGACTACGACTCGATGATCGCGAAACTGGTCGTCTGGGGCGAGGACCGCGACGAGTGTATCGAGCGCTCGCTGCGTGCGCTCCGCGAGTACCAGATCGGGGGGATCCCGACGATCATCCCGTTCCACCGGCTGATGCTCACCGACGAGGAGTTCGTCCAGAGCACGCACACCACGAAGTATCTCGACGAGGAACTCGACGAGAGCCGCATCGAGGAGGCCCAAGAACAGTGGGGCGGCGACATCGGCGACGGCGCGAGCGAGGACGAGGACGACGCCGTCGAGCGCGAGTTCACCGTCGAGGTCAACGGCAAGCGCTTCGAGGTCGAACTCGAGGAACACGGTGCGCCGGCCATCCCGACTGGCGACGTCTCCGCCGGCGGCCAGTCGAGTCGACCGGAGCCGGCGGGCGGCTCCAGCAGCGGCGGCGAGACCGACATTCAGGGCGAGGGCGAGACCGTCGACGCCGAGATGCAGGGAACGATTCTCGACATCGAAGTCGAGGAGGGCGACGAGGTCGCGGCCGGTGACGTGCTGGTCGTCCTCGAGGCCATGAAAATGGAAAACGACATCGTCGCCTCTCAGGGCGGTACCGTCACCCAGATCGCTATCGGGGAAGGCGATAGCGTCGACATGGGCGATACGCTGGTCGTCCTCGAGTAACGCGGTCGCGGTACTGCAGGTACGGACCGAGCCCCACCGCGAACGTATTTGGCGGTGGCCTCCGCTCATCTACTGTTCCAGCGACTGCAGCGACCGCTGTTCGGTCCATTGGAGTCACGAAAATCGATCGTTCGAACAGTGACCGCTCACTCCCCGCTCGAGACGCTGCGCGTCTCGCCGTCGGTGTCGTCCCAGGGGAGCGGCCCGTCGTACCCCTCGGGAACGAACGGACAGAGCGGATCGCTCGCGAGTGGGTCGCCGGTGTGGGCAAACGCGCGCGAGCGACTGCCGCCGCAGACGTGGCGGTACGGACAGGCCCCGCACTTGCCCGAGAGCTGATCACGGTCGCGCAGCGACTGGAACAACGAGGAGTCCCGGTAGAGTTCGGTGATCGACCGGTCCCGGACGTTGCCCGCGGATTCGGGGAGGAAGCCCGAGGGGAACACCTCGCCCGTGTGACTGACGAACGCGAAGCCGTCGCCCGCGACGATACCGGTGCGGCGCTCGATACCGGCTCCCGGACCGCCCGCACCGTCGTCTGCATCATCTCCGTCCGCTTGTCGCTGCATCGCGACTCGTCTGTACTGCGGGGCCTCAGTGGTCTTGACGCCAAACGGCTCCGTTTCGCTGACCTCGGCCAGCCACTCCATCACCCTGTCGGCTTTTCCGGGGGCCACCGGCTCGAGAACCCGCCCGCGACCGACCGGGACGAGGAAGAAGACGCTCCACATGACGACACCAATCTCGGCCAACAGGTCCCGAATCGCGGGGAGTTCGTCGACGATCTGTCGACACACCGTCGTGTTGACCTGGACGGGAAGGCCGACCGCTCGAGCGGCTTCGACGGCTCGAACCGTCTCCTCGAAACTGCCGTCTTCGCCGCGGAAAGCGTCGTGAGCGGCGGGCGAGGCACCGTCGAAACTGACGGCCATCCGTTTGAGACCCGCATCGACCATCTCCTGAATCCGATCGGCGGTCAGCGAGCCGGTCCCGCTCGGCGTAATCGTCATCCGCAACCCGAGGTCGTCACCGTGGGCGATCAGTTCCTCGACGTCGTCGCGGACGAGCGGGTCGCCGCCCGAGAGGACGACCAGTTGGCCGTCGCCGAAGTCGGCGGCCTGCTCGAGCAGCGCTTTCCCCTCGGCCGTCGAGAGTTCGTCGGGATGGCGTCGGGGCTGGGCGTCGGCCCGACAGTGATCGCAGGCGAGCCCGCAGGCCTGGGTGAGTTCCCAGATGAGGACGAACGGTCGCTCGGACGTCTCGAGATTGCCAGGGCGCATAGCGGAGGCTGGGCGGCGGGCGACCGAAAACGCCCCTCTCGTTCCCGCGGGTCGGGAAGACGGGAAGATGTTCGCTCGCTCGGCGCGGTGTTCCCGCACGCTGGGAGGTGAGGAAACGACCTTCGGTCTCGTCTCGAAGATGTCGATATGGTCGAGAACGCACGCCGGTCAGCCGTCCCGAGCGACGAGCGAGGGAATCCGACTCCCCAGTGGGAGGTGTTCGTCCGCAACGAGCCGGGCGACCCGATGCGCCACGTCGGCAGCGTCGCCGCTGCGAACGCCACGGAAGCGCACGAGCACGCGTCCCGTCTGTTCGGCTGGTACGCCGCCGACGTCTGGCTCTGTCCGGCCGATTCCGTCGAACGGTATTCGACGCGGGGACTCGCGGATGCGGCCGACGAACGGGACACTGCGACCGCTGGTGACGGGGCAGATCGCCGAACCGATCCGGAAAGCGACGAACCGCGCGTCGACGAGGAAACCGAGGGCTCCCCGGAGGTGCGGGACGCATGATCTCGATCAGCAAACTGCTCTGCGATCTCGACGCCGAAGGCGACGGGCTGCGCTACGACGCGGCCGAGGGCTCCGAGAAACCCCAGATCACCGACGAGAAACAGCGCCGGCCCGTCGTCGTCTGGAACACGACCCGCCGGTGTAACCTCTATTGCTCGCACTGCTACGCCGGGGCCGAGACCCAGCCTGCGACCGGCGAGTTCTCCACCGCCGAGGGGCGGACATTCCTCGAGCAGCTGGCCGACTACGGCGCGCCGGTCGTCCTCTTCTCCGGCGGCGAGCCGCTCGTTCGAGAGGACCTGGTCGAACTCGTCTCGTACGCGGCCGATCTCGGCCTCCGGCCGGTTCTCTCCTCGAACGGAACCCTGCTCACCCGCGAGAAGGCCGCGGCGCTGCGGGACGCTGGCCTCCAGTACGCCGGCATCTCCGTCGACGGCCTCCCCGAGCGAAACGATCGCTTCCGCGGCGAGGACGGCGCGTTCGACGCGGCCGTCCGCGGCATCGAAAACTGCCTCGAGGTCGGCCTCAAGACCGGCCTCCGATACACGATTACCGAGGCCAACGCGCCCGACCTTGAGGGAGTCGTCGACCTCCTGGCCGAGAAGGGGCTCGACCGGTTCTGTTTCTACCATCTCGATTACGGTGGTCGCGGGGCCGAGATTGTCGACGCCGACCTCTCACCCCGTGAGAAACGCGCGGCGGTGAAGCGAGTGGCGGATCTCACGCTCGAGTACCACGACCGAGGAGAGGAGATCGAGACGCTGCTGGTTGGCAACTACGCCGACGCCGCCTTCCTCGTGGAGTACGCCCGCGAGGAGTTCGGCGAGGCGAAAGCGCGAGCGGTCTACAACTACCTCGAGCGAAACGGCGGCGATCCGACGGGCGAGCGGATCGCCGACGTGGACTATCAGGGGAACGTCCATCCGACGCAGTTCTGGCAGGGATACAGCCTGGGGAACGTCCGAGACCGTCCCTTCGGCGAGATCTGGGAGGACGAGTCGAACCCGCTGCTCGAGGCGCTGCGAAACCGCGAGGAACACCTGAACGGCAAGTGTGCCGACTGTCAGTACCAGTCGATCTGTCGCGGTGCCTCGCGGCTCCGGGCGCTAGCGACGACGGGTGATCTCTTCGCACCCGATCCGCAGTGTTATCTTCGCGACGAGGAAGTACGGGGCGAGGGGAGGCGGTCTGCCAGCGGCGGCGCTGCGGATTGATCGCTCTCGAGTCACGAGTTCGAAACGAGGTATCGAGACCGGCTCGGCGGACGCAGGTCCGTCTCGGATCGACGGACACGGGTTCGTCTACGCTTGAGAGTCCGGTCTCGCGGGAAGCTGTCCGAGACACTCTCGACAGTACGTGTAACAGCGGTCGTTCTTTGTTTGGCAGATCCGACAGGTGACCGGTTCGTCTATCGTTTGCGTTCGTGCGCCCATCATCGTCCCTACTGAACGGGGTCAAATAGCTCTCCGGCTGACCAATGCAAGGAATAGCGGGCCGCCTTCCGATTTTCCCGTCGCGGGACTCCGCTTTCGTGTCCCCTCACTCACCGCCCACATGGACGCGAGTCACGTGCCCGCCACAGCCACACCGGTCGACGTACTCGAGTCGAATCCCGTCGAACGCGGCCTCGAGTTCGTCCCAGAGATACGTCTCGGGATGGCCGTGGTCGCCGTGTGTGACGAGGTTGACGTGGAAGCCGTCGGCCGTCGCGTCGATCGCGTCTTTCGCCTGCTCGAGGAGCAGATCCCGGTCTGCGGCGTGTTCGGGCCCCTCGAGGTTCGCCGACCACGAGGCGTCGTGCTGGCTCCGCGTGACGGGTTCGACGCTGGAGACGTCTTGGGTCATGGTTCCGGCTCGGTTCCGAACGCGCCTAAGGGCTGAGCCGAACGAGTTCGGTGGCGCCACCATCGTCGCCTCGGGCAAGCAACGGCCAGTTCAACAGCAGAATATGAACGGGTAGAGCAGGGCGACGCGGTCGCCATCCGTCAGCTCCGCCTCGAACCCGCCGAGGTGTTCGTTGAACCGGCCGTTGATACAGACTCGAGCGTACGGCCGGGTTTGCTCGCCCTCCGGATTCTTCCGCCACGTGCCGGGCAGGTCGTCGGGCACCGGTGCCCAGCCGCTGTGGGTCGCGTCCGCTTCGGTCTCGGCGATGAGCATGTCCTCGAGGTCGTACTCGACGAAGAACGACTCGAGGAAGTCCCGAAGGCGGTTCCCCTCGAAGGAGAACTCGAGTTCGTGAGTGCCGACCGCGTCGCGGACGTGGCCGGTACAGCGGACGGTGACGGTCGTCGTGTCGGCATTGCGATCGGTCGCCGTGTCGGCCTCGCGGTCGGTCGCCCGGCTTTCCGTCGCGGCCGATTGCTGGTCGATTGTCGTCGCTGGGTTGGCGTCCATCGTGAGTTACTGTACGGCTCGAGCAGGCAAACGCTCACTTCCAAACATGTTCGGGGCGAACGGGACAGCCGCCGGGGGCGAACTGCAAGCTATGGACGGAATACCTGGCGGGTTACGAACCGACCAGCAGCCCCCGATGGCGATCCCGCTGCGGCACTTCGTGCTCGCGCTGGGGTTCCTCGTCGTCGGGGTCGGCGGGAGCACCGTCATGACCGTTGCGACGCTGCCGGGACTGGCGGGGCTGGCACACCTCCATCTCCTGTTAGTCGGATGGATCGCGGTGACGATCATGGGCGCGATGACTCAGTTCGTCCCCGTCTGGTCCGGCGTGACGATCCACTCGAGGCGCCTGGCCGTCGCTCAACTGTGGCTCGTTACGGCCGGACTAACCGGCTTCGCCGCGGCCCTGCTCGCGGGCGCGCTCGAGTGGCTCCCGGTCGGCGGGGCGCTCATGCTGGCGGGGATATGGGTGTTCGTCTACAACGTCGGCCGCACGCTCACACGTGCGCGCCCGTTCGATTTTACGGAGCGACACTTCGCGGTCGCGCTCGCCTGTTTCGGGCTCGTCGCCCCGTTCGGGTTCCTGCTGGCGGTCGACTTCACGACGCCGGCATTCGATTCAGTCGCCGTCTCCCGGTTCGAAGTCCATCTCTCGCACGCGACGCTCGCGCTGTTCGGCGCGCTGCTCGCGACCGTCGTCGGCGCGCTCTTTCAGCTCGAGCAGATGTTCACGCAGGCGGAACCGGATCGACTCGACGAGCGATTGCTGACCCTCGAGCAACTGTGTTTCCCCGCGGGGATCGGTGTGCTCGCACTCGGACGGGGACTCACTATCGAGCCGGTGGCTCGAGTCGGCGCGATCGCGCTCCTCGTCGGACTCGCCGCGTTCGCGATCGTAATCGGACGCCTCCTGGCGGGTGCCACCGTCGAGCGCTCGCCCATGATCGCCCGCTACTGGGTCGTCGTCTCGGCGCTGCTCGCGTGGATCGCCCTCGCCGCACCGACGTGGTGGGCCGAGCCGATCGC
Source organism: Natrinema sp. H-ect4 (assembly GCF_041894845.1). Classification (NCBI taxonomy): domain Archaea; kingdom Methanobacteriati; phylum Methanobacteriota; class Halobacteria; order Halobacteriales; family Natrialbaceae; genus Natrinema; species Natrinema sp. H-ect4. The sequence goes on from NZ_JBHDYC010000002.1 coordinate 8,633, forward strand.
GTACGGCTCGCTGTTCGGTCACCCCGACGCACAGCGACTCCTGCTGTTTGGCGTCTTCGGCTTCGTCGTCATCGGCTCGCTCTACCACATCGTTCCCTTCATCATCTGGATCGAGCGCTACAGCGATCGGCTCGGCTTCGAGCAGGTTCCGATGATCGACGACCTCTACGACGACCGACTCGAGCGCGGGGATTTCTGGACGACGCTCGTCGGGTTCGGCGGCCTCTCCGCGGCTCCCCTCGTTGGATTGCCGTCGGTCGCTGTCACCGCGAGCGGCGTCCTCGCGACGATCGGCGTCGCCCTGTTCGTGATCAACGTGTTGCTGACGATCCACCAGCACGGTCCGAACGGGATCGCGGGCGTGCTGTCAAGCGCGCTCGAGTCAGAGCAGGAGTCGCCCACAGCGGGCGATGGAGAGTCCGATCTCGGCGTTTCGCCGGACCGGTAGTCAGAGTGACCGTCTCGAGGCTACTCCTCGGGCGAGACACCGACCTCCGGCTCGTATCGCTGGGACTCGATCGTCGATACGACCAGTTCGCCGTACTCGGCGGCAGTCAGTTCGCCTGTGTTGTACTCCGCCGCGCGGACCGTCTCGACCGTCGCCGATCCGTACGACGCGGGTGCGTCATCGAGGATCGTCGCTCCCAAAGCGACCGCGTCGTAGCCGGCGTCGATCAGCGCTGCGTAGCCGCCCGCCAGCAGGGCGACGTCGTGGATATTCCCCTCGTCGTCGCGATCCGTGTTGACGTACTCGAGCGTCAGCACGTCCCGGTCGCGTTCGACCGATTCGACGGTCATCTCGTACTCCTCGAGCGTCGACGCTAACCCACCGGGGTCCGAGATATCGGCATCTGCGAGCTCCGTGATCCGTTCCACGAGGATCGCGCTTCGCTCCTCGACGGGGAGGTCGGGAACGTACTCCGAGACCGGCCACTCCGTGTTTTTGGGGAATTCAGTTCCCATCTCTTCGATGCAGCCGGCGAGTCCGACGGCCGCGACGACGGTCCCGCCCTGCAGGAACCGCCGCCGCGTCGATCCCTCGTACTCTTCGCCCGAGGCGTTCCGATCCATGGGCGTGGGATCGCCGTCCCGGAAAAAATGGCTTCGTTCTGCAAACGCCGGCATGGAGATAAAGGAGTGATTAGTCGTACCGAAAAGCGCCAACAGATGGTCCTCGAGCTGTACAACGTCGGCCTGGTCGTCCTCGGTATCGCACTGTTCGGCGTCGCCGTCCTCCCGCGGTTCGTCTCCGATCGCGCCGTCTCGATGCCGGTGTTTTTCGTCGCCTTTGGTATGCTGGCATTCGGGCTCCCGATCGGGCTCCCGCCGCCGGATCCGCTCGAGCAGGGGACGACGACGGAGCACCTCACCGAGCTAGGCGTCATCATCGCACTGATGGGCGTCGGACTCAAAATCGATCGATTTCCGGGGCTCCGCGCGTGGGCGTCGACGTGGCGGTTGCTCGCGATCACGATGCCGCTATCGATCGCCGGCGCGGCGCTGTTCGGTCGGTGGGTCGGTCTCGGTATCCCGACTGCGATTTTGCTGGGCGCGTGTATCGCGCCGACCGACCCAGTGTTAGCGTCGGAGGTTCAGGTCGGTGGTCCGGGGATGGGCAACGAGGAAGAAGGCCTCGAGGAGGCGGCCGGCGGGGAAGACGAGGTCCGATTCGCGCTTACCTCCGAGGCGGGATTGAACGATGGGCTCGCGTTCCCGTTCACGAATCTGGCGATCGCGACCGCGCTCGTGGGACTCGCTCCCGGCAACTGGATCGGCGAGTGGCTCCTCGTCGACGTCGGCTATCGAATCGTCGTCGGCGTCATCGCCGGCGTTGTCCTCGGTTATCTGACCGCGCGCCTCATTTTCGCGACGGAGCCCGACACCCCCGTCGCGGAATCGGTCCAGGGGCTCGAGGCGATCGCCGGCACCCTCCTCGTCTACGGGGCGACCGAACTCGTCGCCGGCTACGGCTTCATCGCGGTCTTCGTCGCGGCGCTGATGGTCCGCCACTACGAGCGCACCCACGAGTACAACCGCTCGCTCCACGAGGTGAGCGAGTTCGCCGAGCAGGTGATGATGGCGCTCATCATGGTCTTTTTCGGCGGGGCGATCGTCGGCGGACTCCTCGAGCCGCTCACCCTCGAGGCGATCGCTGCCGCGGTGGCGATCGTGTTCGTCGTCCGTCCGCTCGCCGGGCTCGTCGGCTTTCTCGGCTTCGACCGCGACCCCGCCGAACGGGCGACGATCGCCTTCTTCGGCATCCGGGGGATCGGTTCGTTCTACTATCTCGCATACGGGCTGAATCACGCCGCGTTCCCCGATTCCGGTCTCCTGTGGGCGGTCGTCGGCGCGGTCGTGCTCGTCTCCATCGTCGTCCACGGGATCACCGCGACGCCCGCCGTCCGCTGGCTCGAGGCGCGAGCCGACTAGGGGGGCCGTTCGCGCCCGCTATCTCGCTCGCTCGAGAAAGATCGTCCACAGGACGGTCGCGTACAACACCGCGCCGAGGACGGAGAGCCAGCGGCCCGCCCCGACGAGCGGCGATACCGATGCGAGCGAGCCGCCGACCTCGAGGCCCAGTCCTCCCAGTAGCGCCGTGACCGACCACCGCGCGGTCCGATCGCCGATACCGGCGGTCGAGGCGACGGCCGGCGGATAGAAGTGGTACGTGACGCCGACGATCGTCAGCCCGACGAAGCCGCCAATCGCGAGCCGATAGTGTGCGTCGAAGGCGGTCGCCGGAACGCTCGAGGCGGGCGCGAACGCGAACGTCAGCCCCAGCAGGGCGACCAGCGCGGCACAGGCCGCGGCACCGAGGATCGCTCGCCAGCCGACCCGACGGCGGTCGCTCCGTCGAACGAGGGCAGCGATGGCGACCGCGAATCCGAGCAACGCGATCGCCTGAAGTGCGGCGCCGAGGCGAAAGAGCGATCCCCCGCGGAAGTCGACGGCGAGCAGTGCAGGGCCAGTGACGCCGGCGAACAACACGACGCCGACGAGAGACGGTCGGACCGAGACAACCAGCAATCGCGGTAACAGACGAAATCCGACGGCGAAGACCAGCAAGCCGGCCGCCCCGGCCGCGAGCAGGTGGGTCGTCGCCGGTCCCGGTGGAACGGGGGACGGCTCGAGGCCGAGTGCTACTACCAGGGGGAGCGCCGAGCCGACGAGCAGGTAGGTGAAGACGACCGGGATCGCAGCGTTCGCGAGTCGGTCGACTCGCCGGCGGTGGGCGTTGGCCTCACCGGTACCGGTTTCCCGCCCGGTCGGATTGTCCCGGACGGTCCAGAAGAGCGTGGCGACGAAAACGAGGCAGCCGAGGAGCCAGCTCGTCGCACTGGCGACGGCGACGATCGGCGGCCCGAGTCCGGCACCGGCGGCGAACGCCCCGACCGCGCCGACCAGCGCGAGCGGGAGGTGAATCGCTGGCGCGTACGGAACGATCAGTTCCCGCGCGAAGTACGATGGGACGAGCGTGTATGCCTTCCCGAAGATAACGTGGAAGACGAACCCGGAAACGCCGAGCGGGACGGTCGCTGCTCGCGGAACCCCGACCGCGACCGCGACCTGCCACGCGACGAAAAAGCCGATGCCGGCCGCGACGAACGCTCGGGACCAGCGTGAGATCGTTGCCGTTCCAGTCCCTGCTCCCATCGATCGATCAGAAAGGGGAGGGGTCGTTCGTCTCGTTGTCCCCCTCGCGCTCGAGGGGGGCGGTCGACCCCGGTCCAGTCGACTCGCCCGGTACGTCGCCGGACTCGCGATATCGCATTTCGAGTTCCTCGAGGGATTCGTTGAGCGATTCGGACTGGTGGTGGGTCGGCCGGACGCGGACGGACACGAGGTCGTACTCGTGACGATCGCTCAGTCCGTTCCACGCGCGGAACGACCCCTTGATGAGCGCGCCCGCTTGCGGACAGAACTCCGTGGTGGGGCTGAACTCGGCGCGCAGAACGGACGGATCATCGGCGTCGACCGCGTACCGGTAGCCCGCGTCGGGATGGCGTCGGTCGAGGTTGAGCCGCGCGAGATTGTAGCCGAACGTCGCGTCGTAGACGCCACGCTCCTCGAACAGATCGCGAGCGATCTCGTGAACGGCGACGTGCGCCTCGCCCTCGAGAACGTCATGGCTCTCGAGGAACGGGCCCGGCTCCGGAACGTGCTCCGAAACGAACGCATCCGGTTCGTCGAAGTCGGTGTCGTCATCCGCCACACGTCCGCTGGAAAAGGGGTTCATCGTGAATGCGGGTACGATCCCGTTCCGCCAATAGATATTGCCGAACATGTAACGAAATCCGGAATCGACCTTCGGAACCGATAGATTGCCAATGTTCCGAATCGATAACCAGTGATTGTGCACTGACTATCAGTCCCTGAATAGTTTTAGAATATATGAATACAATAAATTTAGACTATAATTGACTGCCAATATATGCACTAGAGGCCGTATCTATCCACCGATGATTGGATATGTGGTCCAAGACCTGGTTGAGGCCAGAGGATTTATACCTGATCGATGTAAGAGTCCGGCCAATGCTACTCTCAGTTGATCGCTCGGACGCGACAGTTTCGCAGTCAGTAAGTTTCGACGTTATCGCAGCTGTCGCCGAGCGTGAAGGAATCGATCCCCTCAATCTCGAGCCGCCCGAGTATGAAGCCCTCTACGACGTTATTAATCCCGAAGCGCTCGATTCGCTCTTCGCGACCCGAGAAAACGGCCGACAGCGACCGACCGGCTGCGTCGAATTCCCCTTCTGTGGCTATCATATTACCGTCGCGAGCGACGGCGAGGTCGAGGTCTCCGACCTCGAGTAAGACGGACTACTCTCCGTCAGTTCCGACGTGGCCGTGACCCGCAATATGGGTGCGTCGGGACAGAGTTACAGCTGACCAGATCACTCGGTCGACGACTGCTCTCGCTGCTCGATTCGCGTTCGCCACTCGGTCGGGAGCGGTCGCGACTCTCCCGTTTCCGAGTCGACGAGCACTTGGACGGTAGACGCCGTCGCCGCACGCGACCCGCCCGCGCGGATCTCGTATGCCATCGGCAGACTCGACGTTCCCAGGTCCGCGACGCGGAGCGCGACCGTGACGTCGTCGCCCGCCTCGATCGGCCGTGCGTACTCGAGCTCGAGGCTCACGAGGACGGTGTCGGTCTCGGCCAGCGAAACGTCGAGCACGTCTCTGAAATAGGCCTCCCGCGCCTGCTCGAGGTAGGTGGCATACGTTGCATTGTTCACGTGACCCATGAAATCGATATCGCGGAGCCGCACGTCGACGGACGTCTCGTAGCTAAAATCGGTCATTGGGAGCGAGTTCGGGACGAGTCCCATATATATCTACTCGTCGCCGTCCCACTGTACGGCCGGCACGGTTCCGACGAAAAACGCTCGAGGCGATCGACTGGACTCGGCCGCTCACTCGTCCGCTATCGCGGCCTCGAAAACGGTCTCGTGGAGCCGATCCGCGACGATCTCCATCAGCGGCTCCATGTTGCGGGTGTCAGCACGGTTGTACTCGACGAGCGTCTCGAGGGCCCCGTCGTCGCCGCGTTCGTACTCGTGCCAGAGACGGACGGCATCGCGCCCGCTGATGTCCGGCATGTCCCGGTCGATGCCGAGTTCCCGTTCGATCGCTTTCAGTCCGCCGTCGAGCCCCAGCTTTTTGCAGGGATACATGAGATCGACGTGGGGCACATCGATGTCGACGTCGAAACACGTCTCGAGGAACGGAACGTCGAAGCGCTGCCCGTTGAAAGTGACGAGCAGGGCGGCGTCGGTGAGTTCGCGCTCGAGACGGTCGCTCGACAGATCTCGGTCCCTGACGAACGTCTTCGTCTCCCCGCCCTGGTGGAGGCTGACGGTCGTCACGTCGTTCGTGTCGGCACTCAGCCCTGTCGTCTCGATGTCCAGAAAGCAGGTCTCGGCACTGACGTTCTCGTAGCACCGCCAGCGACTCGACGCGGGGAGTGCCTCCGCGAAGACGGAGACGTCCCCGCGCTCGAGGTGGGTCCGCCCCTCGTCGATGAAGCTCTCGATCCGATCTGCGAGCGTCGAGCCGACGACGCTGCCGTCGAACTCGTCCCAGTGGGTGACGCCGTTCTCCCAGAGGCGTCGTTCGGTGGTTTCACCGACCCCGCGGACGGGTATGAAGCTGTTCTCGATTCGCACACCCGTTCAGGGGAACGGGGGAGGGAAAAACGTATGGATCGGTCGCCGTCCGCGGTACCGTCAGCGGTCGATTCGCTAGCTGTCGGGGCTGTTATCCGAGAGGTACAGCGTCCGATCGACGATGCTGACGGCCGCTTCGCCCCACCGCTGGATCGCGGTGCCCTCGGAGTCGGCGATTTTGATGACGATCCGATCCCGACCGATCGTCACGTCGGCCGCCGGCGTCGACTCCCGATCAGCGAAGCTCTGCAGCTGATACTGCAGGAGTCGCTTCGTCGACCCCTCGATTTCGATCGTGTCGGGCTCGAACGCGAGTGTCACCACCGCCCCGCCGTCGCCGGTTTCCTCGGCCGTCACGTCGAACCGGTGGCTCGAGAGCTCCGGTGCCGGCGCGTTCTCGTTCATCGTGTCGACAGCGTCCTCGACGGACACGTCCTCGGCCTCGAATTCGTCCTCGTCGAACTCGAAGGGCGACAGCGCGTCCGCGGTAGCCGCGTCGTCCGCGTCGGATTCCGTGACAGCCGCCCCACCGGAGTCGGACGCCGCGTCGTCCTCGAGCGAGGGGTCCTCGCCCGCCGGTTCGGGCTCGGTCGAGTCGTCGGCGACATCGGGGACGTCGGAGCGATCCGGATCGTCCGGGTTCGCGTTCTCGGATTCGTCGTCAGCGAACTCATCGTCAGCGGGTTCGTCGTCGACGGCTGCCGGTTTCGCTCCCTCCGCCGGGGCGTCGGCCTCCTCGGTCAGATCGTCAAACGAGAGCGAATCGAGGTCGTCGGGTGAGTCCGGGGACTCGTCGGGGGCGTCCTCGAGCCCCCCGTCGGCTTCGTCGTCGACCGCATCTCCGTCTTCTCTCTCGCCCGATTCGCGCGGTTCGGAGTCCGTTCGCTCGGCCGTCTCGGACGCCGCGTCCGAGGCTTCCCGACCGTCAGCCGCATCGTCCGTTTCTCCGTCGGCCGTGTCTCCCGGTACTGTCTCGGCAGCAGTAACGTGCGCCTCGGTCTCGGCTCCCGTGCTCGAGCCGACCGGTCCCGCTGCGATCACGTCGGAGTCGTCGATTCCGTCGTCGGATCCGTCCGTGAGTGCGCCGGCGATCGTCGGCCGGGCCGCTACGATCGCCTCGCGATCCAGCGGCGTGGCGTACCAGGCAGTTCGATCCGGCGACGTGATGAACCGGCCGCGATTGCGTTCGGCTCGCGGGTGTTCAGTCGGTTCGCCGTCGGCGTCGGGTTCGGCGTCCGTTGCCGATTCGTCGGCGGAGCGCTCGTCGTCGGCCGCCCCATCGGCTCGATCGTCCGACTGCGGATCGTCTGCATTCGATCCCGGCGATTCAGTGGGGTCTGCCGTCTCGCTCGAGGCCGTCTCCTCGTCCGGTTCCTCCGCACGTCGAGCCCCAACCGACTGCTGTTTGGCCTGCTGGGAATGCGACTGTGACTGTGGACCGACTCCGTCCGCCGGATCGGCCGTCGGTTGTTCCTGCTGGGGTCCGGCCTGTGGCGCTTGCTGGGTTCCGGTCTGTGGTGATTGCTGGGGTCCGGCCTGTGGCGCTTGCTGGGGCTGGTTCGGGCCCGGACCGGAGCTAATCGTGCCGCCGCTGAGATGCAGTTGCGTTCCTCCACCACCGCCCCGTGCGTTGGACATTCCGTCGAGGTGGTGAGCGATATCCGTCAGATCATCGTCGATGTTATCCTCGAGCTTGTCGATCTTGTCGCCGACGCTTCGCAAGGCGAGGGCTACGTCCCAGAGGACGACGACGCCGAAAAACAGGAGTGCGAGGAAAACGGTAACGGCGGCTCCACCGAGAAGCTCAGTGTTGGCTTCGACCATATATGCTACTCTGTGAACCGATAGGTCGTTCGATATATAGACCTTATGCCGTAACACCGATAGCACTGGAGAGAGAGCACTAGTAAAGCGTCGAACACAGCGTTCTGTGACCACTCTCGGCCCCCCACACTCCGTCAGGATTGCGGACCTATTCGGTATTCTGACAGCTGTCGACGGAGGGTTCCATCAGGGTATCGTCGCTACCGAACGACACGATACACCCAATCGCGCGACAGCTATGGGGGGAGTTACTCAATCGTCAGTCGGGATGGGAGAGCTCGAGCCAGTCGGTGGACAGCGCCGGATCGCGGAGCGACCACCGCTGTTCGGCAATCCCGTCGCGGGATCGGACCGTAACGACGGCGTCGAACAGCGGCTCGATGAGGGAGACCACATCGTGATCGCTCGCGATCGGCACGTGAAAGTGTCCCATTCCGCGAGCCCGATCGACTCGTGACGTCGCCAGGTGAAGCAGTCGAAACACCGTTTCGATCCCGTACTCGCGACAGAGGGGAACCAGCGAGTCGACGCAGACGCGCAGTTCCGCCGGTTCGAATCCGTCGGCGTCGCCGGCGAGCTCGTCGACGGCTTCGACGAGTTCGATCCCGAGTTCCCTCGGCGACTCCGGCCCGCCGCGGACCGTCGGATCCGCTCCCGGTTCGGTCACCAGATCCGAGTACTCGATCGTTCGGATCCAGTTCGATTCGGGGGCGTGGCACGCGCTCTCGCACGCGACTCGAGCCCCCTCGCCCGAGACCTGCAGTCGATACACGGACTCGCGCTCCGGTGGTCCGAACAATCGCTGGCAGACCGTTTCGTGTGCCGCTTCCGTCTCCTCACCGACGAGCAAAATGTTGCTCCCGTCCCGTTTGAGCGCATCGAGGGCCCGTGCAAACGTGGCACTGTCCGGCACGAGAGCCCCTCGCTCGTCTTCCATTTCGTTCTATCGGAGCGGTGGCCCTGCAATAAAAATTGTGCCTGACATGCGTTCCGAATAGTGACTCGCGCTCCTCGTCGCGGTTCGTATCGGACCGATCGGCCGGTTTTTGAGCCCGGCGGTCGTAGATTACGTATGGCCGACCACGACGACGAACTCGTCGACGCCGTTCGCGAACTCACGCGAACGATCGACGCGCTTCGAACGGAACTCGACGGGTCACGCCGCCGGCCGCTACTGCGGCCGCCGACGCCACGAGAGCTCCTCCGGTTTACCGATGAGGTAGCCCTCCCCGCCGCGCTCGCAGTCCTCGAGACCAGCGTCCGTGCGCTCGAGGCGTTTCAGCGGAGCCTGCAAGTCGTCCGAACCGAGCGGAAAGCTCGAGACCGAACGTCGGCGACCGCCGATGCAGCGAGCGAGCGCGCAAACGAACTCCGGCGGACGACGCTTTCTCAGCTCGATACCGTCCTCACTGAACTCCAGCGAGCCGCTTCGGAGGGCGGGCTTCCCGCCAACGAAGAGGCGCGCGACCTCCTCACGGAGGCCCGCGAACTCCGCGACGACGTGGACAGTCGTCTCCGAGCGGCCACCGAGCGGGACTCGGACGCGGAACCGGCGGGTTTCGATCGAACGCGCGCCGACGGCGCGGTTACGATCGACATCGAGGACGGACCCCTCGGCGACGGTGATGCGAGCGCATCCGACGACGAACCCGATACTGCCGTCGACGTCGACGCCGAACTCGAGACGTTGCGAGATCAGTACGGCGAGGACGGCGACGACTCGAGCGAGAACGATGACGACGGATCGGACGCGGATGGCTCCGGTGCCGGGGCTGGTGGCACCGAAAACGGAAGCGACGGAAGCGACGAAAACTGAATTCGCTGTACTGGGCTCGGGGATAGCCGGGATCCGTTTAGACCGGCTCGAACCGGTACCCGTCCCACTCTTGGCTCTCGGGCTCTCTGATGCCCGCACCTGGTTCGCGGAGCTCGTCGACGTAGACCGGCTGGACCTCGTCACCAGTTTCGACGTCGCCGGTGGTTAGCTGGCCGATCGCGCGGACCGACTCGCCGTCGATATCGAACTCGACGATCGCGAGATGGTTTGGCTCGCGGACGCCCGGTGGCGTCGCGGTGCTTGTCGTCCACGTCACGACCTCCGCGGTGTACTCGCTGAGATCGATCGTCTCGACCGGCTCCGTTCCGCCCGGGCCGCGCGGGTGACCGGGGTAGCTGATCGAACCGTCATCGTATCGCGTCGCGTCCATCGTCATTGTGCTGCCTCCATGATGGTGGTGATCACGCAATTGCCGAAGCCGCCGACGTTACAACAGAGCCCGACGTCCGCATCGACCTGTCGCGGGCCGGCCTCGCCGACGAGTTGTTCGTAGATTTCGACCCCCTGTGCGACCCCGCTGGCACCCAGCGGGTGCCCCTTCGACTTGAGTCCGCCCGACGTGTTGATCGGCAACTCGCCGGTGTCTCGCTCGGTGTAGCCGTCCTCGACGAGTTTCCAGGCCTCGCCCTGTTCGGCGAAGCCCAGCCCCTCCATCTGGAGGAACTCGAGGATGGTGAACATATCGTGGAGTTCGGCCACGTCGATATCGTCGGGGCCGCGGCCGCTCATCTCGTAGGCACCCTTCCCGCTCTCGACGACGCCGCCCATCACGGTCGGATCCTCACGCTCGTGGACGACGTGGGTGTCCGTCGCCCCGTCGATCCCCGAGATGACGACGTAGTCGTCGGCGTATTCGTCAGCGACGGACTCCGGACAGAGCATGAGCGCCGCCGAGCCGTCCGTGATCGGACAGAAGTCGTACAGCCGCAGCGGGTCGGCCACGATCGGGGACTCGAGGATCGTCTCGAGGTCGACCTCCTTCTGGAACTGGGCGTGAGGATTGTCGACGCCGTTCCTGTGATTCTTGACCGCGACCTTTCCGAGGCTCTCGCGGGGCGCATCGAAGCGCTCGAGGTAGTGGCGCGCCGTGAGACCCGCGAACGACGGCAGCGTGACACCGGTCTTGTACTCGACGGGGTGAGTCAGCGACGCGATGACGTCGGTGGCCTCCCCGGTCGTCTTGTGGGTCATCTTCTCGCCGCCGACGAGCAGGGTCATGTCGCTGGCCCCGCTGGCGACCGATTGCCAGGCGGCGAAGATGCCCGCGCCGCCGCTCGAACTCGTCTGATCGACTCGCTGGGTGTACGCCGGCATCGCGTCGAGGTCGTGGGCCAGGGCGTTCGGCACGCCCGTCTGTCCCTCGAACTCGCCGCTCGCCATGTTCGAGACGTACAGATGTTCGACTTCGTCCGCGCCGACGCCCGCATCCTCGAGACATTCGATTCCCGCCTCCGCGAGGAGGTCCTGGATCCATTCCCCCTCACGTTGCCCGAACTGGGTCATCGAGGCGCCGATGATTGCAACACGTTCCATATCCTACGGGACTCGAATCAAGAATTTATAAGCAGTGGTTACGACAGTGTCTGGTTTACGAAATGTATTTGAGTAGCTAAAAAGAGGATTTATATCAATTAGGTAAGTAATGGCTTTACCGACAGGGGACGATCAGTGGATATGATCTGGGAGACAATACTCGTCTTGGTTGGTGCGTTGAGCATCGTCATCGCTGGATCGTATATTGGCGGGAAGATGGCACTGCGCGCGTTCTTCGGACGGGAATTCGTCGATTCCGAGAGCGGTGAGTTTGTCCTCCCGGATTCCGCACACGATAATACGACGGACGACGGGAATCAGCAGTGACGGGTGTTGAACAAACCACCGTTTCGTGAGATCTGTCAAGAGAAGAGTCTCGATGATCTATGCCGATTCCGCCGCGGCCGTCCGCAGCTCGCTCGCGCGATCGCGCGCCTGTGAAATGACCGCCTCTCGGGCCTCGAAGGAGACGACGACATCCTCGTCGCCGTAGGTGACGTCGTCGACGTTCGCGTTGTCGTGGATCCACGAAACGACGCTCATCGTGTCCTCGGTCATCGGTAACACGAGCCGTTCTTCCACCCAGTCCGGCAGTTCGCGGTCGATCCGCTCGAGCAGGCCGTCGACGTTGAGCCCCTCTTTGGCGCTGACGGTGGCCGGGTTCGGCGCGAGCGACGAGAGGGCTTCGCGTTTTTCCGCGAGTTCCTCGTCGGTCACCTGATCGATCTTGTTCAGCACGGTCACGATCGGAGCCTCGTTGCGCTCGTAGAGGGTGTCGTGGGAGGTGACGAGCTTCTCGTGGATCTCGTCGATCGGTTCGCTGACGTCGACGACGAGCAAGACCAGATCCGCCCGGTACACCGAGTCTAACGTCGACTTGAACGACTCGACCAGCCAGTGGGGGAGATCGCTGATGAACCCGACGGTGTCGGTCACCAGCACGTCCCTGCGGTCGATCGCCGCGCGCCGCGTCGTCGTCCCCAGCGTCGTGAACAGCTTGTCCTGGGACTCGGCCGTCGGGTCGAGATCGGGGTGGAGCTCCTCGTTTTCCTCGACCTCGAGGTCAGTCGCGAGCTGGCGCAGCAGGGTCGACTTGCCCGCGTTGGTGTAGCCGGCGAGCGCGACCAGATCGAACCCGGAGTCGCGTCGGCGCTCACGGCGGTGCTGTTCGGTCTGCTCGATCCGCTCGAGTTCGTCGTTGATCCGGCTGATCTGGGACTTGATGTCCCGCTCGCGACTCTCGTCGTACTCGCCCAGCCCCATGAACCCAGGGTGTTCCTCGCGCTTGGCGAGGCTCGTCTTCGCCTCCGCTCGGGGCAGTTCGTACCGGAGCTCCGCCAGTTCGACCTGGAGCTGTGCCTTCCGGGTCTGGGCGCGTTGGCCGAAGATCTCGAGGATCAGCGTGAATCGGTCGACGACCTCGACGCCGTCGGGCAGGAGTTGCCCGAGGTTGTACATCTGGTAGGGGCCGAGCCGGTTGTCGAAAATGACGGTCGTGGCGTCGCTCTCCGCGACCAGTTCGGCCAGTTCCTCCGCTTTCCCTTCGCCGATCTGGAGGGCCGCGTCGGCCCGTCGGGACTGCGTGAGTTCACCGACGACGGAATAGCCCGCCGCTCGTGCTAGGTCGCGAATCTCGCTCGTGTCTGCGGTGCCTGAATCGACGCGTTTGACGATGATCGTATTCATGCGAAACGGTGTGCGTCCCCCGGGGGCGTTCGGTCGTGCTCGCTCGAGTTGCGTCGCTTGTCGATCCGACGGATCGCTCTTCGCGCGCGGCGCTGGCGCCGACGGGGCGACCACCGTCGCAGTGAGCCGATAACGCTAACGATGCCGGTCGAACACCTCTCTTGGACGGACGCGACTCATAGCAAATTGTACGCGGCGAACCGTCTTGAATCCAGTGCCCAACGCCGGCACTCGATTCGATCGTCGCCACTGCGCGGGCCACCCACCGTGATACACAATCCACGACGAGCCACAGAGCGCTCAGATGGTCTGCTGTACCGATGTCCCGGCACAACAGCACGTGGGGTCACAGATGCACCGGGCCTGTCTGGCGATAGGCCGTCTCAGTCGTCGAGAAACAGTGTCAGCGGATGACGTGTCTGTCGAATTTACTGAAACCGGCCGACAAAACCACCCGACTGAATGCGGACGGAATCCGCTCGACCACAACAGTCATAGGAACCGACTCGAATGGGACCGGATAATGATCGATCTCGATCCAACGACGCTCGGCCTCGAGTTCGGGGGCGGCGCACTCATCGGCGGCATCATCGGATTCGCCACGAAAAAGATCGCGAAGCTGCTCGCGGTCATCGTCGGCGTCCAACTGATGGCCTTTCGCTACCTCGAGTCGCAGGGAATCGTCGTCGTGGACTGGAATCGGCTTTCGGCCGGCATCCTCAAGACGCAAGAGCGTGCGCAGGGCGCAGACATTCACTGGTTTCAGTCGGTCCTCTCGACGCTGTCGATCGGCGCGGGCTTTACCGGTGGCTTCCTGATCGGCTTTCAGCGCGGCTGATCGGCACTCCGGACACTGCGAATCCGCTCGAATCTCTATCGAATCCTCCGATTATCGCGTCTTCAGATCGTCCTTATCCTTGACGATCTCCGTCTCCGCGTTGCCGCTGGTGTGTTCGTTGACGGTGTCGTAGAACTCGTTTTGCAGTCCCGCCGGGAACGTCAGCACGCCGATCCACGAGCCGTCGTTTTGCCACTCCTCGCGCTCGAGGTCGCCGAACTGGCGGATCTTCGCCTGCGCGCTGCCGGCGTGGTCGGCCGGCACCTGCACAGCGACCGTGACCTCCTCGAATCGGATCGGAATCACCGGCCGCAGTGCGTCCAGGGCGTCGTCGACCTGCTCCTGGACGGGCTCCATCGGATCGACCGTGAAGCCGGCTTCCTCGAGGGCGTTCTCGATTCGTTCGGGCGGGTGGGGCGCGTTGTCCATCTGCGGGTTGACCGCGTTGCGCGTGATGGTGTCAATCAGCTGCTTGCGTTTTTGTTCTTGCATCTCGCGGCGCTGATCGGCCGTGATCTGAATCTCGCCGCGCTTGATCACTTCGGGGATGATCTCGAGGGGCTCGGTCGTCTCGAAGACCTTCTCGAGATCGCTTTCCGCGGGCCGATCGCCGCGGGAGGCGTCCTCGAAGACGTCCTCGGCGGCGATTACGTCCTCGAGTTCGCCGTCGAACTCGTCGCGTTTGATCTCCAGCGCTGCGTCCGGATCGACTAGCACTTCGAAGCGCGCTCCATGTGACTCGAGTCGCGCCGTCACGGCCTCGTCAAGCGAAATCATGAGTGACAGTTCCGCCGCCAATTAAAAGAGTGTTTCCCGAACTGTACCGATGATCTCGATCGGGTCACGTCATGGCGTCTCGAGTTCGATCCGTTTCAGCGCGGCTGAGACGTGGATAACCGGCGATTTGGAGCGAGGGGCTCGTACGCAGCCCAGTGAGTCGGAAAAACGGGAGTCGAAAACCGAAATCGGCGTCTCGATTACTCGGCAGATTCGTCGCCGGGTTCGTCCTCGTCGTCCTCGCCCGTATCGAGGAGGTCGTTCTCCTCGAGGTGGTCTGCGATCCGGTCCTGGTCGAACTGCTCGAAGGACTCGGTTTCGGCGTCGATGGTCGCCAGTCCCACTTCGCTGGGGAGCAGGGAGCCGTCGTTGACCGATGCGAGCGCGTCGAGGGCGAGCTGGATACCGCCGTCGAGGTCGGCCTCGTCGTCGTAGTTCTCCTCGAGGAAGGTCTGAAGTTCGCCGCGATCGGAGCCGACGGCCAGGGCCTTCCATTCGTAGGGTGTCCCCGACGGATCGGTCTCGAACAGGCGCGGCTCGCCGTTCTGGATGCCGCCGACGATTAGCGCGACGCCGAACGGTCGGGCGCCGCCGACCTGGGTGTACTGCTGGATGTGGTCGGTGACTTCCTTGGTCAGCGTCTCGACGCCGATGGGCTCGCCGTAGCGCAGCTGGTTGACCTGCGTCTGGCGGCGGGCGAAGTCGATCAGCTGGCGGGCGTCGGCGACGTGGCCCGCGCTGGCGATGCCGACGTGGTCGTCAGCCTTGTGAATCTTCTCGACGCTCGAGTCCTCGAGCAGCGGAGAGGGGACTCGTTTGTCGACGGCGAGTACGACGCCGTCGTTCGTCCGGACGCCGATACTGGCTGTGCCTCGCTTGACCGCCTCGCGAGCGTACTCGACCTGGTAGAGTCGGCCGTCGGGCGAGAAGATCGTGATGCCGCGGTCGTACGCCTGCTGTTGTTGTTGTCCCTGCATAGTATCACACTAAATCGTAATCGAGGTCTGTCGCGCCCACGAACGCCTCATCGAGTCGCACGTCCCCACTGCCGTCCCGCAGGACGGCGACTCGCTCTTCGTTCCCGAACACGACGTTTCTCTCTTCGGATTCTTGCCCGTCGCGTCCTAAATAGTTTTCTTCAGCGGCCCGGATCGTGCCACTGATACCGCAGACTCGAATCCCGACGGGAACGCCGTCGATCCCGTCGATACAGGCGAGTGCCGCCCGAGCGGGTTCGGTCTCTCCGCGGCGGACTTTGACGATCGCGTTCCCCGTTCCGTCGCCGAATTCGAACCTGACGACGCTCAGATCGGCGTCGGCGCTACCCGGATCGCCCAGCAGGTTCTGGCCCGCATACCACAGTTCCCGCTGGAGCGACCGCCGGCCGATTCGCTCGTCCGGCCACGTCTCGAGTTCGATAGCGAGATACCGCCAGCGCGGGCGAAGGTGTTTTGGAAGGTGTTTCATATTATGTCGGAACGTGCTTCATGTTACTCTTCGGCCGTCGCGTCGACCGCGGTCGGACTCCGCTCGGCGACCAGCACGCCGACCTGCTCGTGAACGCGCTCGACCGCTGTCAGCGAGAAGCCGGCATCGGTGAAGGCGTCCGCGAGCATTCCGACAGTCGCTGGATCGTCGACCTCGGGCGAGTAGAAGGGATCGTCCGGATCCGGCTCGCCGAAGAACATCACGTCCCCGAGGACGAATTTGCGGGGCTCGAGGTCGGCGATGACCGCGATCGCCTCGCGCTTTTCGGCGTCCGAGAGGTGGTGCAGGGCGAAGTTCGAGGTGACCAGATCGACCGGGCCGTCGTAGTTCGGTTCCCGGAAGGTTCCGCGATCGAACTCGAGGTTCGTGAGATCATCATCGTCGGCCTTCCGCTCGGCTTCGGCCAGCATCTCCTCGCTGATATCGCGACCGACGACCTGGTCGGCGTCGGGGGCGAGCGCCAGTGCGATCGCGCCCGTCCCGGTCCCGAGGTCGAGGACGATGTCGTCGGACTCGGGCGCGGCGTGTTCCACGACGAGGTTCGCGCAGGCGCGGTACTCGTCGGATTTCGAGTCGTCGTACTCGCCGGCCTTCTCGTCGAACCGGGCGGCGTGCTCCTCAAGAGTCTTCTTCATACCTGCCTCGTTCGACCCCCGGCTCAATGAACGACTCGGAGTTGATGTGGCGATTCCGCTCGGCCAGCCGCCCCCACTCGGCGAGGCCGTTCTCGATGAAGTCTCGCGCAAACCCGATCTGCTCACCGAGCGCTTTCAGTTCGCGGGGGGCCCGCAACTCGAGGTGGGAGGTCGGGTCGACGCTGACGACGTAGGGCGCGTCGTAGTGATTGACGATCTCCCGGAGCTTCCGCAGGGATTGAATGATCCGGACCCGGCGGCCACCGCTCTCCCGGAGCACGCCGGAGAGGTCGAACTCGAGGCGAACGCCGTTCTCGACGGCGGCTTTGACGAGCACGTGGTTGACATCCCCGTTGCCGGCCATCGGATGCGCGAGCACGTCGACCTTCGACTGTTCGACGGCGAATCGGTTCAGCGCGTTCGTGCCGCCGTGGATCCCGACGATGGTTTCGGTGGTCCGATGATTTCCGACCGCGCCGCTGGCCTGTTGTCGATCGTCGGCGCGGATCTCGACCCCCTCGACCACGTCGATGCCGTACTCCTCGCGGATCCGCTCGGGGTCGTATGCCGCTGGTGTGTCAGCGTGATTGCGCACGACCACGCCCTCGAAGCCGTAGTCGGCCGCCCGTTTCGCGAATCTGGCGACCGTGCTCTTCCCGTCGGGGTGGGCGTAGACGGCTTCGTACATACTCGAACCCTCTCGCGGCGGTGACTTGGGGTTTGCGCCATGGGACTCGCGGTCAAAGCGAATAGAAAACGCGGTGGCCGGGAACGCGGTTCGAACGATAGTGAGAATCGCGTAACCCGGGGGAGGGCAGGCCGTTTTCCGTTACGACCGCGAGCGAGTGAAACGAGCGAGCGGGCCGACGACTGATGTGAACGAACGACCGACGGGAGTGAGTGAACGGAAGGAGGAGTGCTTTTGATCAACCTTTTACCGAGGGACGTTGCGCTGTGCGGCGAAGCCGCCAGCGCAACAGACTGCAGAGTAAAAGGTTGTTAGTTGAGAATGGACTGTGCCACAGTAGCCAGCTGGCCGTTGTCGGCCTCGCTGAGTCGCTCGTCGCCGATCTTGAGGCGCAGACGCGGTCGGCCGACATCGATCGGGACCTTCTCGGTGTCGATCAGGCCCATATCCTCGAGCTTGGTCTTCGTTCGGGAGAACGTCGCCTTGGAGGCGATCCCGACGTCCTCGCCCCATTTGCTGATGTCGTAGAGCAGCGCCTCGTTCTTGGCCGCAACGAGCAGCGAAATGGTGACTTCGTCGAGGCCGTCGCCGTCGCCGCGAGCGGTCTCGAGCGAGTCGAGGATCGACGCGAAGTCGGCCTCGGCTTCCGGACTGATCTCGTCGGCGAGGGTTTCGCGGACGTCCGTGATCGGGGGCGTCCGGAGGTTGAAGTCGGATGCGTCCTCCCAGCGGGCCGCATAGGTGTCGTAGGTGTCTGTGACGAAGCTCTCGTCGTCGGTGATGAGCCCGCCGACACGGTCGTCGGCGTGAACGACGGCGACGACGCGGTCGTCGGTGACAAGCAGCGAGTTTTCGGGAGCCTGCTTGAGCGTCCGCAGCGAGAGTGCGCCCTCGCTGATGAGGTCGGCCGCGTTCGAGGCGACGATGAAGTCGTCCATGATCTCTTTCAGCGTCCGTTCGTCGGCGAGCATGTGTACCGACGGCAGGTCGCTGTCGAACGCCGTCGCGACGGAAACGAACTCTTCGATCGCTTCACGAGATGGGTTGACCATGTATACGTCGCCGCTCGCCTCCTCGAGAACCGACTCGAGGATATCGTCAATTTGGTGGTTGAGTAAATTCGAAGTCATGCCTATACAGAAGTAATCGGGACCGTAGCACTTAATTTTGGTGGCCGTTCGCACAGCAGAACTTCTCGTCTCCCCCAAGAACCGGTAATTTTTGTCCCATAACCCGTTAGTTCGCCGATGAGACCCCGGTGACACTTACAGCGTTGGAGACTCGGTCAGCGATGGACGAGACAGTGAGATGATAGTACGGGTGGGAAAAGGATGTTTGAATACTAACAATAATTATATACCGGGAACGTGTTATTACGATATCGTATGGGTGTTCGAGACAGCCAACCGCGGTCGATCACACGCGAGCTAGTCGACTGGGCACGAACCGAACTGCAAACCGACGCATCGTCGCAGCACGTCACGATGCGGGCGAAACGTGTCAGTACGTACGGCGGACCGTAGGATCACTCACTGATCGAACTGGGGCCACAGCTCTTTCGACCAGTAGATGTCCCCGTCGTATATCACGGACGCTTCGGTCTCTTTGAGCATCGTTACGAGTTCCGACGCGGTCAACCTGAACGTCGATTCGTTCCCGCAGAGATAGGCGTACTCGTTGGTCTCGGTGTGCGGGTAGTAGTACGACCCGGTCGCTCGCGTCGAGTAACAGTCGACGCCCAGCAGATACTCCTCGTCGCCCTCGTCCGCGAGTTCCTCGAGCGTCACGGTCGTCGGTGGCTCGTGTTCGCCCTGCGTGAGCGAGTGCGTGCCGTCGCCGACGACGGCGTAGTCCTTGCCCATCATGATACGCCGGCGTGCGAGTCCCATCGCCCGTTCGATGCTGAAGCCGTGGACCAGCAGTTTGGCGAACGTCGAACCGACCTTGACGGCGTGGTCGTTCAGGACCTTGGTGACCGTGACCGCGCCGGCGACGCTGCCCTTCTCGATCAGCGCTCGCCCCTCGTAGAAGGAGCCACAGGCGTTGAGGAAAAACGTTTGCGCGCGACAGCGATCGAGGCTCGAGGCCGCGAGCGTCCCGTCCGGACAGCACAGCCCGCCGGTTTCGCAGTGGCCGATGTAGTGGACGAAGTCGTGATCGTCCTCGAGGAGGCGGGCGAGGGCGGCCGTTTCGAGGGATTCCTCGACGGTGATGTCCATCGTCAGCTCCTCGGAGCGCTGGCGATAGATCTCGGCGACGTGGTCGTGTTCGCCGGCCATCTCCGGATCGTTGAGGACGACGCAGATGGCGGTCGAATCACTCTCTCGCTCGAGGAACTCGAGGCGGTTGCGGTAGGCCGCTGGCGCGGATTTGAAGACGTCGATCGGAACGCCGTCGGCGAGCCAGCCGTGGGTTCGACCGCTCCGGAGGTCGGGTTTGACGATGTCCACCGACGCGACCCGCCCAGTGCTCGCTCTGGTCGCATCGGATCCGTAGCGGCGCCTCGTCCACTCGCGGTCCGAATCGTCGCCCCGATAGAAATCCTCGAGCGAGCGTTCGACCAGCTCTCGCCCCTCGAGTTCGGATGTCCGGGGGGTATAGATCATGCTCAGTCGATCGAGCAAGAACGGGATCGTTTCGACGCTCTGGTACTCGGGCGCGACGTACGTCGAGAGGTGCCACTCCGGGAGCCGATGCTTGATCGCCGCGTAGGGCACGTCGAGGTAGGTCGCCAGCCGATCCTGTGGCGACGCCTCGTACAGCGTCTCGGCGTCGATCTCGAGGGCTTCGAGCAGGCTGAGCTCCGAGAGGGTCGTCGCGTAGGGGCCAGCGTTGCGGACGAGACAGTCGAGAAAGAACGTCTTCCGGAGCAGCCGCTCGACGTCGCGCTCGAGGTCGGGCATCGGCGAGAGCTCCGTCTCGATCGCGTGGTCGACGAGTCGGAGACGCGGTCGGACGGTGCCCGAACCTGTTCGACGGCCGAGCGCGTCATCGGTCGTGCGGACCGTCGCCTGCAGGTAGTACGCCAGCGGGGCGGTGACGAATAGCGACTCGTAGTCGGGCGGGACAACCAGTTCGATCCCGTGATCGGGCGTGTCAGACCGGATGCAGTCGGAAATCTCGAGGGTATCGCCGCGTTCGATCAGGGACGGGTGGCCCCGAAGCGTCGGATACGAACGGTCTGGATTGTCCGTCTTCTGTGAGGCGGCCATGTGCGTGATCGCGTCGGCGACGGCCGACGGGGAGTCGGGGACGGTGATCGTCCCCGCGGGAAACTCGTGACGACAACGGAAGCCGAGAATAACGCGGGTTCGGTTCGGAAAGGAGACGACGATCTCCTCGTAGTCGTCGGTCTTTTCGATCCGCACCGCGCCGGAAAAACGCAGGTACGCTTTGATCTCCGTATCGATGTCGACGACGTACTCGTCGGGCGACAACGCGAGCGGCTCGCCGGCGGGATCGAGCTCGTACTGTTCGTCGAGGCCAAGCGAGAACGCGTACACCACCGCGTGCGGGAACCGAAGTTCGTCAGTCGTCACGACAACCGTCTCGTCGACCGGGCGCGGGATATCGACATCGGAGGTATCGACGGCGAGGTCGGATCCGTCGACCGTCAGCTCCGCGTTGTCGGCGTCGGTGGCGTGGAGGGTGTCGCCGTTTACCGCCCACTCGATCATTCGGTTGGCTGAATGTCACTCCGGCAAGTTAGTTGTATCGGGGCGTCACCGAGTACCAAACTATTGCCAATAACCGTTCGGATCCGTCGTGTCGCGGACCGCCGGTAGTGGCTCGATTTGCCGGGGAAGGGTACACTTATACAGCCGCCAGACCGCACTTCGAACATGAACCACGACCAGGTTCGGGACGTCGATCCCGCCGTCGCCGACGCGCTCGAGGGCGAGGTAGACCGTCAGCGAGAGACGTTACAGATGATCGCCAGTGAGAACCACGCCAGCGAGGCTGTCATCGACGCGCAGGGAAGCGCCCTGACGAACAAGTACGCCGAGGGCTATCCCGGCGAGCGCTACTATGGCGGCTGCGAGTTCGCCGACGAGGTCGAGGAGTTGGCAATCGACCGCGCGACGGAGCTGTTCGGCGCGGAACACGTCAACGTCCAGCCCCACTCGGGCACCCAGGCCAACCAGGCCGTCTACTTCGCAATGTGCGAACCCGGCGACAAGATCCTCTCGCTGGATCTCAACCACGGCGGCCACCTCAGCCACGGCCACCCAGCGAACTTCACGGGCCAGCTCTACGAGGTCGAGCAATACGAGGTCGACCCCGAAACGGGCTACCTCGACTACGACGATCTCGCCGACCACGCCGCCGAGTTCGACCCCGACATCATCGTCTCGGGCTACTCCGCATACCCCCGCGAGATCGAGTGGGAGCGCATTCAGGATGCCGCCGACGACGTCGACGCGCTCCACCTCGCGGACATCGCCCACATCACCGGCCTCGTGGCCGCTGGCGTCCACCCGTCGCCGGTCGGTATCGCCGACTTCGTCACCGGCTCGACCCACAAGACCATCCGCTCCGGCCGCGGCGGCATCGTCATGTGCGACGAGCAGTACGCCGACGACATCGACGCCGCCGTCTTCCCCGGCGGGCAGGGCGGTCCGCTCATGCACAACATCGCCGGCAAGGCTGTCGGCTTCAAGGAAGCCCTCGAGCCAGCGTTCGAAGACTACGCCGAGCAGACGGTCGCGAATGCGAAAGCGCTCGGCGAGAGCCTCTCCGAGAACGGCCTCTCGCTGGTCTCGGAGGGTACCGACAACCACCTCGTGCTCGTCGACCTGCGCGAGAGCCACCCCGACACGACCGGCGGCGACGCCGAGGAGGCGCTCGAGGAGGCTGGCATCGTCCTCAACGGAAACACGGTACCCGGCGAGACCCGCTCGCCGTTCAACCCGAGCGGGATCCGCGCTGGCACCCCGGCGCTGACCACGCGCGGCTTCGACGAGGACGACTGCCGCACGGTCGGCGACCTGATCGCCCGCGTCATTGATGCCCCCGAGGACGAGGCCGTTATCGAGGACGTTCGCGAGTCCGTCGCGACGCTGTGCGACGAGAACCCGCTGTACGAATAGGAGAGCCGGCGGGCAGGCAGTCGGCTCGACGCATTCTGTCGGGTACGATCACTGACTCGCTCGTCTTTCTCCATCGCGGTCGGCGGCCGTTCGGAACGGTCGGTCGCGTCACGACCTCGAGTATCTCGGGTGGTTCCTAGCCGACTAATACGACTGCAAATAAACCGACAGCGATCACCGCGGCCAGCGTGATCGCCACGACGAGACCGAAACCGACGACCGGCGAGAGGGAGGATACCGAATCGCGTGTCGTCGATCTCGAAGCCATGGTCGTTTCGTAGAGCCCGGACGGGAAGAACGTACGCTTCGACTCAGTGCTCGATTCGCGCTCCGAGCGCCTGCACCGTCGCCTGTCACTCGCCGACACGCGGCGTTTCCGCCGGCTCGCCGTACCGCCCCCACTGTCCGAGCGCCCGACGTACCCATTCTGGACGACGACCGGTTGCTCGAGCGACTGGCCCGGCTCTGACACCGGTATCCAGTGAGACGGTTCGCTCGCTTCCGCATGACATACCTTTTTCATAACGGTTCCCGTTACCGAATCGCATGGAAGACGAGACGGCCACGGAGATGTACCGGACCAGAACGGACGCGCTGACAACCGACGTCGGCGAAGGCCAGCCCGTCGTCTTCGCGCACGGAACGCTGATGGATCGGACGATGTTCGCGCCCCAACTCGAGGCTCTGCGAGACGAGTATCGGGCCGTCGCCTACGATCTGCGGGCGCGAACGGATCGGTACGCGCCGGGCTACGACCTGTGGGATCTGGTCGACGACTGTGATGCGCTACTTGACGGAATCGGCGAGGAAAGCGCCGTCATCGCCGGCATGTCGATGGGCGGCTTCATGGGGCTGCGATTCGCCCTCGAGTACCCGGAGCGCGTCGACGGCCTCGTCCTGATCGACTCGATAGCTGCCCCCCATCCCAACGAAGAGCGCGCGGAGTACAGCGCGCTCGTGGAGCCCTACGAGGACGTGCTCGAGCCGATGCCCCGCGAGATCGCGGAGGGGTCGACGGCCGAACTGTTCGGCGAGACGACGCTCGAGGAAAACCGCGAACTCGTCGAGACGTGGGTCGATCGCTGGGCGACCTATCCCGGGAAGGCCGTCTACTACGAACTCAACTCGTGGCTCGGCCGGGCGGACGTGACCGATCGACTCTCTGAGATCGATGTCCCGACGCTCATCGTCCACGGCGAAGAAGATTCGACGCTCCCGCCATCGCGGGCCGAGCCGATGCTCGAGGAGCTACCCGACGCCGAGATGGAGCGCATTCCGGCGGCGGGTCATTCTTCGAACCTCGAGCAAGCAGGGCCGGTCAACGATTCGATCAGAGCGTTCCTCGACGAGCGGTTCTAAGACAGATATATACACAAACGTGTATATTGGTTCCGTTTCTGGACCGATTCTGCGCACGAATCCGGGGATTAATGGGCCTCGCGGTCGCCCACTCGAGTAATGACCGAGATCATCGACGGCAACGCCGTCGCGAGCGATATTCGGGACGATCTGACCGATGCAATCGAGACCCTCGCAGACGCGGGTTCGCGACCGGGCCTGGCGACCGTGCTGATGGGTGACGACCCCGCGAGCCAGACCTACGTGAACATGAAACAACGCGACTGCGAGGAGGTCGGCATCGAGAGCCACCACGTCGACGTCGACGGGGACGCGCCGCCAGAAGAACTGTTCGACACCATCTCCGATCTCAACGACAACGACGACATCCACGGCTACATCGTCCAGGCACCCGTCCCGGACCACGTCGACTACCGCAACGTGATCCGTCGCGTCGACCCGATCAAAGACGTCGACGGCTTTCATCCGGAGAACGTCGGCCGACTGGTCGCCGGTGACGCTCGCTTCCGGCCCTGTACGCCACACGGGGTACAGAAATTGCTCGAGTCCGCCGACATCGATCCCGAGGGAAAAGACGTGACCATCGTCGGCCGCTCGGACATCGTCGGCAAGCCCCTCGCCAATCTGCTGATCCAGAAGGCCGAGGACGGCAACGCGACGGTGACCGTCTGTCACTCCCGAACAGACGATCTTGCCGCAAAGACTCGCAGTGCGGACATCGTGGTCGCGGCGGTGGGCGTCCCCGAACTTATCGACGGCTCGATGCTCGAGGACGGGACGGTCGTCATCGACGTCGGCGTCAACCGGGTCGACGCGGATACGGAGAAGGGGTACGAACTCGTCGGCGACGTCGAGTTCGAGAGCGCCGAGGTGAAGGCGAGCGCGATCACGCCCGTCCCCGGCGGCGTGGGTCCGATGACCCGCGCGATGTTGCTCTATAACACGGTCAAAGCCGCGAGCCTGCAGGAAGACGTCGTCGTCGAACTTCCCTGAGTTTCTGGAATCCCCCGACATCCTGCAGTCTGTTCGTCGTCTCTGATTTCACCGGTCGTCGACTGGATCGCTCGCTCCCCGCCGATCAGTCGATCGAACCGAACTCGAGGCCGTCCAGTCGCTCCTGGGCCTGCGAGAGCGCGAGCTCGTCGCCGCGGAGGCCGTTTGCCAGGTCGCGCGTCGCCGCGACGAGTCGTTCGGCAGTCCGCGGATCGACGTCGCCGTCGAGCATCCGGATGCGCGTGACGTGTTCGCCGAGGGTCTCGAGGGCGCTCCGTTCGCCCGCGGTCAGTTCCCGGTCGTCGGCCCAGGTCCGGACGTCGCGGCGGTACTCCCGGACGGCGTTCGCGTACGCGAGCCCGCGGGCCGCCCGCAGTGATCGCGGGACGTCCTCGGCGGGCGGGCGCTCGCTCTGATCGGCGTCTCGGAGCAGCGAGAGGAAGTACAGTTCCTCGCGGTCCTCGAGGCGAATCTCGCGCGCGACGATGTCGGCGACGTGGAGCAGTTCGATCGCGGCGAGATAGGTGTCGTCGAGTTCCCGAAGGGTGCCGGCGTTGACGAATCCGCGGCGGCGCACGTACTCGCGACAGCGATCGCGGGCCCGCTCGGCGAGGTCGTCGGTTCCGATCTCGTCGATCGCGTTCCGAACGGGTGTGAGATCGAACGCCACCTGCATGTCGGTGTGTTCGGTACGTTCGTCGACCCCGACGCTGCGCAGACTCCCGCAGGCAGGACAGCCCACGCTGCCGGTCTCGTAGTACGACCAGCGAGTCTCACACTCCGTGCACTCGCGCTCGCCCCGAATTTTCATGCGTATCGCTACGACCGGCGCACAAAAAGGGCCACCGAACCCGAACCGGTGACGACATCACCGCGTCGACCGAGACCTCGATCGTCCGCCTCGAGCCGACGGAGATGGCACTCGGTGAATACGAGACAGTGACACCGTTCGCTCGAATTGCCAGCTTTAAACCATAATTCGCTGTTGGGCTTCGAAATCGGCCGGCCGACCGTCCGATCTCGCTCCTGAGCGCCGTGTATCTCGGATGTTGTTTGCACCGTGACGGTCCCGATATAGATGACTGTAATCGACAATATAGCGTCTCTCAATAGGGTATTAACGGGCTGCAGGAGCAGACCACATCGAAACCAGCCGGAACGTTCTATCCAGATCTATGTCTCGCAACAGACTAACCCGACGATCGTTCGTGACCGCGGCAGGAACAGCGAGTGCGATTGCACTGGCCGGCTGTGCCGACAGCGGTCCCGGTGGGAACGAATCGGAGGACGACCCGGAAGACGGATCCGAGAACGAGTCGGGGGACGAAACCGGCGACGACGAAACGTACGCGCTGACCGTGACCGTCGAAAACGACCAGGGACCGGTCGAAGGCGCGACCGTCACCCTCGAGCAAGCCGGAATGACCGGCGGAGGTGAGGGCACCACCGGTAACGAATCGGAGAACGAGACATCGACCGCCGGAATCGGCAACGAGTCCGATGGCGGAATCGGCAACGAATCGGACAACGAGTCCGAGAACGAATCCGACGGCGGAACCGGCAACGAATCGGACAACGAAACCACGACCGACGGTGGTGCGACGGACATCGGTCAGAGCTTTCCGATAGAAGACGAGACCGACGAGAACGGCGAGGTCGAATTCGAGGAACTCGAGGACGGCGAGTACACCGTCACCGCAGAAAACGAGGGTGAGGAGACCGAAGATGACGTCGAAATCGACGGCGACGACGAGGAAGTTACGTTGACGCTCGGCGAGGGCGACACGACCGGCAACGAATCCGAGTCGGGCAACGAGACCGACACCGGAGACAACGAGACGAACGGGACCGGCAACTAACCGGTTTCCGCTGGTCTCTGTCGCGGGAGCCCTGTCCCCTCCCGTCGCGACCCGTCGTGTCGACCAGTGCCACGAACGAACGCTGCCGAAATCCCCCCTGCGTCGGTGATACCGTCGGTCGCCGCGGTTCGTGTATCGATTGCAACGGTCGCTCGTTTCGGTTGCCGACGATCGCTACAACGCACTCGAGCGATCTCCGGATCCCGACCGACGGCACACCGAGCGACGGTTCCCGCTGGCTGCAACCCGTTTCCAACCGTTTCGCAACGGAACGATCGGTTTCGTGACGAAACAGTGCGGTCACCCGGCCCACCCGCTGTGGAACACCTCGAGCCACTCGAGATACCACCGGACGACGTGTGGCGGTTTTTTGTCTCGCCGGCCGATAGTGACGGGTATGCGCGACGAAGAAGAAGTCCGAGAGCAATACGAGTTCATCAAAGAGCACCTCGAGAGCGACGAGATGCGCCACGACGGCGTCGAACAGATGTTTACCTACTATAAACGGGCGCTGGGTTGGGTACTGGAAGAGGAACACATCTGAAGGTGTCGGGGCCGGGAGATCTGATCGCAAAGGCGAATAATCGAGGAGAAATCCCCCTATTCAGGGCAGGGAGGATGTCAATCGTTGTCGTTACATTTAAGTACACACAACAAAATCTTCTACGTGACGCTTCGCTTGGAGGGCCGAAGCGTCAGCGGGGACCAATTCAGGGCGGCAAGCGATCGCGTGACATTTTTCCGTCACGCGATCTGCTTTCCTGTTTCAGATACCGTACCACGTAGTGGCGAAACTTCGTTCTAATCGCCCTCAGTGGAACCTGATACCAACGTCTGTGTGCAGTATAATCGTACCGAAACAAAATGCATGTACTGTAAACATGAACCCCGAATTATGGGAGATTCATCGGATGATTCGTCACGGGCGTTATGGATATCTCTCGCACGAAACGAGGCGTCTCGCTGGTAATAGCCTGCTTTCGATCGTAACAACCCGATAGCCTTATTAAAATTCGACAGTAAGTACGATTGGTACTTTCCCAATGTACGACCTGACAGGATTTCAGCGTGACTTGCTCTATGTCATCGCTGGCGAGGACGAACCCCACGGACTGGCGATCAAAGATGAACTCGAACAGTACTACGAGAAGGAGATCCATCACGGTCGGCTCTATCCCAATCTCGACACCCTCGTCGACAAGGGGCTCGTCGAAAAGGGCCGCCGAGATCGTCGAACGAACTTCTACACGCTCACCCGCCGCGGTCGCCGCGAACTCGAAGCCCGCCGCGAGTGGGAGACACAGTACGTCGAGCTGTAGCAGTACGTCGAGCTGTATCGCGGTCGCCCCGTTCGGTCGCTCCCATGATCGCCGTCCGAAACGTCCGATTATATAACAGAGAGCCATCAGTATCGTATCGTCGTCCCCCGTCTGTTCTCGGTTCGTCCGATTGACGACACCGTCGCCGCGTCGCTCCCCGTCGGTTCACGGCGTCGGATCCGCCGGTTGACACGTCCCATAGTCGGCAGGTCGCTTATATACGATCACGGTGAACGATCAGGAGTGAACGAGGTCGCGCTGCAGGTCGCCGACGCGCCGCTCGAGGAGACGGTCGTTCGGATCGCGCTGGCCGGCGCGCTGGGGATGTTTCTCGGGCTCGAACGCGAGTGGTCCCAGAAGTCCGCCGGGATCCGAACGTTCTCGCTGATCAGCCTGCTCGCCGCCGTCTTTACCGTCCTCGTCGTCGAAACCGAGGGCGTCATCGGGGAGAGCCTCCTGGTGCTCGGCGGCGTGCTCGTGATCGTCCAGGGCGTGTTACTCGCAATCCAGGGCCTCATGAGCGAGGACGACGCCGGGCTCTCGCTGACGACATCGGTCTCGATGCTCGTCGCCTACGGGGTCGGCGCGCTGGTCACCGTCGGTTTCATTCTCGAGGGGGTCACCGTCGCCGTCCTCTCGTCGCTGTTGCTCGTCTTGAAGCGAGAGCTCCACGAGTTCGCGTGGGGGCTCTCCCATCAGGAG
Source organism: Natrinema sp. H-ect4 (assembly GCF_041894845.1). NCBI lineage: Archaea > Methanobacteriati > Methanobacteriota > Halobacteria > Halobacteriales > Natrialbaceae > Natrinema > Natrinema sp. H-ect4. The sequence continues at coordinate 37,431 of NZ_JBHDYC010000002.1, forward strand.
ATGCGCTCGACGACCGAGTTCGCCATCCTCGCGTTCGTCATCTACCCGATTCTCCCTGCTGAGACGACCGTCGAGTTCGCCGGGCTGGCGATCCCGCTCGAGCCGCAGGTCATCTGGCTGATGGTCGTGGCCGTGGCGGGAATCGGGATCGCCAACTACGCGATCGTCTCCACCTACGGCGGTCGCGGTATCGCGATCACCGGCTTCTTCGGCGGGCTGGCCTCCTCGACGGCGGTCGTCGGGACGATGCTCGATCACGTCAATCAGCGGCCCGAGGCGTCCTCCTACGCCGTCGCTGCCATCTTGCTCGCGAACGCCGCGATGGCCGCGCGAAACCTGGCGATCGCGGTCGGCTTTACCGCCGGGAGCGGCTCCGAGATCCTCCTCGAGGCGATCGTTCCGCTCGGGGCCGTCATCGTCCTCGCGTTCGCCATCGCCGCGCTCACCGCCGACTGGAGTGAGTCCGGTCCGATGGAACTCGAGAGCCCGTTTTCACTGCAAAACGCGCTCGGCTTCGGGGCCGTCTTCCTCGTCGTCCTCGTGTTCGGCTCGCTGGCGGAGACGTGGTTCGGCACGCTGGGCTTCTACGCGACCGCGGTCGCGAGCGGGTTCGTCTCGAGTGCCGGCGCGACCACGTCGGCGGTCGTCCTCTACCGTGGCGGGCAACTGGGGGCCGCCGAGGCGACGATCGCTATTTTGCTCGCGACGGTCTCGAGCATCGTGGTCAAGGCACTGCTGGCGGCGACGTCGACGAACGACGGCTTCCGGAACCGAGTTGCCATCTACAGTACGATCCTGCTGATCGGCGGCGCGCTCGCGTCGGTGCTCGTCGTCGTATAGCGATTCGTCCATCACCGTATAGCGGTCAGTAACTTTACCCGATGCCGGTCGTAAGTGTCGTATGGACCGAGCAACGGCGGAACCGCGGGTAGAGACCATTCCCGGCGACCGGGCCCGCGAATGGGTCGACTACCACCATCGGTTCGCCGCCCCGAGCACGTACGTCTACGAGTTCGTCTGGGACGCGGGCGGCGAGGCCATCGGCCCGTTCTGCACCGACGTCGACGGTAACGTCCTGCTCGATTTCACGAGTCACGTCGCCGCCGCGCCGCTTGGCTACAACAATCCGACGATCCGCGAGAAGCTCCGCGCGTTCGATCCCGTCGATCCGCTCAAAATCGCGGGTCAGGACTTCTACGTCAGCGGCGGCGGCCGACCCGACAACCCTGACTTTCCCGGGCCGACGCAATTGATGGATCGACTGGTCGCGATGACCGACCACTACGACATGGACCGGGTCTTTCTCTCGAACTCCGGCGCGGAGGCCGTCGAAAACGCCATCAAAATCTGCTACGCCGCGGGCGGCCACCGCGCGATCACGTTCGACGGCGCGTTCCACGGCCGAACGCTCGGCGCGCTCTCGCTTAACCGCTCGAAGGCCGTCCACCGGAGCGGCTTTCCCGAAATCCCCGGCGTCGTCAGCGTCCCGTATCCCGACACCGACGAGGCATACGAAACCCGCTGGCGGACCGACGGCCCCGGCGGGAACGTCGTCGCCGACGCGCTCCACCCCGAGCGCGGTGTCGTCGATCCCGAGGAAGTCGCCTACCTCATCTTCGAGCCGATTCAGGGCGAGGGCGGCTATCGAGTGGCCCATCCTGCGTTCGCCCGCGACCTCGAGGCGCTGCGCGAGGAGTATGATCTCCGGATCGTTGCCGACGAGATCCAGTCCGGATTGGGACGGACGGGCGAACTGTGGGCCGTCGACCACCTCGATCTCACGCCGGACGTCATTACGAGCGGGAAGGGGCTTCGGGTGGGCGCAACGATCTCGCGCTCGGACGTCTTCCCGCGGGAGAAGAGTCGACTCTCCTCGACCTGGGGCGCGGGCGATCTCGTCGCCGCCATGCAGGGCGTGCTCACGATCGATACCATCCACGAGGACGACCTGCTCGCGAACGTCCGCGAGCGAGGCGCGCAGTTCCGGACGCGACTCGAGGACGCCATTACCGACGGCGACGCGCCCGGCGCGATCGACGTGCGCGGCCGCGGACTGATGCTCGCCGTCGAGTTCGATACCAAGGCTCGCCGGGATGCGGTGCTCGAGGGCACGTTCAAACGGGGGCTGTTGACCCTCGGCTGTGGCTACAAGACGCTCAGGTTGCTGCCGCCGCTCGACGTCACTGAGCGGGAGATCGAACTGGGTGCGGGACTGTTGCTCGAGGCGATTGCTGACGTAGACGGGACCGTCGGTGAAGCGAGATGACTTCTCATCTCGGTCCACTATCGACGCGGGTACCGAGGTCGGCCGCTGATCGTAGGAAAATTAGGGCCCAAATTATTTTGCGGCGGACCGTCTAGAGTCGAGTATGTCACACCGGGTCGAAGACGAAACGACAGTAAACGACAGCTACTCGGTAACAGTGCCCGCAGCCGTCCGGAATGAGCTCGATATCGAGTCCGGTGACAAAATCCGCTGGCGTGTCGACGAGGATGGGACCCTGTCAGTCGAGGTCGTTACGCAACGGTATGGTGCGTTCTCCGAACTCGAGCCGGTCGATATCGGTGAAGAGACGAACGCGGCCGACGATCACGATCTCGTCGCCGGTGACTGCTGATGGCCCGCGCCGTAGTTGATGCGAACGTTCTCATTGGCGCTCGGTTATCGCGGGATCAAAATCACGAACGCGCCGCTGCCATCTTGGAAGCGTTCGACCGAGGTGCTCTTCCGACCGCATACGTGTTGAGCGATGTCCTCGAGGAGAGTATCAACTATCTCCAAGCGAGGAGTACGCACGATGTCGCCGTACAGACGCTCGATGCGCTCATCGAGAGCAGCGGATTCGAAATCGTCCACACACCGAAACGCGATGTCGATTCCGGACGGTCACTGTTCCGGAAGTACAAATCGCTCTCGCTGACGGACGCCGTTATTGCGGCTTCGATGCGACGGCAAGAACTCGAGTATCTCTATTCGCTCGACGACGGGTTCGATGCTGTCGATGGTATTACTCGACTGACGACGCCGGCCAACCCGTTCGAATAGCTCGTTTGTGTCGCGGTGTCTGCTCCTTCGAACAGGCACCTCACTCGCCGCGGAGTTCGGTCATGTGATCGATCCGGCGCTGGATGAGGTCGGCTTTGCCGATGTCGTGGCGAACGCGCAGTCCCTCCTCGCCGGCGACGGCGAGCGCGTCTTCGGCGATCTCCTCGGCCTCGCTGATCGAGTCGGCGACGCCGACCAGCGCGAACGATCGGGAGGTAGTCGTGTAGATCCCGTCGTCGCGCTCGTCTACACTGGCGTAGTACAGCAGGGCGTCGCCCGCGCTCTCCTCGTCGACCTGCACCTTCGCGCCGGCCTCGGGGTCCGTCGGATAGCCGTCCGGGACAGCGTACTTGCAAACCGTCGCCTGCTCGGCAAAGTCCAGTTCCGGTGGCGCGTTGCCGTTCCGAGCGGCGGTCAGAATCTCGAGGAAGTCGGTCTCGAGCACCGGCAGCGTGTTCATCGCCTCGGGGTCGCCAAAGCGGGCGTTGAACTCGACGACGCGGGGACCGGTCTCGGTCAGCATGAACTGGCCGTAGAGGATCCCGCGGTAGTCGTCGAGGGCGTCGACGGTAGCCTCGATGATCGAGACCGCCTCGTCGTAATCGTCTTCGGTCATGAACGGCAGTTCGTCCGTCGCGTCGGTATAGCTCCCCATGCCGCCAGTGTTCGGCCCTTCGTCGCCCTCGTAGGCGCGCTTGTGGTCCTGCACCGCGGGTGCGGTATGGAACTCGCCGTTGGCGACGAACGCCTGGACGGTGAACTCTTCGCCGATCAGTCGTTCCTCGAGGACGATCCGGTCGTAGCCGGCGTCGCGGATGTACTCTTTACCCTCCTCGGCAGTGACCTGATCGCCGATGACTTTGACGCCCTTGCCGCCGGTGAGGCCGACCGGTTTGATCGCGAGGTCGCCGTCGTACTCGTCGATGTAGTCGCAGGCTGCCTCCATGTCGTCGAACGTCTCGAAGTCCGGACAGCCCGGAATGTCGTTTTCCTGCATGAACTCCCGCTGGAAGGCCTTGTCCGTCTCGATGCGTGCGTCGGCTTCTTTCGGGCCGAACGGGTAGACTCCCGCAGCCTCGAGTGCGTCCGCGAGGCCGACTTCGAGGGGTGCTTCGGGGCCGATGACGGCGATGGTCGCGTCGACCGCCTCGGCGTAGTCGACGACGGCCTCCGGATTCGTCGTCTCGAGCGTTTCGAACCCGGCCGCAATTCGCGCGATACCAGGGTTTCGGTTGCTGGCACAGGCGTACAGGTCTGCCTCGCTGTCCTCGAGCGCGCGGGCGATGGCGTGTTCGCGGCCGCCACCCCCGATCAGGAGCACGTTCTCTCGCATGGTCGAAAGCGGAACGCACGAACCTGTAAGCGTTGCTCTTTCCTCGAGCGGAAATATGCACGTTCGTGGTGGCTATAGTAGCCACTGAAAGTCACTGCACACCTGATCGCACGACTGCATTGCGATCAGTGTGTAAATCGTTTCAGTGGCTACTATAGCGTAGCGGCCCGGGTCGATCTACGGGACGTAACGATGATAAATACGCGTCCGAATGAGGATGATAATGCAACAGTACCTCGAGCTCGTCGACACTGTCCTTTCGACGGGGACCCACAAGCCAAATCGGACCGGCGTCGACACGATTTCATCGTTCAGCGAGCACTACGAGGTCGATCTCCAGGACGGGTATCCCCTGCTCACGACCAAGGAGATGGACGGCTACCGCTGGAACTCGATGCTGCACGAGGTCTGCTGGTATCTCTCCGGCGAGGAACACATCCGCGATCTCCGCGAGGAAACCAAGATCTGGGATGCGTGGGCCGACGACGACGGCCGGCTGGATACGGCATACGGCCGCTTTTGGCGGCGGTTTCCGGTACCAGAGGCGGACGCACAACTCGAGGGCGAGTCCTGGCCAGCGGAGAGCCACCAGTGGGTCACCGAGGAAGCGGACGGTCGGAAGACCTTCGATCAGCTCCAGTACGTGATCGACACCCTCTCGGACTCGCCGAACTCCCGGCGACTCGTGGTCAACGCGTGGCACCCCGCGAACGCGGCCGTCTCGACGCTGCCGCCCTGTCACTACTCGTTCGTCTTCAACGTGCAGGGCGACCGGCTGAACTGCCACCTCACACAACGGTCGGGCGACACCGCACTCGGGATCCCGTTCAACATCGCGGCCTATGCGCTGCTGACCAAAGTTATCGCCCAGCAGACCGGCTTCGAACCGGGCACGTTCGCCCACACCGTCGTCGACACCCACGTCTACTGCGGCCGCGGCGCGCGTGGTGACTGGTACGCAGACAACCTCGAGTCCCTCCAGTCGCGGCTGGCCGACGCCGACGAGCGGGCGGACTACCTCAAGATCAAGGACTGGCTCGAGTCCGAGGCCCCTGCCGAGGCCGAGGGCGACGAACGGCTCGATCACATCCCCGGCCTCCTCGAGCAACTCTCGCGGGAGCCACTCGAGCGCCCGACGCTCGAGGTCGCCGACGTCTCGATCGACGAACTGTGCTACGAGGACGTCGAACTTCGAGAGTACGAGTCCCACGACGGACTCGAGTTCTCGGTGGCCGAATGAACGGGGACCGGGACGCGGCGGCAGACGCGACGCAGGACCTCGAGACGGACCACGAACTCGTCGCGATCGTCGCCGTCGCCGACAACGGCGTCATCGGGAAGGACGGCGACATGCCGTGGCACATCCCCGAGGACCTCCGCCACTTCAAGGAGGCGACGATGGGCCACCCTGTCATCATGGGACGAGTGACGTACGAGGGCATTCTCGAGACCCTCGGCGAACCGCTGCCCGGCCGAACGACGGTCGTGCTGACGAGTCGAGACCTCGAGACGCCCGAGGGAGCCGTGGTCGCCCACGGGCTCGAGAACGCCCTCGAGACGGCGGAGGCGGCCGCGCGCGAGCGCCACGGCGGAACCGATCGAATATTCGTCGCTGGCGGTTCGACCGTCTACGAACAGTTTCTGCCCGCAGTCGATCGGCTGATCGCGACGGAGGTTCACGACGAACCCGAGGGCGATACGGAGTTCCCGGACTGGGATCGGGACACGTGGGAGATGGTGTCTCGAGATGAACGGGACGAGTTCGCGTTTGTGGAATACGTTCGCCGGGAGTGACCTGTGCTGTCGCTCAGAGTACTGATCCGGTCGCCCTGTTCCGCGGCCCCCAGAGCAGACGAGTGAAGCGACGCAGAAGAGCGAATTCGCCGGAACGAACGGTACACCGATCGTGATGTGTTTGTCTCCTGTTTCTGCCGACACAATGTGTCATTTGTCGGCGTCTCGTGTGGATCAACCGGGCGGGACTGCCCGCGTATAGATCGCGACGGACGGGCGCCGACTACCGATCGATCCCACGACGGTGTCGATCGGTCGGCGTGGCGAGCGCACGCACCAGCGGGCCCCGAATGCGATCGCATGGACGAATCCGGTCTCACCTCACTCCCGGACCAAGTGGGTTCGGAATCGCCGCTCGGTGTCGACTCGAGGCCACTCGAGACGACAGCCGGAAATCCGCGTAGAGGGAGTCTCGAGTACTCCGAGCGCGAAACGAGAAGACGACCTACCTGAGTGCCACGGAAGCCGCAAATTCGGGTGGACGTTAAAGACACGGTCGGAGACAGTCGCCGGTTTCGACTGAATCACCATGCTACTGTCCCCCGAACAGTCCCGGGAAATCGTTTGTTTTGCTGTATGATCCGTTCGACGCTACTGTCTCTGCCACCGAAACCCCGCGGATGGTCCGGCTCTTGGTCTCGGATCGCACCGTATCCGGGGATACCTCTCACGAACGAGGAGACATCGCCCACGCGGGTTCGCAGAGCATTTTAACGACCTCAAACACGTTCGTCCGAGCCCGTTCCGCTCGCTAAACAGTCATTGTTGACATCTTTGGCGACTGCTCTCTCAAGAGGCCTAAGTTCGGTAATAGAGCCCGCATTGGAAGGTTTCTGTGTACGCAAGACACCGTGGACAGTGAAACGATGGCCATCACTTATGCGAAAATTGGTCAAGAAGCATCCACCCCGAATAGGGGACTCGGAGTGAGAGACATGACAAAAGATACCGACAGCGGATTATTCGACGACTCGCGGCGATCGTTTATGAAAAAGGGAGCACTTGCCACCTCAATGGCCGCTCTCGGCGCAGGCGCGATGACGGGAACCGGGGCCGCCCAGGACGACACCGACGGCGAAGTGATCGTCCACGCTGAAGACTACAAGCCCGGCGTCGAATTCACCGTCGCCGCGGCGCTGACCGGGGGTTCGAGAGACAGTCTGCTCGAGGAGACCGGAGCAGCCGAAGAGTTCAGCACCCCGGACGACTGGGACGTGTACATCATCAACTACGACCTCGGTGGATCCGCTCCGTCGATGGGGATCCTAATGTCGGAGGAAGCCGACCTCAGTCAAGGCGACAGCAACACGATGGGTGAGGACGGCGAGTTCCGCAACCCGTCGCTCGCGATGGTCGAAACGACCCTCGGGGCCTCCAGTAACGGCGGCGACGGCGGTAACGGTGACGGCGCAGGCGACGACGGCGGTAACGGTGGCGGCGCAGGCGACAACGGTGGTAACGGTGGCGGCGCAGGCGACGACGGCGGTAACGGCGGCGGCGCAGGCGGTAACGAGACTGGCGGCGGCAACTAACCCAGTCGTTTCGCGTTCTTCTTTCGGTTTATCCACACGGAGGCGAAGAGAGGGACTCGTTCGGCGAACGAGTTCGTCCCTGCGAAAGCGGAGCGAGTCAACCGAAAGGAGAGTCCGTTGTGTGGCGATCCCGTTTCACGACGGTCGTGGCCCATTCCGAGTTCGACGGTTGTTGTTCCACGGAAACGGTCTATACGAGGCGTCACGATATCCACCCGTTCGCCGTCCGGCTGATTCAGTTCTGTGACCTTCTGTTGCGCTCTCACGTCCGTATTCCTCGCAGCCGATGCAACAATAACAGCAATTGATCGGAACAGAACGTGACCCCTGAGACCGCAGCCAGCTTCGAACGGCCGACTCGGCGACCGGGCCGAGAGCCGCGCGGCCCTGCGGCGGCCTCCGACTCCATCGAGGTCAGAACCCGCCTCGACAGATCGCTTCGACGGCCCGTGTCGGACTTTCACCACTTCGAAAGCGGCCTCTGGACCCCCGTAACACCGACAAATAACGGGTACGTACAACTTGCCGTATCATTCTCGAGGGATTCAAATGCCCCCGCTTCCAAGCCGACATATGGCAAGTGATACGTTCCCGAACGCAATCCGGGAGTTCGAACACGACGGCGAGACCTACAAGATGGCCGATCTCACGGTCCTCGAGGAGCAGGGCCTCTGTGACCTCGAAACACTGCCCGTGAGCATTCGGGTGCTGCTCGAGTCCGTCCTCCGAAATGCCGACGGCGAGATGATTTCGGCCGAGGACGTCGAAAACGCGGCCTCGTGGGAACCGGACGTCCCCGACGTCGAGGTCCCCTTCCAGCCCTCGCGCGTCGTTCTTCAGGATCTGACCGGCGTTCCCGCAGTCGTGGACCTCGCGGCGCTGCGCTCGGCCGCGGATCGCGCGGGCAAGGAGCCCTCGATCGTCGAACCCGAAGTCCCATGCGACCTCGTGATCGACCACAGCGTCCAGGTCGACTACTTCGGCAGCGAGGATGCCTACGAACAGAACGTCGAACTCGAGTACGAGCGAAACGAAGAGCGATATCGTGCGATCAAGTGGGCCCAGCAGGCCTTCGAGGACTTCAACGTTGTCCCGCCGGGAACGGGCATCGTCCATCAGGTCAACCTCGAGCACCTGGGCAAGGTCGTCCACGCACGCGAGGAAGACGGTGAACAGTGGCTCCTGCCCGACACGCTAGTCGGTACCGACAGCCACACCCCCATGATCGGCGGGATCGGCGTCGTCGGCTGGGGTGTTGGTGGCATCGAGGCCGAAGCAGCCCTTCTGGGGCAGCCCATCACCATGACGCTGCCCGAAGTCGTCGGCGTCAAACTCACTGGCGAGTTGCCGGAGGGCGCGACCGCGACCGATCTCGTGCTCCACATCACCGAGAAGCTTCGCCAGGTCGGCGTCGTCGACAAGTTCGTCGAGTTCTACGGCCCCGGCGTCTCCCAGCTTTCGGTCGCCGACCGCGCGACAATCGCCAACATGGCCCCCGAGCAGGGATCGACGATCAGCATGTTCCCGGTCGACGACGCGACGCTCGACTACCTCGAGTTGACCGGCCGCGACGACGACCACATCGAACTGACCAAGGAGTATCTCGAGGCCCAAGGTCTCTTCGGCGAGCACGATCCGGAGTTCACCGAGGAAGTCGAGTTCGACCTCAGCTCCGTCGAGCCCAGCCTCGCTGGTCACAAGAAGCCCCACGCCCGCATTCCGATGGGCGACCTCGACGAGCACTTCCCGACGCTGCTCGCGGAGGAAGGTGTCATTGACTCGGGCGCTGCGGAGGGGGACGGCGGACTCGTCACCACGGACCAACCCGGCCTCGACGAGAAGATCCCCGTCACGCTCGAGGACGACACCGAGGTCGAGATCGGCCACGGTTCGGTCCTCGTCAGCGCGATCACGTCCTGTACGAACACCTCGAACCCGTCGGTGATGGTCGCCGCGGGCCTACTCGCACGCAACGCGCTCGAGCAGGGTCTCGACGTGCCCGACTACGTCAAGACCAGTCTCGCACCCGGGAGCCGGGTCGTCACGGAGTACCTGAAGCAGGCCGACCTGCTCGACGACCTCGAGGGTCTGGGCTACAACGTCGTCGGCTACGGCTGTACGACCTGTATCGGGAACGCTGGCCCGCTGGCGGATCCCATCGAGGCCGCGATCGACGAGCACGACCTCTGGACGACCAGCGTCCTCTCGGGCAACCGCAACTTCGAAGCCCGCATCCATCCGAAGATCCGCGCGAACTACCTCGCCAGTCCGCCGCTTGTCGTCGCCTACGGTCTGGCGGGCAAAATGGACATCGACCTCGAGAACGAACCGATCGGCACGAACGACGACGGCGAAGACGTCTTCCTCGAGGACGTCTGGCCGGACCCACAGGAGGTCACGGAGACGATCCACGAGAACGTCTCCGCCGAGTTGTTCAGAGACAAGTACGCGAGCGTCTTCGAGGGCGACGAGCGCTGGGAGGCCCTCGACGCGCCCACGGGCGAAGTCTACGACTGGGACGACGAGTCGACGTACATCCGCGAGCCACCGTTCTTCCAGGACTTCCCGCTCGAGGAACCCGGCGTCTCCGACATCGCGGATGCGCGCTGTCTGCTCACGCTCGGCGACACCGTGACGACCGACCACATCAGCCCCGCGGGGCCGTTCAGCGAGGACCTGCCCGCCGGCCAGTGGCTGAGCGAACGCGGCGTCGAACCCTACGAGTTCAACACCTACGGCTCTCGCCGCGGGAATCACGAGGTCATGATGCGTGGCACCTTCGCGAACGTCCGCATCGAAAACCAGCTGCTCGACGGGAAGGAGGGTGGCTACACGATTCATCACCCGACCGGTGAGGAGACGACTGTCTTCGATGCCTCCGAGCGCTACCGCGAGGACGACACCCCGCTCATCGTCATGGCCGGCGAGGAACTGGGGACCGGCTCGAGTCGCGACTGGGCGGCCAAGGGGACCGACCTGTTGGGCATCCGCGCCACGATCGGCCAGAGCTACGAGCGCATCTACCGCGACAACCTCCTCGGCATGGGCGTCCTGCCGCTGCAGTTCGAAGACGGCGAGGGCTGGGAGGAACTCGGTCTCGACGGGACCGAAACGTTCGATATTCAGGGCCTCGACGACGGACTCGAGCCCAACGCCGAACTCACCGTCGTCGCGGAAGACGATGCGGGCGAGACGACCGAGTTCGACGTGACCGCACAGGTCGGCACGCCCGCGGCGGTCGAGTACGTCGAGAACGGCGGCGTGCTCCACCTCGTGCTCCGCCGCCTGCTCACGGAATAGGGAAACAGGGGGACGCCAAACCCTCGTCAAACCGATCGCGGCTAACTCGATCACTGCAGTTCTTTTCCGAGGTGTGATCGGCGTCTCGACGGATACACGCGAGAGCGAGCGCCTCCGGATCACCCGTTGCTTTTAGCCGCGTCGGTCGTAGGACCGCCCATGAACGATCCGACCCGGCGCAACCGGCTCGAGGAGGAGGAAAGCCCCTATCTGCGCCAGCACGCGGACAACCCCGTCAACTGGCAGCCCTGGGATGAGCAGGCCCTCGAGGCCGCCAAAGAACGCGACGTGCCGATCTTCCTCTCGATCGGCTACTCGGCGTGTCACTGGTGTCACGTCATGGAAGCGGAGAGTTTCGAGGACGAGTCGGTCGCCGAGGTACTCAACGAGAACTTCGTCCCGATCAAGGTCGACCGCGAGGAGCGTCCGGACGTCGACAGCATCTACATGACCGTCTGCCAGCTCGTGACCGGACGGGGCGGCTGGCCGCTCTCGGCGTGGCTCACCCCCGAGGGGAAACCCTTCTTCGTCGGAACGTACTTTCCCAGAGAGGGACAGCAGGGACAGCCCGGCTTTCTCGACCTCTGCGAGCGCATTGCCGACTCCTGGGACAGCGAGGACGACCGCGAGGAGATGGAACACCGCGCACAGCAGTGGACCGACGCGGCGACAGATCAACTCGAGGAGACTCCGGACGCGGCGGGAGCCGGCACCGAGGCCGGTTCCAGCCCGGAGCCTCCCTCGAGCGATGTCCTCGAGACGGCCGCGGACGCGACGCTGCGAAGCGCCGACCGCCAGCACGGCGGCTTCGGTTCCGGCCAGAAATTCCCCCAGCCCTCGCGCCTGCGCGTGCTCGCTCGAGCGTACGACCGAACCGGTCGCGAGGAGTATCTCGAGGTGCTCGAGGAAGCCCTCGACGCGATGTCCGTGGGCGGCCTCTACGATCACGTCGGCGGCGGCTTCCACCGCTACTGCGTCGATCGGGACTGGACGGTCCCCCACTTCGAGAAGATGCTGTACGACAACGCCGAGATTCCGCGGGCCTTTCTCGCGGGCTACCAGCTGACGGGTGAGGACCGCTACGCCGAAATCGTCGCGGATACGCTGACGTTCGTCACTCGGGAGCTGACCCACGACGAAGGCGGTTTCTTCAGCACGCTCGACGCCCAGAGCGAGTCCCCCGAGACCGGCGAGCGCGAGGAGGGTGCGTTCTACGTCTGGACCCCCGCGGAAGTCCACGAGATACTCGAGAACGAGACCGACGCCGCCCTCTTCTGTGCGCGCTACGACATCACGGAGTCGGGAAACTTCGAGGGACGGAACCAGCCCAATCGCGTCGCGCGGGTGTCGGAACTCGCCGGCCAGTTCGATCTCGAAGAGCACGAGATTCTGAAGCGACTCGAGTCGGCTCGCCAACAGCTATTCGAGGCCCGCGAGGAGCGGCCCCGCCCTGACCGCGACGAGAAGGTACTCGCGGGCTGGAACGGGCTACTGATCTCCACCTTCGCCGAGGCCGCGCTGGTGCTCGGCGAGGACGAGTACGCCGAGACCGCGGTCGATGCCCTCGAGTTCGTACGGGATCGACTCTGGGACGAGGACGAACAGCGGCTCTCGCGGCGGTATAAGGGCGGAGATGTTAAAGTCGACGGCTATCTCGAGGACTACGCGTTCCTTGCGCGCGGCGCGTTCGACTGCTATCAGGCCACCGGCGACGTCGACCACCTCGCGTTCGCGCTCGAGTTGGCTCGCGTCATCGAGGCCGAGTTCTGGGACGCCGAGCGCGGCACGCTCTACTTCACCCCCGAGAGCGGCGAGTCGCTCGTCACGCGACCCCAAGAACTGGGCGACCAGTCGACGCCCTCCGCGACCGGCGTGGCGCTCGAGACGCTGCTCGCACTCGACGAGTTTGCGGATAGCGAGGGATCAAAGATCCCTCGGGAAGACGGCGAAGCCGTCGACGAAGACTTCGAGGGGATCGCGGCCACGGTCCTCGAGACCCATTCGAACACCATTGAGGCGAACGCGCTCGAGCACGCGACGCTCTGTCTCGCCGCCGACCGACTCGAGTCGGGCGCACTCGAGGTGACGATCGCTGCGGAGGAACTCCCCGATGCGTGGCGCGACGGGTTCGCGTCGCGGTACTACCCCGACCGACTCTTCGCGCGACGGCCGCCGACCAAGGACGGACTCGAGGCGTGGCTCGAGACGCTGGGACTCGAGGACGAACCCCCGATCTGGGCGGGCCGCGAGGCACGCAACGGCGAGCCGACGCTGTACGTCTGTCGCGATCAGACGTGTTCGCCGCCGACGCACGAGGTGGCGGATGCGCTCGAGTGGCTCGGCGATTCGGGCGAGAACACGGAAGGCGAATCGGACGCGCCGTTCTGAACCTGCCGCAGAACTGCCCCAGTCCGCGGAGCCGCCGGCGTTCGTCTCGAGACGGAACGTTCGAGCTGCCACGTGATGCGGCGGTCTCACGCGTTCTCGACGCGCCACGTCTATTGTTAGCGCTCGTCCTGGCGTTCGAGAACAATGTTACCGCATCTCGGAGATTCTTGTACGTAGTTAGCTAAGTCCGAGAGAGACAATGGCAATCACGTTCGACGATCGGCCGATCGAGGAGAGCGCGACGGACAATCACTTTCGGATTCGACTTCCCGGCTTCGTACGAGCCGACGAGACGCTCGTCGGAGACGGAGTACAGACGGAGACGAACGAGATGCGGGCGTTCGACCTCCGGGAGGCGCGCCTCGAATGAGCGACGATCCGTTCGAGGAAGTCGCCGACGCGAAGCGGTCGCTCTCCGACGAGGCGCGCGAGGAGGCCGTCGCGCGCCAGCGCGACCTCGGTAAGCTAACCGCCAGAGAGCGCGTCGAGTACCTGCTCGACGAGGGGACGTTCGAAGAGATCGGCCGCCTCGCGTCGCCGATGCCGACGACGCCCGAGACGACCGACTGGGTGCGCGAGGACGCACCGTCAGACGGCGTCGTGACGGGCTACGGAGAGATCGACGGCCGCTCGGTCGCGCTAATCGCCACCGACTTCACGGTCAAAGGCGGTTCGATCGGCCACGCCGGCGGCCGAAAGATGTCACGGGTCGCCGAGCGCGCCCTCGACCGCGGACTGCCGCTGCTCATGCTCCACGACGGCGGCGGCCACCGCATCCAGGAGGGACTCGACGCCGCGCCCTTCGCCCGGGGCGACAACGGCTTCTCGAAGCTCCAGACCGCTCTCTCCGGCTGGGTTCCCGTCGTCTCGGCGATGATGGGGCCGGCTTTCGCCGCGCCGACCAACTTCGCGGCGCTGTCGGATTTCGTCCCGATCGTCGAGGGAACGGGAACGATGGGGGTCGCCGGACCGTCGCTGGTCGAAGCCGCTCTCGGCGTCGACGGCACCAAGGAGGAACTCGGCAGCGCGCGGTTTCAGACGACCGAGACCGGGATGGCCGACCTCGCCTGCGAGGACGACGAGGCCTGCCTCGACGCGATCCGGACGTTCCTCTCGTACCTGCCGCGAAACGCTCGCCGGGAGCCGCCGACGGCCGACTCGCGACCGCCGGCCGTCGACGGCGAGCGGTTGCGAGAGATCATCCCCTCGAGCCCACGAAAGGGGTACGACATCGACGCGATCGTCGAGGGGATCGTCGACCGGGACTCGGTGTTCGAACTGAAGCCGACCTACGCGCGGAACATCGTTACCGCCTTCGCTCGCCTCGAGGGGGAGCCGATCGGCGTCATCGCCAACAACCCCCGGATCAAGGCCGGAACCATCGATACTGGCGCATCGGAGAAGGCGGCCCACTTCGCGGCGATCTGCGACGCCTACGGGCTCCCGGTCCTCACGCTGGCCGACGTACCCGGAATCCTGCCCGGCCCGGACTCGGAGCGCGAGGGGATCGCTCGCCACTCCGCGAAGCTCCCATTCGAACTCGCGCGTGCGACGGTCCCGATCGCTAACGTCGTCCTCAGACGCGGCTACGGCTTCGGCTACGTGGCGATGGGCGGCGGCCGCTCGATCGACTCGGAGTTGACGGTGCTGTGGCCCACGGCTGAAGTCGCCGCCATGGGCATCGAGGGGGCCGTCGACATCGCGTACCGCCGAGAGATTGAGTCCGCAGACGACCCCGAGGCCCGACGTGCGGAACTGATCGAGAAGTTTAAGGACAGAACCGACGCCGTCCGAGCGGCCTCCCGCGTCGGAACCGACGGCGTCGTCCAGCCCGAAGACACCCGCGACCGGGTCCTGCGCGCGTTCGCTCGAGCGGACGAACCGCACGAGGACGACTGGCCGCCGAAGAAACGGCCGATCAACCCGATCTGAGCGCCTCGGGTTGCCTGCTGGCCGTCTTCGTCGGTCAGTCCGATCGAACTGGAACTACGCCGACTCGGGCGCGGTTTCGATTTCCTCGGCGAGCCAGACTGCAGGCGGCACGTCCTCCTCTTCGACGAACCGCGTGATTTCCTCGCCCTCGTCGTTCTCGATCACGATCGTCGGAATGTACTCGATATCGTACTCGTCGACGCCGGGGCCTTGCTTGTCCTGATCGAGGCTGAACTCCTCGATCCGCTCGTCGGGGACCGCCGCGGCCTCGAGCGCCGCGCCGAAATCGGGCAGCAGGGCGCGACAGTCCTTGCACCAGTCGCCGCCCCAGATCTTGTACACTACGTCGTCGTTGTACGCTGCGAGCGTCTCGACCGCCTCCTCGTAGGACGCCGCGTCCCACGTGGGGTTCGGCCGCATAGTCTCGAGACTCATACCCACGGTTTACGGCTCGGACGGCTTAACCGCGGTGTTTCTGGCAGGTCTCCGCTCGAGAGCCCACCGGGTTTGTCTCGTAGCCGCCCGACCAACCGCCGCCGGGCGGGACTGAAAGGGGCTGGTGGGCTGAGCGGACGCAAAGCGTCCGCGAGGTCGTCGGCGCTCAGCGCCGACTGCTCGAGGGACCGCTGGTCCCTCGCCGCTCGGGAGAGCCGTGCTCTTCCGTTGCTCGGGGAAGACGGGCGACGCAAGCACTGCAGCGGTGAGCGAAGCGAACCCGAAGCGCGTGGTTCGAAAGACGCTTCGCGTCTTTCGTCATCAAGCGAGACCTTTGGTCTCGCGGACCTCGGGAATTCTGGCGGGACATAGTCCCGCTGACCTCGCGGGAGCGAAGCTCCCGCTTAGCTCCAATTCGCTCAGTCACGAGAGAGCTTCGCTCTCTCGAACGACAGCGAGCCCATCGACTCCAGACGTCCAGGGGCTTTCTGGCCGTTTGCGGTCCGTGACTCGGAGCCGTAACCAACTCGTCGAACGACTAGCCGGCACGTCCTGCCTGAGTCCAGTACGGGTCTCTACTGTTTGCTGGAAGTCAGTGTCACTCGTTACAGCAAACAGTATACGTCTCGATTCCATAGACCGTGCTAATGAAAGGGAGTATCCTGGACACCATCGGCTCGCCGCTCGTCCAGGTCGATTCGCCGGAGGGCGTGACGGTCGCCGCGAAGATCGAATCGTTCAACCCCGGCGGCTCGGCCAAGGACCGGCCGGCCCGCGAGATGATCCGGGCGGCCGAGCGCGACGGCCTGATCGAACCCGGCGACTCGCTCGTCGAACCGACCAGCGGCAACACCGGTATCGGCCTCGCGCTCGTCGCTGCCGCCCGCGGCTACGACCTGACGATCGTCATGCCGTCGGACAAGTCGAAGGAACGCCGGCAGATCATGGCCGCCTACGGGGCCGACCTCGAACTGGTCGACGGCGAAATGGCCGACGCCCGCGCTCGCGCCGACGAACTCGAGTCGGCGGGTGCGATCCAACTCGGTCAGTTCGGGAACCCGGCCAACCCCGACGCACACTACAAGACGACCGGCGAGGAAATCATCGAGCAGGTCGGCGACCGCGAGATCGACGCCTTCGTGGCCGGCGTCGGCACCGGCGGTACGATCTCGGGCACCGGCCGCCGACTCCGCGAGGCGTTCCCCGAGATGGAGATCGTCGCCGTCGAGCCGGCGAGAAACGCCGTCCTCTCGACGGGCGAGGCCGGCAAAGACGAGTTCCAGGGCATGGGGCCCGGGTTCATCAGTGACAACCTCGATCTCGATCTGCTCGACCGCGTCGAGACCGTCAAACTCGAGGACGCCGAGGACGAGTGTCGCCGCCTCGCGCGCGAGGAGGGGGTCCTCGTGGGCCAGTCCAGCGGCGCGACGAGTCTCGTCTCCCAGCGCATCGCCCGCGAGATCGCCAACCCCAGTGTCGACTGTCCCGAGGTCCCGACCGCGTTCGACGACGCGAGCGAACCGGCCTCGCCGGAAACCGACGGCGGTCAGGCGGCCGAGGACTGCCCGCTGGTCGTCACCGTCTTCTGGGACAGCGGCGAGCGCTATCTCTCGACCGGCCTCTTCGATTGAGCGGGGAGCGAGACGCTCGAGGAATCGCATCTGGCGAAAAGAACTTTTTCACCTAGCCGAACCGCCTTTACCTCCCCGTTCGTACGGTCAGTTACGATGACACGTCCCTCCAGACGGACATTGTTAGGTAGCACTGCGACGCTGATCGGTCTCTCGGCTGGCTGTATCGCCGACGGCACCGGGAGTCCGACCGACGACGATGATGATCGGAACGATGCCGATGAAGGCTCGCCGGCCCCTGACAGTAACGAGAGCGACCCCAAGTCGGTCGGCGAGGACGGAGACATCGAGGATCTCCCGAACGGAGTGGCCGATTACCGGACGCTAGCCTATCAGTACGGTTCGTCGTCGACGGAGTCCGACGTGGGGCTCCTCCGGGACGCCGACGACGCTGCGAACTGGCTCGAGGAACGATTCCCGTCCGACACCGAGTCGCTCGACAAATTCATCGACGAGACCAATTTCGAGACGTCGATCCTCGTGTCGCTCGAGTCTACCACGCCCACTCCGTGTTACGAGATAGTCCTCGAGTCCATCGACATCGTCGAGAGCGACGGTGAGGACGACACCGGTACCGACGGCGACGACGAAAGCGACGGTGAGGACGACGACGGGACCGACGAACTCGTCCTCGAGGCGGCGGTCCGAGACACGTCGGCCGAGGACGAGGTCTGTGCCCAGTCGATCGCGACCGTCGGCCGCCTGGTTCGGGTAACGTTCGAGACGGAACCGCTGACGACCATCTCGGCGACCATCGTCGGTCACGACGGCAGTACCTCGAGCGTCTCGATGGCCAGCGACAGTGCATCAGCATCCGAGAGCACGAGCGTCGATTCGACATCGGGCAGCGGTAGCAACAGTCAGCCCGGCGACGGCTCGTAGCGCCTCGAGAAACGACTCACGGAGAATATTCGGCTTCCGTCAGGCGGACGACAAGGGTGTCCTCGACGTCTCTGAGATCGTACTCGGGGAGTTCGCCACCGGTCCGGCGCACGTACAGCGGTTCGACGAGCCGATGGGTCGGCTTGGCGGCCCTCGATCGATCGGCTTCGCTCGAGTCGGAATCGTCCGTCCTCTCACTCTCGTCTCCGCCCGTCGCGTCGGTCATAGCGGTCGAATCGCGGTCGGTCTCGGGATTCGACCCCGTTGGCTCGGTAGCACTACCGTCGTCCGGCTCGGTCCCCGCGCCGATCCGCTCGAGACCGTAGATCTTGCAGAACTCGGCTGTTTCCGCCGGCTCGGTTTCGCCGTTTCGGAGCCGTTCGGCCAGCGGTCGCGAGAGCCACTCCGCGTCGCTGATACTGGGTTCCTGGACGAGCGCCTCGTCGACGAACCGCGTGAGATACCAGTTGAGGTCGTTCAACAACGAGACGGCAGCCCCGACGCTAACCGTCCGAACGGCGAGCGAGTTCTCGAACGGTCGCTCGAGGTCGTACGTCGCGAGAGCCTCGCGGGACGTCTCTCGGGAGAGCAGTTCGTACTGGAGATTGCTCCCGTCTTTGCCGACGAGACAGACGCGGGTCACTGTATTGTGGTGGGTGCGACGGTGTAATGTCGGTTTCGGCTTCTAGATGTGAATTCCAGTGGAGCGTATTCTCTCAGATACACAGCTTTCCATGGGACCACAACTGTGATGAAAGCCCCTGGACGGCTCGAGTCGGGCGGCTCGCTGTCGTTCGAGAGAGCGAAGCTCTCTCGTGATGACGAAAGACGCTTTGCGTCTTTCGAACCATGGTCCTCGGTCGCTCGTTCCTCGCTCCCTGTGGTCCTTGCATCGCCGTCCTTCCTCGACCCGCCCAGCCCCTTTCAGTCCCACCCAGCGGTGGTAAGCCAAGCGGTCTACGAGCGACGGGAAAGCAACGTATTCGAAGCATCAGGGCTCGACCAGATCCGCGTTCTTCGCTGCTTCCTCGGCGCGCTCGAGCAGGTCGTTCGGTTCCGCGGCAAGCAGCGGCTCGAGGCGGGCGTTGGTTTCGACCTGATCGGGGGTGACTCGGTTGCAGCCGGCGTCCATGGTCGAGTCCGTGTAGGTCCCGATTTCGCGGGCCTGAGCGACGATATACTGTTTGTCGCGGGTCAGGAGGGGACGGTGGATCGGCAATCTGGTCGCGCGACTGGTGACGCCGAGGTTTCGAACGGTCTGGCTGGACTTCTGGCCGGCGGCCTCGCCGGTGACGATGCCGTCCGCGTTGACGCGCTCGGCCAGCGTCTCGGCGGCGCGATAGAAAAAGCGCCGCAAAGAGAGCATTCGGCCCTGCTCCATCCCGCCGACGAGGAGGTCGACGGTCTCGCCGCCGGGAATCTCGTAGACCTGCATGTCGAAATTGGGGGCGTACTCGGAGAGGATCCGAACCGTCTCGAGCGCGCGCGCCTCGTGGTCGATTCCGCCGTAGTCGCCGAGGTCGACGTAGGCCGGGATAACCGGGCTCCCGCGTTTCATCATCTCGTAGGCTGCGACGGGCGAGTCGATGCCGCCGCTGACCAGCGCGATGACCGGCTCCTGCGAGCCGAGCGGGAGACCGCCGGGGCCGTCGACGTGCTCGAGGTAGACGAAGGCCACGTCCTCGCGCACTTCGACGCCGAACGTGAGATCCGGATCGTCGAGGTCGACTTCGGGCTCGAACTCGTCCGCGACGGTCTCCCAGATGGCGGTGCCGGCCTCGCGGGCCAGCTCCTCGCTATCGTAGGGGAGCGTCTTGTCCGACCGGCGCGCGTCGACCGCGAACGTCCCGCCGTCGTAGTGCTCGCGAGCGGTCTCCTCCAGGGCCTCGAGGATCTGCGCCTTCTCGATGCTGACGGTCAGGGCGGGACTCGCGGAGACGACGCCGAAAGTGTCCGCCGCGGCTGCGGTCGCCGCCTCGACGGCGTCCTCGCTCGTGTGAATCAGCGGCCGATTCCACCGGCGCTCGACCTCGCCGGGAATCGATCGGTCGGCGAGGACCGCCTCGAGGTTCTCCGCGAGGAGCCCCTCCATGTACCGCTTGACCCTGTTGCTCTTGGTGTTGACGTCCCCGTGACGGACGAGGACGGTGTCGGCTCCCGGCGGGTGCATGGACTGTGCTAGTCGGCCGCGGCTATAAGGGGGTTACGAGGGGCGAATCGGTCTCGAGCGGACGCGAATCCCCCTCAGACGATCGATTTCTCGGCTTCAGACGATCGATTCCTCGACCGTCGGGCTCAGGCTGCCCGTGTAGGCGTAGATCCCGGCGACGAGAACCGCCCCGGCCAGCAGCGGAACGATCGCACTGAGCGCGTACAGCACGTCGTAGCCGACCGCATTGGCGAAGGGCAGGGAGATCAGCGGGCCGAGACCGCCGCCAACATCGCCGAAGATGTTGTTGGTCCCCATCGCTCGACCCATCCGCTCCTCGGGCGTCAGATCCGCAAGGAGTGCGGTCAACGGACCGCCGACGCCGCCCTGGCCCGCGCCGATCAACCCGCAGGCGAGGATGACGGCCCCGAACGAGGGCGCGACCGTGAGCACGACGAACCCGGCACAGCTGGTCGCGAGGAAGGCGAGCAGGACGGGCATGCGAGCACCGGCGGCGTCGCTGATCTTCCCGCCCGAAATAGTGAAGACCGCTCCCGAGAGGGCGGAGACAGCCATCAGCAGTCCGGACGTTCCCTGTTCGCCGTAGTCGATGCCGTAGCCCGCGAACTCGAGCGAGAGCGTGAGCGATTCGACCTCGAGGTACAGGACGAGCGTCGAGAAGAGGACGCCGATGTACGCGAAGTAGAGCCCGAAGTTGACTAGGCCGACGGTAAGCGCGGGCAGGGTCGTCTCGAAGTCCCAGGGGCTGATCGACGAGTCGACCGACTCGACGTGCGTCTCGGGGACGATGAAGTAGGCGATAATGCTCGCGAG
Organism: Natrinema sp. H-ect4; assembly: GCF_041894845.1. Lineage (NCBI taxonomy): Archaea > Methanobacteriati > Methanobacteriota > Halobacteria > Halobacteriales > Natrialbaceae > Natrinema > Natrinema sp. H-ect4. The sequence goes on from NZ_JBHDYC010000002.1 coordinate 58,687, forward strand.
GCCGGCGAAGGAGGCCGCGAGGATGAACGCCGCGACGTTGCTGTAGACTTCGCTGATGATGCCGCCGAGCACCATCCCGGCGGGGAAGCCGAAGGTGATCCCGGCCCGAACGATGCCCATGCTCGTTCCCCGCGAACTGGCCTCGCTGACGTCGGCGGTGATGGTGTACGCCGTCGCGAACACGAGCGAACTGCCGATCCCCCACGTGACTCTCGCGATGACGAACCAGAGTTCCGGCAGTGCGGATTCGATCGCGATCACGTAGCCGAACGTCGCGAGCCCCTCGATCGCTAACCCGGCGACGAACGGTTTCCGAGTGCCGATCCGATCGACGAGCACCCCCGCCGGCCCGTTCGCGACCAGCCGGGTCCAGCGGTTCGCCGAAAGGATGACGCCGACCATGAACGCCGAAATCCCCAGCACCTCGCCGAGGTTCGGCAGGATGGGGAAGACGACGCCGCCGCCGAAGCCGACGAAGAAGGTGCTCGCGACGACGGCGTAGACGACGTGATTCGAACTGGTAGATACCCGTGACACCGATGATCCTCTCGAGTATTGTTTTGAAACGTGAGTTACTTCAGTAAGAGGTTCGATCGTATCAAGTGATACACTTTAATTCATCCTGACACTCCAGAATCATCCCAATAGAATTTAATATAGTGGACGGTTGGTTTTCCTCATCAGAATTCAATTGATATCAATATTATTGATATAGACGCAATTGACATTGCTATTCCCAACATGAAAAGTGCTGTATTTATGGTTCCGCCAGCGCTCATTCCCGCACCAACAGTTAGAACGAGGCCGAGAAAGAGTCCAAGAATTACGATAATCCACTGGGATAAAACATTAAGTGTGGATGTGGACTCGTCATTAGTTGGTGTATTTTCTTCGCTTGAGCCTACCAATTTAGATGGTCCCATATCAGGATTTAACTCTTGAATCGTGATTGCAATAACTATAACGAAGTGATATTGATATTATGCTAGTGTCGATACTCCTATCTCATAAATATACTAATATAGTATGTGGTGCTGTATCCTGGGTATCTATTCACAATTCCTCTATTGACCCGGTTCTAGTATCGTGACCCCAATCTAGAATTTCTTTCCCTCCTCGTGCATTGCCTTTCAATTCAACATACGGGTTAGCAGCACCCATTGGAAAACCAAAGATATTTCCACCATTATATAGATCCTGCCGCATCATATTGACATACGGGGTATATTCATCTGTTTCGACATCGATATCGTTCGTAACATTCCCTTCATACGACCACCAGGTTGATGAACTAACAGAATATGAAGATCCGTCAAAATCATCAATAGAATCATTTGTTAGCAAACCGATGCAATTGTCACAGTCTTCAACACAATATGACCAGGAGTAATCAAGTTCTGCTCGCCAAACGAATACGTCACCAAGTGGTCCCGTACCCGTGATCTCAACTGCGAGTATTTCATCATCACTAATTTCAACCATACCAGTTCCGCATGAGCTCATTTCTTCCACCCCCATTTCTTTCCAATGTCATCACGGATCGATTGAGAGGATGTCGTTATGATATCCGTATTTTGCCCGCCAGCCATCACACTCAATGATTTATTCCGTGGCATCTTTCTTTTTTCACTAGTTGCGGACGAATGCCGTGCAGTAGTAATCCTCATATCTGTGAGTTTGAAAGCATCTGCGACCGATTCCTTTTGCTTTTCAGACAAGTGTTTGCCGAGACTATCCACTTTTCCTTCATTCATTCATTCTTTCGATGGTTTTCCCTACACTTCTCACCTCAGATAAGTTGTGAGGGTTGAATTTTTGTAAGTCCACATTTTCTTCCGTCTTTGGGCGATTCAGTTCTTTTCTTAGATGAGGGTCACTTTGCTTAGCTGCGGTCATATTAGGAACAACAGCACTCCCAATAATAGTTCCAGCACCTATAGTTGTCAGTATCTTTCTTCTACTCCGATTGTTTTTATCCGATATCATCTTTAAATATAATTTCTTGAAACATATATCTATCGATTGATTCCCATATATAACTTATACTAATAGGCCGGTTGAATATATCCTTAGAAAGAACTGCTAGAGATATAAAAAACCCATTATCATATGAAGACTTGTTTGATATTTCATATAGAATGGCGTAAATATTATAGTGCCCAATATTTGGCTATCAAATAGATAGTCGTGAGTAAATATTCACCAAAGAGTTGGTGAAATATTTGATCTATGTGTGGTCCCAATCAAAATGGTCGAATAACTCCAAACATGTATAGAAATAAGACGTCTAATATAGCACTATTCAATTAATAAATATGTACTTAGTCTACTAGATAGACCTTCCAATTCAAAACGTCGTGAGCTCACCGTCGATCACGCTGCGAGTGATCTCGGTCACGTCCGCGAGCTCCCGGTCGACGATCGCTTCGACGTCGGCCTCGACGTCCGAGACCGAGACGCCGTCGTCCGTGACGACGTGCACGTCGGCGACGTGTGGCTGGTCGATGGGGCGACCGATCTGGGAGAGAAGGCGCACGCGCAGGTCGCGAATGCCGTCGACGTCGCCCACGACCTCCTCGGCGATCTGCGTCGAGAGCAGGTTGTAGATCTTCCCGATATGGTTGACCGGGTTCTTCCCGCTGGTCGCTTCCATCGACATCGAGCGGTTGGGCGTGATGAGCCCGTTTGCGCGATTGCCCCGGCCGACGGAGCCGTCGTCGCCCTGCTCGGCGGAGGTGCCGGTGACGGTGAGGTAGATCGATCCCTCCTCGTAGTCGTCGGCCGTATTGACGTGGACGTTGACCGCACGGTCCGTGTGCTCGCGCGCGACACCGTCGACGAACTCCCGGACGGACTCGACGGCCTCGACGTAGCCGTCCATGTTCGGGATGTACTCGTCGACCATCGCCGCGGCGACGGTGACGTCGATCTCCTCGCCCTCGCGTTTGCCCATGATCTTCACGTCCGGACCGAGCGCCGGATTCTCCGCCGCGTACTCGCCGTTCAGTCGTCGCTCGGCCTCGAGGACGATCTCCTCCGTTTCGGTCAGCGGCGCGTGGCCGACGCCGAAACTCGTGTCGTTGGCCATCGGGACGCTCACTTCGTCCTCGCCGAAGACCTCCTGTAAGTCACCGCTGCCCTCGCCGAGTTTCACGTCGACGACGACGTCCTCGCCGACGGTCAACTGGGGAATGTTCTCCTCGAGGTACTCTCGGGCAGCCCGTAGCGCGATGGTCTCGGCGGGGATCGTCTGGCCCTCGTAGTGTTTGGTCGCGCGGCCGACGATCAGCAGGTAGATCGGGTCGACGACTTCGCCGCCGCCGAAGGCGGGTGCCGCTTCGCCGGCGACGAGTTGCGTTTCGTCGGTATTGAAATGGAGCACTTCGCCGACGCGGTCGAGATACTCGCGTGCGAGCGCTCCCGCGACGCTCTCGGCGATCCCGTCACAGATGGAGTCAGGGTGTCCGATTCCCTTTCGTTCGACGATTTCGACTTCCTGGTCTTCGACCGCTTGCCGCTCGATAGACTCGATCCGGATGTTCCGCTTACTCATTGACGGCAGTTGACGGACCGAGTTCGTATAACTTGCGGAAACAGATACGGGCCAGAAAATGCTTGCGGGTAATGGGGCTGTCAACTGCCAGTCGCTTCTGACTCGAGCAGGAGGCCGAGATACGACGTTCTGAGTTGCTCGTTCGGATCCAACCCTATCTGCTCGAGCACGTCGTATGCGCCCTCGCGAGCCGCCTCGAGTTCGGCCTCCCCGTCGACATCTGTCTCGACCTCGACGTACTCGCCGACGTCGTCGACCGAATCGAGGGTGACCGTGTAGCCCTCGAGCGCGAATCGCTCTCGATCCTTGCGAACGGTTGCAGCGGGTTCGAAGCCGAGGTTCGCTAGAATCGTGTCCATCGTCTCGCGGTCCGCGACGGTCGTCTCGACCTCTTTGCGGGTCTTGGACTCGTCGTCGACGAGCGGCCCCTTGTAGGTGACGCGGGTTTCATCGGGCGCGTTTTCGGGTCGTTCCGAGCGAATACGCAACGCCTCGTCGGTCTCGGCGAACTCGCGGTGGGGCGCATCGTAGTAGGTGTCGACCTGGACGACGGCACCGCGAGGCGTCGCTTCGAGGGCCTCGAGACGGTCTCGAACGGCCTCGAGATCGGCGGGGACCTTCACTTCGACCTCGTACATGGCCGGGGGGACGGACGGCGGTCGTAAGTATCGGTCGCTCTCGCCCGAAAACGTCGTACTTAAATGTAGACGGCCGGACGTACAACGTATGACTGAGGATCAAGAGGCCGAGCTCGAGGAGCAGGCCGATGACGTCGACGAAGAAGCAGTCGAAGAAGCCGCCGACGAAGCCGAGGGGCTTCAGGAGGGCGACTTCGTCGAACTCGAGTACACCGCGTACACCGTCGAAGACGAACAGCTGGTCGACACGACCGACCCCGAGGTCGCCGAGGAAGAGGGCGTCGACCAGGAGGGCCAGGAGTTCAAACCGCGAACGATCGTCGTCGGCGAGGGCCACATCTTCGAGGCCGTCGAGGACGCGATCGTCGGCTCCGAACCCGGCGACTCCGGCACCGTGACCGTTTCAGCCGAGGACGCCTTCGGCGAGTACGATCCGGACGATGTCCAGACCGTCAGCGCCGAGAAGATCGACGAGGACGACCGCTACCCCGGCGCGAACGTGCAGATCGACGGCCAGCAGGGCTACATCAGCACGATCATCGGCGGCCGCGCCCGCGTCGACTTCAACCACCCGCTGGCCGGCGAGGACGTCGAGTACGAGTACACCGTCACCGAGGAGGTCGACGACCGCGAACAGCAGGCTACCGGCCTGTTCGAGATGTACCTCGGGATGGAGCCCGAACTCTGGATCGACACGGACGAAGTCGAGGAAGAGGTTCCCGTCGAGCCCGACGAGGACGCGGACGACGATGACGAACCCGCAGAGCCCGAGTTCGAGACCGAAACCGTCGAGAAGGAGACGCTCTACCTCGAGGCCACGCCCCAGATGACGATGAACCAGCAGTGGATGATGGGCAAACAGCAGATCGGCCAGGACATCATCGACAAGGTCGGCGTCGACCGCGTCATCGTCCAGGAAGTCATCGACGGTATGGGTGGCATGGGCATGGGCGGAATGATGGGCGGCATGGGCGGTATGGGCGGCGGCGACATCGAGGAAGCGCTCGAGGACGCCGACGTCGACGCCGACGAGATCGTCGAAGAGCTCGAAGGCGCGGAAGAGTAACGCAGTCTGCGGCCGCTATCCATTCTGCAGGTCACGCCACTGACAGCCACGAACGTGCGCGTCTCGCCTTTTTCGTCCAGGGAAACGTAGGGTCGGCCGACCACGATGGACGATGCGACGAGCGACGACCGCGGGGGATCAAAATCGGGAACCGGCGTCGGGCAGCCGATACAATGGGTATTGCTCACCGGTAATCGGTTCGCGATCGCTGCCGTCCTCTCGGCCGCGCTCGGGTCGTCGTATCTGTTGTTGTCGATCAGCGGCGCTGCACCGCTGGTGGACACGCAACCGTTGTTATACGTCTTCAGCGGACTGATATCGGGCAACTTCACCTTGATAACCGTCGTCGTCTCGATCAATCAGCTGGTACTCTCGCGAGAGCTCCGAACCCCGGGGCAACTCGAGTCGGAGATCGAGCGGACGACCGACTTCCGCGAGGAGGTCGAAGCGGTTACGAACCGAACCGCGCCGGCCGAGCCGGCCGGGTTTCTCCGGCTCGTCGCGGAGAGCACGCGTCGAGACGCCCAGCGGCTCGGTGGGCTGTCCGTCGGCTCGGTGCCGGCGGACGCCCGGGACGAGATCGACGAGATCACGACGGAGATCACCGACGAGTTCGACCGAATCGACGCCCACATCGAGGCGTCCGCGGACGGTATCTTCAACACGCTCTCGATGATACTCGAGACGAATTTCGCACACGAGATCCAGCGGCTCGAGTCGGTCCAGCGAACGCACGGGGAGGACATCCCCGCGACGGTGGACGAGGCGATCAGCGACGTTCGCGATCGGTTGCGGGAGATGGACATCGCCCGTCAGTACTTCAAATCGATGTACCTGCAGGTCGAACTCTCCCGGCTCTCGCGATACCTGCTCTACGCGGGCGTCCCCGCCGTCGGCACCGCCATCGCCACGCTGTTCGTCCTGACCGCGGCGGCGGGGCCGCCCTTCGGAGAACCGGTTCGTGCGGTCCTCTTTCCGACAACCGTCGCAGTGGGCGTCTTCCCCCTCTCGTTGCTGTTCGCGTACATCCTGCGAACGGCGACGGTCACCGAGCGGACCGCCGCGATTACGCCGTTTACGACGCCCGAGCAAGAACCGTGAGCGAACGGGGGATCGGCGGCGATTTCACCTAAATTACGAGGCGGAGGCCCCTTCCTCAACGGAGTGAGCGGAGCGAACGGAGTAGGGAGGGGAGGAGCCGACAACACCACAACGAACCACGCTCTCAGACAGGACCACTCCCGGACGTTTAAGTAACATCGCCACGGTATGTGAACCGTCGTGGAATACCGTCGAACCGCCGTAATCAAGCTCGACGTGCCTCAGGACGCCGATGCGTCCCTTCGTGAGACTGTTGGGCAATTCAAACACTGTGCGAACACCGCGAGCGAATGGTGTTGGCATGGTAGCGGCGACGGATACCACGTTACCTCAAAGGCCAAAGCAGAACGCGCCCTGTACGACCAACTACGGGATGAAACCAACCTTACCGCGAACCTCGTTCAGAAGGGTGTTCGCCGGGCGGTCGAAGCCGTCAAGAGCGGTGTAGCAAGACTGAAACGCGGTGAACGAACGTCCCAACCCTACTTCTCCGCCGACAGCGCGGTCTACGATAAGCGAAGTGCGACGTTCCACCGCGACCACGTCTCTCTTTCGACCGTCAACGGGCGTGTCGAGTGCGACTACACCCTCCCCGACGACCCCGAACGCCATCCGCGGACGTACCTCGAAGACGAGGACTACGAGTTCCGCATGGCGAACCTACAGCGTCGGGACGGCGAGTGGTTCCTTCATGCCTCGATGCGGAAGATCGAAGCCGACGACCCCGAACTCGACACCGAGCACAGAACAGTCCTCGGTGTGGATCTCGGGGTAAACAACATCGCAGTTGCGTCCACCGGCACGTTTTGGTCCGCCGATGAGTTTAACCATTGGCGACGAGAGTACGAAAAGCGCCGTGGCTCGCTTCAACAGCACGGAACGCGAGCCGCACACGAAGCCATCGAAGGCGTCGGTCGCAAGGAGTACGGACGCTTCGAAATATATCTTCATGGCGTAGCGAACGAACTCATTGAGGAAGCCGTCGAATACGGCTGTTCGCATATCGTCTTCGAGGACTTGACGCATATCCGCGAGAATATCCCGCAGGCGACGTGGCAACACGTGTGGGCGTTCCGCCGGTTGTTCCAATACGTCGAGTACAAGGCGGCTGAACACGGTGTTGAAGCCGTACAAGTTCTGCCGAACCATACGTCTCAACGGTGTTCGACGTGTGGATGTACCCACGAGGACAACCGCGACGGCGAGCACTTCGAGTGTTTAAAATGCGGGTATCAGAACCACGCGGACTACAACGCGGCGAAGAACATCGGATTTCGGTATCTCCGTCGGCGGCAAAACGCAGCCGACGGAGGCGCACCTGTAGACGTTGCGCTGAATCGCGGGATGTTGAACGTGAGTGGGGAGTACGCCCCTCCTGCTACCACAGACGGTGTTCGCAAGACGTAGTCTTGCGCAACCCACCAGATCCGAAGGATCTGGGGATGGCATAGAACTGGAGTCCACGCGAAAGCCCTCCCCCTCAACGAGCGAGGTCGTCAGACCGAGCGAAGTAGGGTAGGGTAGTTTACGCGATATCGCGGCTCGTGTCGATCGCGACCTCCTCCGTGAGTTCGAGTTTGATCGCTTCGGTCGGCTGGCTGCCGCCGCGGAACTTCGGGATCGTCAGATGGTTCTCGAGTTCATTGCCGGCGATCATGGTTCGGAGATCGAAGACGGCGTCGACGGCGTGGACGGTCCGCGATCGGTTCGCCGGTTCGTCGTCTCCCTTGAGACAGTGCAAGAGGGCGATGCTCCCGGTCTCGAGCATCGTGGCTTTGAGTTCGTTGAGAAAATCGACGTACTCCTCGGTGTCGCGTTGCTCCAAGACATCCATCGTGTCGATGATGAGGTTGGCACCGTCCGGCAGCGCACCGATCAGTCGCGTCGCCTCCTCGATCGGGGTGTCGCTGGTAACGTGTCTGACGGTCGGGCTACCGACGGACGACGGGGAGGACTCGATGGCGTGGCGGACGGCGTCGTCGGAGCGTTCGGTCGAGAGGTAGAGGGTTCCGCGTGCGGCCGTGAGTTCGTAGAGGAGGAGTTCGGACTGGCTGGCCGGCTCGGCGGTGTACGCGACGAGACATCCCGGTGGGAGTCCGCCGTCGAGCTTTCGATCGAGTACGTCGATTCCAGTATCTAGCCGACCGACCATACAATTATGACCAATTACTGTAGTGTCTGTATAACTCTTTGCCCTCAGGGGGTCGCCCGGTCCGAAGCTCCGTGGCTGGCTCGCAGTTGAAGTAGAACGAAATCTGGAAAACGACGTGACAGTACCGCCCTGCCGAGGATCGACGTGGCAGGGCGGTCCGACGAGAACCGACGCGATGGGGGCGGCATCGAATGGGGAGATTCAAGGGGACCGCCACAGCCTACACGAACGAATGCGCCACGATCACCTCATCACGAGCAAACAACTCTCGCGGGCAGACATCGAGACCGTTCTCGACTACGCGGCCGAGATCGACGCCGACCCGTCGGCCGTCGCGAACCGTCACGTGGGGACGGTGCTCGGCCTGCTCTTCTTCGAGCCGAGCACGCGGACGAAGATGAGCTTCGAGACCGCGATGAAGCGACTCGGCGGCGACATCGTCGACATGGGTTCGGTCGAGTCCTCGAGTGTGACGAAGGGAGAGACCCTCGCCGACACCGTCCGCGTCATCGAGGGGTACGCCGACGCGCTCGTCCTGCGCCATCCCAAGCAGGGATCGGCGACGATGGCGAGCGAGTTCGTCGACGTCCCGCTGGTGAACGCGGGCGACGGCGCGGGTCACCACCCGTCTCAGACGCTACTCGATCTCTACACGATCCGGGAGAACGCCGGACTCGACGACCTGACCATCGGCATCATGGGCGATCTGAAGTACGGTCGGACCGTCCACTCGCTGGCCTACGCGCTGACGAACTTCGATACCCGCCAGCACTTCATCAGCCCGGAGAGTCTACAGCTACCGCGGGAGGTCGTCTACGACCTCCACCAGCAACAAGACGGGACCGGCATTCGAGAGCACGACGCCCTCGAGGAGGTCCTGCCCTCGCTCGATGTCCTCTACGTCACGCGGATCCAGCGCGAGCGCTTCCCCGACGAGAACGAGTACCAGAAGGTCGCCGGCGAGTACCAGATCGACGCCGAGACGCTCGAGGCCGCAAGCGACGATCTGACGGTGATGCATCCGCTGCCCCGGGTCGACGAGATCGCGCCCGAGATCGACGAAACCGATCACGCGGCGTACTTCGAACAGGCGCACAACGGGGTTCCGATCCGAATGGCGCTGCTGGATCTCCTGTTGAGCGACGACGCGGAAATTCGAGGTGACGGCGATGAGTAACGGTCACGACCACCACGACGGCAACGACGATCACGAGCTACGGGTCAGCAAGATCCGCGACGGAACCGTTATCGATCACGTGCACGGGGGCCAGGCGCTGAACGTCCTCGCCATCCTCGGTATCGACGGCACCAACGGCGAGGAGGTTTCCGTCGGGATGAACGTCCCCTCGGATCGCCTTGCACGCAAGGACATCGTCAAGGTCGAAGGTCGCGAACTGAGTCAGGACGAAGTCGACGTGCTCTCGCTGATCGCGCCCGACGCGACGATCAACATCGTCCGAGACTTCGACGTCGTGGAGAAACACCGCGTCGAACGCCCCGACGTCGTCGAGGGCGTGCTCTCCTGTCCGAATCCCGGCTGTATCACGACCGGCGACGAGCCCGTCACCTCGCGGTTTTCGGTGCTCGAGGACGGCGTGCGCTGTTCGTACTGCGAGACGATCGTTCGCGACGAGATCGCATCGTTGATCGATACCTGAGACGGATTGCTGTACCGGGTTCCCGGCGCGCCGACGACCGTCCTTCGGGTACGCCGGTACATCGGTACAGCAGACCGGCTGAGTCGACGTGGCGTTCGTCTCCGATTATCTCGGTGAGAAGACCATCCAGAATATCTAAGTATTTGCCGTCCGTATTACTCGCTGTACATGTCACGTACCGTCAAAGTCGTACTCGCCCTGTTCGTCATCGCCGTCCTCTACAAGGTCGCCTTCAGCGGCTCGTCGGACGTCGAAGTCGACTACGAACCGACCGAAGAATAGATCCGATTCCGAACGGCTTACGGGGATGGCGGCGTACTCCGAGTTATGTACGGCGTCGTCACCCGTAACGCCGAAGAAGTACGGTGGCCGGAGTTCGACCGCGGCTTCTACGAGGTCAAAGACGTGACCGGCCGGTCCGCCGAACCGATCGCCGACGGGGTGAACATGGTCTCCTGTTTCGGCGACAACGCCGCTGCCGATGCCGATCCGTCGCTGCTCCCCGTCGACGACATGGGCCGACCCGCCGACCGGGAGCGAGCGTACTTCGACTGGGCCTATATCTGTCCGTCCCGCGAGGACTACCGAGAGGGCCTGTTCGAGATTATTGACGACTGCGCCGCCGAAAACGGGGACGTCCGCCTCGACGACATCGGCTTCCCCCGCGCGGAGTACTGTCACTGCGGCGTCTGCGAGCAGGCGTTCGAAGCGAGCGAATACGACGACCGCATGAAGTGGCGGGCCAGCGTCATCACCGAATTCGTCGAAGAAGCCGTCGAACACATCCCCGGAACGGTTTACATGACACTCTATCCCGACCCCTACCCCGGCCACCTCTACGAGCGCGCCGGCATTGACCTCGAGGCCGTCGAGGAGTACGTCGACGAGTTCGTCGTCCCGCTGTACGACACGGCCTACGGAACGACCTACTGGCTCGAGACCATCGCGAAGGGGTTCGAGAGCGCGCTCGAGACTCCGTTTAATATCGAGTTGTACGCGGTAAACGTCGATGTCGACAACCTGATTCACGCGACCGAGGTCGCCGAGGAGTACGCCGATGGGGTCTTCTTCGGCTACGAGGCGAGCAACGGACGAGCGGCCCTGCGGCGGATGCAGGCCGACGAACGCGAGGGCGTAACTCACGGCGAACCGGGCGGTGGATCGGAGTCCTGACCGCGGTCGGCGTCCACTGTCGGTCCCAAGCGACTATTACTTCCCGCTCTCGGTGCGAAATTCGCCCAACAGCGCGTTCTCGAATCGGTTCGACGGCATCGGACATATCCTGCACGTATTCAGTTTACTCGCGTTCGCCCGGGTTACGAGTAGTTGCGTCATGTTCCGGACGGAACCGACGCAGCCCTTTATTTGCGTCTCGGTCGCGCTCAGTCGTGACCGAGGATCACGGCGGCGACCGCGGATCCTCAGGTGACTACTATGCGACAGAACCACTCCCAGCAGTCGACGGACACACAGCAGATGGCGGAATCGATGATGGACCAGAGCCAGCAGGCGATGGTGCAGCTGATCGAACTTCAGCGGAACATGGCCCGCATGACGCTCAGTGCACTCGAGTGGCAAGAGACCGCACAGCTCGAGATGACGCGGTCGATGCTGCAGAATACGCCCGGCCAGCAGTTCACGGAGTCGATGATGCAGCGCTATCTGCGGGGAATGGAGGCCGTGATGCCCGAAATGGAGCGGGTCATGGAACAGGGGTTCGAGGCCGCTTCCCAACCCCAAATGAATCAGATGGGGCAAAGAGGAGACCATCGGGGGCAGACGGGCGGGCAGTCCACTGGCCGCGGACGGCAGGGCCAACAGGAGAGCGCTCGGCACGGAACGTACGGCCGGATGGAATCCCAGTCGCCCCAGGCTCGAGGGAGCCATCCCTCGGCCCAGGGACTGCAGCGCCAGTCGACTGGAAGCCAGCAGACTGGGCAGCCAACGAGCGCACAGGGAGCGACGGATCGGCAGGGAATCGGTCAGGCGGCCGGAACGTCGACAGGGCAACAGCAGGGGATGCAGCCGGGTCAGCAACAAGGAGGGCAACCGGCGCAACGAGAAGGAATGAAGACCAGCAGTCAGCAGGGGACGAGCGACCGCTCTCAGTCTCAGCAGCCCCAGCAGTCCCAGCAGCCCCAGCAGTACCCACAGACCGGCGAGTGGATCTCGCCGGGGGAGTACGGCGGTGAATCGGCCGGTGCGACCCGCTCCCAGCAACAGCCGATGACGACCGAGCCGAGCCACTCGAGGCAGTCCGAGTTTCAGCAGTTCGGCGGGCAGCCCCAAACGGGTGAACCTGATCGGTCGCAGCCAGCCACCGAGCGGGAACGCGGACAGTCGGCACAGCAACGACAGTCACCGATGCAGACCGGCCAGGGCCGCTTGCGAGAGCAGTACTCACAGCGGATCGATCCGGATCGGCGGGGCCAGGGCGAACAGCCCCCCTCAACGGATCGGGGTCAACAAGGGAAGCACGCCCAGCGCGGGCGACCGTCTCCGCGCAGTTCCGAAGCGGACGCGGCCCGGGAGCGCGATCGCGGCGAAACGAACGTGACCGACGAGACCGAAGAGACAAAGGAAATGGATCGCCCGTCCAACGAGCGATCCGCGCGATCGGCCATAACAGAGGGTGACGCCGACGATGAGCACGGTATCGATGAAGAGTAGCGAGAGGAACCGAACCCGGACCCTTCGGTGACGTGCGGCCCGAGGCGTTTCTCGAGGTGAATCAGGTTCCACGAACTCAGCGTCAGTCACGGGACGAAAAAACGAAAATCGGGGTACAGCCGGGACGGTCGATCCGAAGGAATCCGAGGAACGGTATTATCGGGTGTTATCGTCGCCGAGGAGATCGTCATCGTCGTCGTCCCGTATCACGCCCTCGTCGTCGCTGCCGCTGATATCGTTTTCGTCCCGATCGATACCGCGATCGTCCCTCGTTCCAGTTCCGGTTCCGGTATCCATATCGCCGGTCCCGCCGGTCGTGTTGGCACCGGAGAGGTCTCGCTCGAGGTGGATTTCGTCGTCGGTCACGCGACCGATCGCCGCTTCCTGAAGCGGGTACGTATCTTCACCGCTATCGCCCCAACCGAGCGTCGCCTTGATCGAATCTGTGATTCCGGGATCCGGTTCGACGTGGGCCGTACCGTGTTGGACGTCGGCGACCATTCCGACCTCGTCACCGTCCGCGTTGACGACGGACTTGCCAACGTCGTCGTCGGTAATCTGTGGGGACATTGCGTTTTGACGAAGGGTAGGTTCGTGCAAGGCCGTGGTGCTTGCGGACGCTTGCGACCGGACGCGTTTCGGATTACGAGACGAATGATCGGGACGAACGCGAGTCCGGTTCGATCACTCGAACTTCGGTTCCCGATCCTCGAGGAATGCGGTCACGCCCTCCTCGTGAGCGCCCGACGTGCGGGCCTGGGCCTGCAGCAAGTTCTCGTAATCCAGCGCGTCGTCCCACGACCGACCCAGGTTCTCGTGCATCGCCTGTTTCATCATACCGATCGTGGCCGTGGGGCCGTTCGCGAGGCCGTCGACCGTCTCTGCGACCCGGTCGTCGAGTTCCGCGGCGGGGACCGCCTCGTTGACCAACTCGAGGTCGGCCGCGCGTTCGGCGTCGAAGAACTCGCCGGTGAACGCGAGTTTCTTCGCGGCTCGAAGTCCCACGATGTGGGGGAGCATAACGGTCCCGCCGGTGTCGGGGATCAGGCCGACCCTGACGAACGCACACGAGAACGTCGCGTCGGCGGCGGCGTAGGCGATGTCCGCGAGCGCGACGATCGAGAGCCCCGCGCCGATGGCGTCGCCGTTTACTTTCGCGACGATTGGGACCGGGCACTCGAGCATCGCCTCGACGACGCGGCCGAAGGTCTCGGTGACCTCCTCGTAGGCATCCGCGGACGATCCGGGCGTCTCCGCCAGCGACTCGAGGTCGCCGCCCGCGCTGAAGGCGTCGCCCGCGCCGGTGATGACGATCACGTCCGCGGTCTCCGGAGTGGCCCCTTCGATCGCGTCAGCCAGTTCGTCCGCGGTCTCCGTCGTGAGCGCGTTGAGCGCGTCCGGGCGGTCGAACGTCAGTCGCAACACGCCGTCGTCGCTGTCTATCTTCATGTCGTCCGTGTCGTATGCGAGGATAGTAATGGTAGGTGGTCTCCGCACGAGTCACCGTCAGTGCTGTGCGCGCCTCGAGGTGCGTATTCAACTCGTGGGCCACTCTCCGTCGGTCGCCAGCCGGTGAAAAACATCGAGTCGGACGTCGGACGGGATCGTCTGGAAACGAACGCGTTCAGTTCGTCGGAATCGCCGGTGCGGCGGTGTCCTCTTCGGTCACGTTGAGTTCGGACGTGACGAGCGCGCGGTAGGCGCGGCGCAGGCGCTCGGAGAGCGCCTGATGGGAGATTCCCAGTTCCTCGGACAGTTCCTGCATCGAGACCTCGCGCGGGATCTCGAAGTAGCCGTGATCGATCGCCGCGACCAGCGTCTCGTACTGGCGGGCCGTCAGGCCACACTGGGAGTGGCTTTCCTCGGCCAGATCGAAGAGTCGGACGATCGTCGGCGTCACGTCGTTGTCGTCGAGACGATCGTACAGCGAACTGACGCTCTCGCGGTCGACCACGCGGACGCTGAGCAGCCACGTGCCGTTGGACGCCGAGGCGCTCAGTACCGTTCCGCCCTCTTCGAGAACGATCTCGAAGGGGTCGACGGTGTCGGGTTCGAATTCGATGTCGTAGAGCCAGCGGTCCTCGTCGCTACTGATCTGGGAGTAATTTCCGATCGCCCCCGCCTCGTCGAGTGCGTCCTCGACCTCCGACTGTGATGGGCCGGAGAGCCAGAGGCCGTGGCCGCTCGAGGCGATCACTCGCTCCATCTCGCACGTGAGTGAAGGGACGGACTCGAACAGCTCGCCGGTTCCGGTTCCGTCTGCCGGAATCTCGATGTCTGCGATAGATGTCATGAATCTCACCCGTAAATAGCACGAGGACATCCATAACCCCACTTCCAAAGCACTTAGAGGAGATTAGAGTGACTATCACTCTGTATGATTGGTTCGCGAACTGAGAAACGCGACAGCGTCGCAGAGACGGCGGATTACGACGTCAGGCCGTTCCGACCAGCAGTTGGATAGTGACGGTGACCGCGATCGTGGCCAGAGCGAGCGCGATTGGAACATCGCATCGACCTCGCTCGCGAGTATCGAGACGCGGATTTACGTCACCGTGATTCGTGGCGTGTACGCAACCATCAGCACACCGAACTCGTCGATCGTCCGGCCCAACGGCAAACCCACGTCAGAACGATCCCGGCGGCGATGGGGTTGCGCGCGAGCGATGACGACGAGAAACGGTGTGGCAACGACCGGCTGTGCCATGACGGATGGGGCAACGAATGTCCGGCCAGGACGGCGCTGACCTGACTGCCCGTGGCGAGCACCGCTCGAGGGGTTCTCGGAGCCGATCCGAACCGATCGTCGTGGCTGGACAAACGCCCCGTTCGATCACCCGCTCTGGTGGCACATTGCTGTTCGAACCGATGAGTCGCTTCGTCAGAATATAGGAACAACTGCAACGATTCACACACTGATCGCACAGCTATCGTCCGATCAGGTGTGCAGTGACTTACAGTGGCTACTATAGTTCGACGCGGATCCGGTCGACCGCCAGGTCGTCGGCGACGGCTTCGGCGTCGGACTCGAGACGAACGCTCGCGCGACCGGTTCGCCCGAACGCAAGTCCCTCGCGTGACGGTGTCGGCGGACGGAGTCTCTCGAGCGTGCGGTGTGCATCGTCGCCTCCGTCGGTCGTTCGGAACGCAGCGACGATCCTCCGGGCGAGCGAAACTGTTTCGCCTGTCGAGTCAGTCTGTGCAATCGCTTAATTCGGTGCTAAGGACTCGAGCGGCCGGCGCGCCTATTCCGCTCGTATCCGCTCGAGAGCCCGTCAGGAACGGCCCTGGCGATCGTTCGTTCATTTCAACGGGTTCGGATTGAATTACCTCGATTATACGTAATAGTCCCCGTTTCCGAAGGGGAGTCGTGACTTCAAACGACTCACGAACTATGCGGTTCGGTCGGCGATCGTATCTGAAAGGCTGTGTCGTCGGACTCGGTTCGACGCTCTCAGTTGCCGGGGTGGCGGGAGCACAGAGCGCGGAACAGAACGAACAGCAATACGGGACCGTCATCGACGTGGTCGAGGCCGGCGCGGACGACGAGGGCGACGAGTCTATCACGCCCGTCTTGCGCGAACACGTCGACGACGACACGCTCCTCACATTCCCGCCGGGGCGGTACTACATGGACGAGCAACTGCGGCTCACCGGGTTCGAAAACGTCGGGTTCGTCGGTGAGGACGCGACGCTGGTCCCGGCGACCTACCACGAGTTCGACGGCCCGCAGTATCGCCTGTTCCGGATGGGAACGAGCAACACCCCCGGACGGGAGCTCCGATTCGAGGGATTCGACATCGACCAGACGGCGTCGGACACGGGGATCCGCGTCCTCAGTGCTGTGGTCGAGGACGGTCTCGTCGTGCGGAACGTCTTCATCCGCGGCGTCCACGACAGCGGGACGTGGGGGCCGGGGTGGTTCGACATCACCGACCCCGACGGGCGCGGTCTCGTCGAACGCTTCTGTGCGGCCGACGGCGGCCTTCACGTCGACGATACGCCGAACGCGGGGAACATGTGGCGCGGACCGACCGGTATCGGGGTCGACCCAAATCATCGCGGAACGCTCGTCTTCGACGGCTGCGTGCTCGGCGGCTTTCCGGGCACCGGACTGTACGCCTCCAACGAAACCGGTCGAATCGACGTCGACGGCGGCCGGTTCCGAAACAGCGGGACCGCCTCGATCCGCCTCGGTGGCGCGACGGGCACGATCAGGGACGCGACCATCGTCGTCGACGAGAATCCGCACGACTCGAACGGTCAGCACGCGATTCGGCTCGATCACGGGGACCAGTTCGCTCTCGAGGGCATCAGTATCGACATCCCCCAACCGAACGGCGACGCGATCAGGATCATGAACGGCGTCGACACCACTTCGATCGTGAACTCGGAGATTTCCGTCGCCGACGGGTTGAACAACGGGATTCGGATCGACCCCGAGGCGGGAGCGACGGCGATCCAGGACGTCGACATCGAGATCGACGGGAGCGCAAACGCGGTTCAGATCCACGGGCAGGACGCCGGAGCGGTCGACCTGCAAGACGTTCGAATTACCGGCGACGCGGACGGTTCGACGATGCGCCACGCGATCCTCTGTACGCGAAACGGCTGTCGGTTCGACGGACTCTCGGTCGAACAGCATGGCCCCAACAAGCGACGCGGCATCGAGCTGCGGGGCGACGACGCGGCCGTCGTCAACTCGGAGTTCACGACGACGCACACACCAATTGTCGTCAACGGCGCGGATGACGTGACAATCGAGAACTGTTACGCCAATTCCGTGATAGACAAAAGCTCCCTGACTATCATCAGCAACTCCGGTTCCGTCTCCCTCGCGAACAACGAGTTCCCCGACGGGGTTCGAGACACTCGGTAAGGCGGTAGCGACCGACATTAAGTCGGGTCGATTTAATTCACTCTAAATGGCCGTGGTGAATCACCATACGGCGTTGGATTTGTCTAGCTCACAGTACGCTTGATGTCGTAGACAGAAAACACCGCGGCGACTTTTCGGAAATCTCAATACCAGATTCGCGCACGCCCGGCGTCGCCGAGCGTGCACTTGATCGCCGAGAAAACGGTCTCAGATCACAGGTGACATCTTCGCCCGCCGTGAACGGCGGGATTCTCTCGCTGCTCAAAGATAGCCAGATGGCTTGTGCAGCTGCGCGAACAGGCGTAGAAGCACTCGCCAGACCGCTATCTCGATCACGATGAAAGCTACTATTTTGGCAGAGCGGTCCCTGTTGTTGAGAACTCTTTCTACTTCGGTTATTGCAGTAAAGCTCACAACTCTTAATTACCAGTAATTTAATGTGTTCATATGATCTCGAGTAGCGCATTTCCAACGTGTTGTGAGAACCTATGAGAGACAATGAACCGGACCAGAGAAATGCAGAATGTAACAATCCAAATTCGAAGAAGAGAGTTTCGACCGCCGAATCGAACTCCCCTCTAGCAAGGTTCGCTACACGGCCGGATCGTCGTACACTGCTTCGAATGACGGGAGTGGGGATACTGTCGGTAACATCCACATCGTCGATTATGGCCAGTGTAGCGGCAACTAATGATCAGTCAGACCCTACAGAGGAACAGACGCTCATCTTCACCCGAATTGATGGGGAAGTATACGCAGTTGATAGGGAAACGGGCGACATAGAGTGGACGTTTGAGGGGGACACACATAGACCATTTCAATCGCTGACGAGTGCTGAAGACACACTTCTGGCAGCATCTACGGAGATGATCTACGCTATTGATCCAGAAACGGGCGAAGATTACTGGTCGATCACTGACGATGCACTCCGGACGAACAATGAACTGACCGTTGCTGACGGGATGATTTTTGTTAGAGCAGATGGCGGAGCGATTCGTGCGTACAATGCAGAAACTGGCGACCAAGAGTGGGAATCTGCACAACCAAATAAAACGGTGCAGTCGCCGATGGTAGCAGCCAACGGGCTTCTCTATGCTACAACTGATGACAGGCTATACGCCATTGAAGCAGACTCTGGCCGAAGTGAATGGGTTGTCCCAGAGGCAGGCGATTTCACCGATTATGGCCCAGATTTCTATCCTCCGGTAGTTTCCGGTACGACACTCTTGCTGAGTTCCGAGTACCACGGAATTCATGGGTTCGATGCGATCACCGGTGAACATCAGTGGCAGTATTCCAATTACGGTATTACTTCGCGACCCAGTGTTACTGTTGGGACTGCCTCAATTGTCAGTACTGATGCAGATGTCTATGGTGAGACAGAAGGAGAGCTCATCGGTCAAAGCGTGACGACGGGTGATCCAAAATGGAAGATACAAATCTCTGAAACAGTCGAGAGGTTGGGGATTTCGAAAGCGATAGCTGTCGGAAACAGGATCTATGTCTGGGCTGCGAGTTCAGAAATGGAGGCTCAACTTTTCGCAGTTGATGCAGACTCTGGGGATATAGACTGGCGTGCCCCTGTTAATTCACCGTTCGGAGGGTGGGTTCGCGCCATCGGTGACACTGTCTACACTGCATCCGGTGGGACATCTTCCGGGTGGACGGCTTACGCTCTGGATCGAGAAACAGGCGAACGGTACTGGACAGCCACTGGTTCAGAGCCAGACGTACCTTTGGAAGTGGTCGCTCAAGATGATTTGGTATTTTTCAGATTTGAGAGTGGGATTTTGTACGCAGTTGACCGGGCCGAGGGAACAGAAGTCTGGAATTTCGAAGCTCCTCGAGAAGAGTCTGACGGAGATGATGATGATAATATCTCTTTCGACACCCAATCTTCCGATAGTGTTCCTGGTCCGGGAATCGCTGGCACGTTAGCAACAATCTTCGGAATGGGATATCTATTGGCTAGGAACGAATCTAACGAGCAGAAGTGAGAGGGGACTTTCGGTGGAAGCGTATACCCTCATCTGGATTGATTGTCATTCAAACGGGCTATCGTCCTGGTTGCGCCTCACACACTACTATTCAAAAATAGACATCTCTGACTAAGTTGGAACTTTGTCAATTGTCTGTTCGGAGTGTCAATCAATCGCCTCGGAGGATGGAATGTTAACAATTAACAGTACTGAAGGGTTTGTGTGAACTATTAATAGATGCTAGACGTGACGGGACGTCGTTTACTGAAAGACTCGACTCAACAGGGAGAGTTGCTGCTTCAGAGACAGAGATGACGTTGTCTGCCGATTAGTGTGACTCACTTTCGTGAAGGAAAGAAGCGGGCCGGGCGCGATTTGAACACGCGACCGTCTGATTAAGAGTCAGACGCTCTGCCGGACTGAGCTACCGGCCCTGTACCTGCGACTTTCCCTCGGTCGTTCAAATACGTTTCCCTTGGCGGGCAGCGTGGCAGTGATCCACGGGCGTGACAGTCACTCGGTCTCGAGTCACCCGGGCTGAACCGTCATTTTGTGCCACTCTTCGGGAGCGTTAAGTGCGGCCGGTCCGACCACTCGGGCATATGAGTACGGGGGTTACGATTTCGTCGATCTCTGACTACGCTATCTTGGGCTGTGGGAGCGTGGGCTACGCCGTCGCGGAGGAACTCGTCGAACAGGGGAAGGACGTCTTCATCGTCGATCAGGACGAGAGCCGCGTCGAATCGCTCCGTGACCAGGACCTGGACGCCCGGACGGCCGACATCCGGGAATCCGGCGTCGCCGACCTCGTTGCCGACCGCGATGTCATCCTCATCCTCGCCTCGGACGTCGAGTCCAACAAGCGCGCCGTCGAACACATCCGCAAGAGCAACGGCGATCAGTTCATCGTCGCCCGCGCAAGCGATCCCGTCTCCGGCGACGAACTCTCCGAACTCGGGGCCGACATCGTCATCAACCCCTCCACGGTCATCGCCGAATCCGCCCTGCGCGCCCTCGAGTCGGGCGAACTCGAGTACAATGCGGGGAAGCTCGCGGAGATCGTCGAGCAGACATCGACGCGGCTGGCGATCGTCACTCAGGACAGCCCCGATCCGGACTCGATCGCCAGTGCAGCGGCGCTGCAGGCGATCGCCGAGCATCTCGGCATCGAATCCGATATCATCTATCTCGGGGACGTCGGCCACCAGGAGAACCGAGCGTTCGTCAATCTGCTCGGGATCGACCTCGTCCAGTGGGACGAGATCGAGGACCACTCGATCTACGACACCGTTGCCTTAGTCGATCACGCGACCTCGGGCGAGATGGACCTCCCGATCGACATCGTCATCGATCACCACGAATCCGAGACCGAGAACGGGGTCGAACCCGAGTTCGTCGACATCCGACCGAACATGTCCTCGACGTCGACGATCATGACGAAGTACATCCAGGAGTTCGACATGAACGTCTCCGAGGAGGTCGCCACGGCCTTGCTCTACGGCATCCGCGCGGAGACGCTGGATTTCAAGCGCGACACCACCCCCGCCGATCTGACCGCCGCCGCCTACCTCTATCCGTTCGCGAACCACGACACCCTCGAGCAAGTGGAGTCGCCGTCGATGTCACCCGAGACGCTGGACGTGCTCGCGGAGGCCATCACGAACCGGGACGTCCAAGGGAGTCACCTCGTCTCCAACGCGGGCTTCGTCCGCGACCGCGAGGCGCTGACCCAGGCCGCCAGCCACCTGCTCAACCTCGAGGGCGTCACCACGACCGCTGTCTTCGGGATCGCCGACGAGACGATCTTCCTCGCCGGTCGCTCGAAGGACATCCGCATCAACATCGGCAAGGTGCTCGACGACGCCTACGGGGACATCGGCGAGACGGCCGGCCACTCCACGCAAGCCAGCGCGGAGATCCCGCTGGGGATCTTCACCGGAATCGAGATCTCGGAGGACACGCGAGAGACGCTGCTCGAGTTGACCGAAGAAGCGGTCAAGCGGACGCTATTCGACGCGATGGGTGTCGAAGGAGGTAGCAGCGAAGGCTCGAACGGGAGCTGAGACGATCGCAGACTCGAGTTACGCCAGCAGTTCGTCTTCTTCTTCGTCGGGTTCGCGGACGCGTTCGACGACATCGTTGATGAGAATGACGTCGCCGACGGAGCGGACCCAGCGGTAGGGGACGATGATTCCCTGTCCGCTGCGGGCTTCGTCTGCAAACAGTTCGCTGTTCAGGTTCGCAAGTGCGAGTCCGGTGACGGCTTCGCTGTCGATATTCAGTCGGAGATCTTCGACTTCGCCGACGAAGACGCCGTTGTTCGAGTAAACCTCGCGGCCGACGAGGGACGTGATTTCTTGGGGAGTGTCGTCCATGTCTGGCCCCATGCGCGGTGGACTCTTAACTTTTAGTCAGACGCGATAGTCGTCACATCGAACGCGACCGGGCCGACCGGTGCATCGACAGTTACGACCGGTGCATCGGCAGTTACGACCGGTGCTATCGGTGGCCAAGTCGGCTGAGACGGGAGTAGCCGACCCGAAACGACACGAGTCGGTCGAGATGAGTGTGATCCCGAATCCACCGACGCTCGAGCCTATCCCAGAATCGAGTCGACGGCGGCGTGATCGGACAGCAGCCGTTGCATCCGGTCGACGGTGTCGGCATCTCGAGTCCGGCCGCTGCGGACGACGTCCTCGGCGCGTTCGACCGTCGTGAGGGTGTCCGTCTGCACCGCGAGGATCGGGACGCCCTTCTCGCTGGCCTGCCCGACGATCGCACTCGAGGGCCGGTGGCCGCCGGTAAGGATGAGACAGCGGACGCCGGGAGCCTCGAGCGCGGCGGTGTGTATCTCGGCGCGGTCGCCGCCGGTGATGACGGCGGCGTCTCTCGTCCGGCGGAAGTGGCGCAGGGCGCTATCGGGCCCCATCGCGCCGACGGTAAAGCGTTCGACGTAGTTGTCCTGCCCCTCGTCGACGAGTACCGACGCGCCGAGTTCGTCCGCGAGCTCGGCGATCGTCACGCCCGACAGCTCCCGTTCGCTCGGGAGCACCCCGTGGACCGGAATCCCGCGCCCCTCGAGGAAGGGGACGACGTCCGTCTCGAGCCCGTCGTAGGCCGCGTCGGAAACGTCGTTGAAGACGACGCCGGCGAGTCGGTCGCCGAACCGGTCGGCGGCGGCGATGACGTCGTCGACATCTGCGGGGATCTCGTAGGGCGCAACCAGCAGCACGCGCGCATCGAGGAGGTCGGCGACATCGGGGTCCGCGAGGTCGACGATCCCGCCGACATCGTACCGGCCGCCGCCCTCGACGAACAACCGGTCGCGATCGGCCGCGAGCGTCTCGAACGCCTCCCGGACGCGGTCGCGCAGCTCGTCCGGATCCTCGCGCCCGCGGATCGCCTGCTCGATAAACGTCGGTGAGTAGATGACGGGCTCGAGGTCGTGCATCTCGGCCTCGAACTCGAGCAGTTCGCGGGCGAGCAGCGGGTCCTCGTCGAGGGTCTTCCCGACGTTGCTCTGCAGCCGGGTCCCCTTCGGTTTCATATAGCCGACACTGTCCCCTTCGTCCCGCGCGAGCCGGGCGAGCGCCAGCGTGATGGCCGTCTTGCCGGTGCTTTCCTCGAGCGAGCTGACGAGCAGCGTCTCGACGGGTGTGTCGCCGGACGTGCTGTCGGTGCCGCTTTCGGTATCAGTATCGGTTTCGATGTCCGTGGAATCGGGTTCTGGATCGGTGTCGGTCATGGTTCCTCCGTGTCGGATATGTCTGCGTCGAGTTCATCCGGATCGACGGTGAGTCGCAGATCGATCGCCTGTACGCCCTTCGGGCCGGCCACGAGCGGGTTGATATCGAGTTCAAGGATCGACGGGAAGTCCGTCACCAGCTGGGAGAGTCGCTGGATCGTCTCGACGACGCGCTCGATATCGGCGGTCTCGCGGCCGCGTGCACCGCGCAACAGCGGTGCCGCCTGAATCTCATCGACCATGTCGCGGGCCTCGCCCTCGCCGATCGGCGCGACGCGGACCGAGGTATCCTCGAGGATTTCGACGAAGATGCCGCCGAGCCCGAACAGCAACAATGGGCCGAACTGCGGGTCGCGGTTCATCCCGACGATGGTCTCGGTCGCGGACTCGAGGTCGAGCATCTCCTGGACTTGTACGCCGATGATCGTGGCGTCGGGCTGGTAGTTTCGCGCTCGAGCGACCACGTCCTCGTAGGCGTCGTAAACGTCCTCGTCCGCCACACCGACTTTGACGCCACCGATGTCGGACTTGTGCGAGATGTCGGGACTAACGATCTTCAGGACGACATCGCCGGCGATCGATTCGGCGACCTCGCGGGCGCGGTCGGGGTCGTCGACGATCTCCCCCTGCGGGGTCGGGATGCCGTAGGCCTCGAGCAGGTCCATCGACTCCACGCCGAGGCGGTTGTCGTCCCGCCGCTGGACGCGCGCCAGGATCTTGCGGGCGCGTTCGCGATCGACGTCGAACGTCACGGGCTCGTCGACCGTCCGCTCGCGAATATCGCGGAAGCCAGCGAGCGCGTCGAGTCCCGAGACCGCTCGAGCGGGATCGAAGTAGTTCGGAACCCCAGACTCGCGTAGCGTTTCCTCGGCGTCGCGAGCCCGTTTCCCGCCCATGAGGCACGTGACGACGGGCGTCTCGTGGGCCTCGAGCGTCTCGATTACCCGCTCGGCGAGGTCGTCGTACGACAGGACCGCGGTCGGCGCGGCGACGACCACGGCGCTGCCGACGTTCGGATCCTCGAGCGCGATCTCGAGGGCCTCGCCGAACCGGTCGACGTCGGCGTCGCCGATCGCGTCGATCGGGTTGTAGACGTTGGCTTCGTCGGGCATCGCCTCCGCGAGTGCGTCAATCGTCTCGTCGCTGAAGGAGGCCATCTCGAGCGACGAGTCGCCGACGGCGTCGGTCGTCAGGACACCGGGACCGCCAGCGTTAGTCACGACCGCAACGCCGTCGGTCTCGGGCTCTGGAAGCCCCGAAAGCGCCCGCGCGTAGTCGAACAGTTCCTGGACCGAGCGGGCACGGATGACCCCGGCCTGCTCGAGACCGGCCTCGTACGCCCGTTCGCTGCCGGCGATCGCGCCGGTGTGCGAGGAGGCGGCCTGCGCGCCGGCACTCGTCCGGCCCGATTTGACGAGCACGATCGGGGTGTCCGAACTGACGTCGCGGGCGGCTTCGATGAAACCCCGACCGTCACCGATGTCCTCTAAGTAGCCGATAATGACGTCGGTCTCCGGGTCGTCACCCCACTCGCGGACGAAATCCGTCTCGTCCAGGACGGTCTTGTTGCCCAGCGAGACCACGTCTCGAAACCCGATTCCCTGCTCGTTGGCCCAGTCGAGGACGGCGGTGATGAACGCACCCGACTGGCTCATAAAGGAGATCGAGCCCTCGAGCGCGCTCTCGGGGCCGAACGTGGCGTTCATCCCGTTCGACGTGGCCATGATCCCCAGACTGTTCGGCCCGACGACGTTGAGGTCGTGTTCGCCGGCGACGGCGCGGAGTCGCCGTTCGCGCTCGGCACCCTCGCCGCCCGTCTCGGAGAAACCGGCAGTGATGACGACGACGTTCTCGGTGCCCGCCTCGGCGAGGTCGCGGATCGACTCGATCACGATCTCGGGCGGAACCACGACCACCGCCAGATCGATCGGCGGCGCGCTCGACGCGTCAGGATAACACTCGAGCCCGAGCACCTCATCGCGCGACGGGTTGACCGGCACGACCTCGCCCGTGAACTCGTCGCGCAGGTTCTCGAGGATCGCCCGGCCGACCGCGCCCTCGCGGTCGGTCGCGCCGACTACGGCGACGGTCTCGGGATCGAAGAGTGCAGATAACCGTCCCATCGTTCGCAGGTTAGCGAAGTAGCGTGTTAAGTGTGCGGCGTGTTCCAGCCGAATGGAAGTCGGACGGTTCCGGACGACGGCCGTCGGTCGTCGTTCGAGACACCGGGTATCGTCACACGATGCCGAGTGAGGCGAAATATAGTAGCCACTGAAACGATTCACACACTGATCGCAACGCAGTCGTTCGATTAGGTATGCAGTGACTTGCAGTGGCTACTATAGATCCACACCCGTCTGCTGTAACGCGCAACGTTTATCACACATCTGTCAGTAGTAGTGTGTATCTCATCGACATCTCTCCGTCGGTCCGGAACTGTCGCTGCCGGCACCGCAGCGCTGGGTGTGGTCAGCCTCCTGACCGCGGCGTTGCTGTTCGCGGCGATTCCAGAAAACCCGCCCGGTGACGGGTTCGCGGCCGGTCTTACCGGCATCTTCGTGTTGCTGTCCGTGATTGCGGGCCTCCTCGCGCTCGTGGAATCGGGATCGCTGTATTTCGTCACGCGTCTGCGGGAGCCATCCGAACGGTCGCAACGGGCGCTCACGATAGGGGCCGTCGCCGGGAGCCTCTCAATTCTTCTGCTGGTCGTCCCCGTGCTGGTCGCACGAGTGTTCAACATACTGGTCCCCGGTCCCGCGTGGGGGCCCGGAATCGGGCTCGTACTCGTCCCGATCGGGATCGGCTGCTCGATGCTCGGCGTCGTCTTTCAACTCCTCGACGGATCTCGGACTCGAGCCCGCACGTAACGGTTCACGGCCCGTCAGCGAGTCGAAATGGCTGCCGTCGACCGGCTCGAGGCGAAAATCGCGAGCAGGTAGCAGGCGATGGCGACGACGACGATCGAGCCGCCGGTGGGCAGTCCCTGGGAAACCGAGAAGACGAAGCCGCCGATGACGGCCACCTGTCCGAAGAGGATCGAACAGTAGAGCGTCTCGCGAAAGCTGTGGGCGACCTGCGTGGCCGCGGCGACGGGGACGACGAGCATCGCGGCGACGAGGATCACGCCGAGGATCTGCATCGCGCCGACGACGACGACGGCCGTCATCACGATCAACAGGGTGTTGTACCACGTCACGTTGAGCCGCGCGACGCGGGCGGCCTGTTCGTCGAAGGTGATGAACAGGAGTTGCTTGTAGGTCGCGACGGTGACGACCACGACGACCACGCTGATGACGGCCATCAGTCGCGCGCCCGAGGGAGTGACGACCGAGATGTTTCCGAAGAGGTAGCCCTCGACGTTGAATCCGGTCATCCCGCGGCCGTAGCTGATAATCAGCGTGCCGACGGCGAAGCTGCCGGTCAGCATGATCGCGATCGGCACGTCGCCGTAGGTGTTGGTCCGCTCAGCTAGCCACTGGACCCCGAGCGCACCCAGAATCCCCACGACCAGCGCGACGAGCATCAGCGAACCGTCCCAGCCCGTCGTCGCGCTCACGAGGAGGCCGACCGCGACCCCGGCGAAGGCCGTGTGTGCCAGCGTCTCGCCGATCAGCGCCATCTCCCGATGGACGAGATAGGTGCCGACCAGCGGCGCGACGACCCCGATGAGGATCCCCGTCGCGATCGAACGCCACATGAACGGATGGTAGAAGACGTTCGTCCCGAGGTAGTAATCCGCCCACCAGCCCGCAATTCTGGCCTGATCGTACAGTTCGCCAACAACGGGAACCCCGCGCAACGCGTCGATAGCGAGGAGGCCAACCATCGCGACTGCGAGGATTGCGGTGAGGCCAATTCCGACGTGCTCGAGCCGACGACGGTGAGAGTTGTGCTTCGTCATCGGATCTCAGTGGTGGTGGTGGACGACCTGTCCCGTCGCGCCGTAGGCCTCGGTCAGCGCGTCGCTCTCGACGAACGATTCAGTGTCGCCGTGGTGGTACAGTTCTGTATTGATGCAGGCGATCCGGCTCGCCCGGTCCGTGACGACGCCGATGTCGTGTTCGATCAGGATGATCGCGATCCCCGACTCGTTGAGCGACTCGAGCAACTGGTAGAACGCGTCGCGGGATTCGGCGTCGACGCCGACGGTCGGTTCGTCGAGCGCCAGCAGGTCGGCCTCGGAGGCCAGCGCGCGTGCGATGTAGGCCCGCTGGCGCTGACCACCGGAGAGCTGGTTGACCTGCCGGTCCGCGAGGTCGGCAATGGCGACCGTCTCGAGGGCCTCGTCGACGGTCTCGCGATCCTCATCGGTCAGTCGGCTATGGCCCGCGTGGGCGAACCGGCCCATCGTGACGACTTCGCGGACGGTGACCGGCATCGAGCCGCCGCGGTTGGTCGCCTGCTGGGAGACGTAGCCGATCCGCTCGCCGTCGTCGAAGGCATCGACGGGTTCGCCAAATAGTTCGATCGAGCCGCTGTCGGGACTGCGCAGTCCGAGCATGAGATGTAGGAGGGTGGTCTTCCCCGAGCCGTTGGGGCCGATCAGCCCGAGGAAATCGCCCTCTTCGACCCGTAACGAGACGTCCTTCACCGCCGGCTGCTCGCCGTAGGCGAACGTCACGTTCTCGAGGTCGACGACGGTCACTGTGCGTCTAGTGCCTCTCTGAACGCGGGGACGTTTATTTCTTCCATTTGCTCGAGGTAGCCCCAGCCCTCGTCCTGCCACGTCGCGAGGGTGCCCGAGAGGTGCGTGATCGCCATCGCGTCGGTCGCGTCGGTGTCCCGAAGGATGGTGTTGACGAGCGGCGGGTACTGTCCGTCGCGGTCCTCGAAGGGACTGTAGAGGATCGTCTCGATTCCCTCCTCGTCGACCAGCTCGGCCGTCGCCGAGATATCGCTCTGACTCGGTTCCTGTGGGCTGACGCCGGTTGGCGTGTGGATTTCGAACCCGTATCGCTCCTGGAGATAGGTAAACGAGTCGTGGCCGGCAAAGACGGCGATCCGACGGTCAGCTGCGTCGACAAGGTCTTCGAATCGCTGGTCGAGGGCTGCGAGGTCGTCCGTGTACGCGGCGGCGTTTTCCTCGTAGGTCTCGGCATTGTCCGGGTCGGCATCGGCGAGTCCCGACGCGATGGTATCGATGATATCCTCCGCGAGCACGGGGTCGAGCCAGACGTGGGGATCCACCGACGACTGGTCGTGATCGTGGCCGTCGGGGGTCTCGTCGCCGTGGTCGTCCTCGCTGTCGTGAGCATGGGCGTCGACCTCGTGGTCCCAGCCGAGCAGTTCCCCCTCGAGTCCCTCGAACCCGTCGATCACGGCGACGGTATCGTAGTCGGACTCGAGTGTCGCCGCGATATCTTGGGCCCACGAAAATTCCGGCGTATCGAAGTAGACGAACGCGCCGGCGTCGGCGATGTCACGAGTGAGATCGCCGCTCGGCGACCAGCCGTGGCCGGGCTGGCCGGTTCCGACCGGGTTCTCGAAATCGACCGCGTCGCCGCTTACCTGCTCGGCCCAGTCCCAGAGGGTGAAGAAGGCGGCGTAGCCGGTCTCGAGGTCCGCGTTCGTCGCGTCGATGTCGTCGAGACAGCCGGCGACGGTGCCGGCCGCGAGCGCGCCGGCTCCCCCTTTGAGCAGCGCGCGTCGTGTCGGGTTCATACTCGGGACTGGTCCCGCCGGAGTATAAGAGTTATTATCCTGGGAGTGGTTTTTGTTAACTGCAACGCGAGATGGTCGAGTCTGTTAACAATAACTGGCGATATAGCGAACTGAGTTAGTAGTCCGGTCGTCTCGAGCGAAGTCAATCCTATGTCGTCGACGGGTTGGGACGACCTACGATACGATCACTCGAGCGAGACCTCGAGTTGCGTCCCGTCCAGTCGACGATAGGCCGACGGGCGGTCCGGATCGGAATCGCGAACCACCTCGAACGCGTCGAATCGGATCACGAGCCGCCCGGGATCGATCGTCGCTCGGAGGACGGGGCCGCAACTCGTCACGACGACGTAGGGCGGTCCCGCCACGGGACTCGCCCGGAGGTCGTAGCCAGTAGCCTCGACCGCGTCGGCGAGGACCCCAGGCAGGGCCTCGAGTATTCCGGTTTCCTCGAGGAGTCGGCGAAGTCCGTCGGCGACCGCGTGGCTGTCCGTCGTTCTCGAGGTATCCCAGGGGTCGGCGACCGCGTCAGCGCAGGCGTCGATCCCAGCGACGATCGGCGCGTGATCCGTCTGAATCCGTCGCCGAGCGTCACGAACTGGATGGGACACGGCTTTCGGTGGAACGGGGACTTACAAAGATGTCCCGACTCGAATCGAACCCATGGTAGATAATCGCTCCCGCTGGGTCCGTTTCGCTGGATTCTGGTTGAATTATCCGCTGCGTAGCCGTGTGCATTGAACGCGGGGCGGTATGCAAGCATCCGCTCGCAACGCGAGCGGTTTTCCGCCGGAGCGGGGTGAAACCCCGCGACGGCGGTCTTTTGGCATCATCAGAACCGCTTACCGGTTCTGATTAGCAGTCAGAACGCGTTCGTTCTGACAGCATCAACGGGTTTTACCGGGGTTCGACCGAGGGAGCGAAGCGAATGAGGGAGGACCCAGGTAAAAGAGGTTGCTGTATCGCACCGCAGATAGCAGCTCGAGACGAGGAACTCGTTCTCTACCGGTCGACGGCTTACCGGTCCAGCGCTACTCGTTTCGACTCTCGACGGACCCAACGGTTAGCGTCCGGGCTCGCCGCAGGACGCCGCGCGCCCGCCGTCGCCACGACGGTCCTTGACGGGCCGCGAGTTCGCGCCGAAGTCGCTCGTTCTCGTCCTCGAGCTCCCCCTTGTCCGCTTCGAGGCGATCGATCCGGACCTCGAGGTCGTCGACGCGATCCTCGAGTCGGTACCGACGGGTTCGCTGGGCGTCCCGGTCGTTTCGCAACTGATCGCGCTCCCGCCGGAGTTCGGTCAGTTGAGCCTCGAGACGGTCGCGTTCGTACCGGTTCGAAGTGACGAAGGGATCGCGGTCCGCATCTTCGGGAATCGTCTCGAGCGATCCGTCTCCGGCGGCCGTCTCGTCGGATTCGATCTCGATGTGCCCAGACCGTGTCGCGTTGACGACGCCGCCCACGAGCAGTATCAGGCCGCCGAAGTAGAGCCACGTCAGTAAGAGGAGGATCGCCCCGATCGGGCCGGCCGACTCGGAGCTACTCGAGATGGCGACGTAGATCTGGAAGAGCGCCTGAAGGGCAGCCCAGCCGATGGCGGCGACGATAACGCCCGGGAGTACCTCCCGGGCCGAGACATCGACGTCGGGGAAGAAGTAGTACATCGGGAGAAATGCGATCGTCAGCCCGACCACGAGCAACAGCGGGTTCAACACTCCGAGGAAGGGAATGTTTGGGAAGAACGCGAACGCAATGGTGGTCATCGCTGCGGCGACCAGCGCGACGCCGATCGTCCCGAAGACGACGGCACCGTCTTGTAGTTGATCGACGAGTGAGTTCTCCTCGGTCGACGCGTAGATCTCCGAGAAAGCGGTGTCCAATCCCCGAAAGATCTTCAATGATCCCCAGACGAGTGCGACGAGCCCGATGATCGACGTGCCGACGCTGCCGGTATTGCCTTCGATCCCGTCCTCGAGGATGATCTGCCCACTCTCGGGGAGGAATCCTTCGGTCATCGAAGAGACCTGCTGGGCGAGCGCCTCGTCACCGACGAACGAGACGAGAAAGAAGACGAGGACGAGCAGCGGAATCAGCGAGATAAACGCCTGATAGGCGATTCCTGCGGCCATGAACGTCACGTTCTTCTCCTGGATCCCCGCGACGACCGACTTCGCGAAGGGAACCGCGCCGCGAACGTTGATACCCATACCGCATTCTCCGCCACAAATCCGGATAGGACTCCGGCTTGCAACCACGCGGTTCACCTGGTCGGTGCTCCGAACGTCGATCCATCAATCCGACCTGTCCTCAAGCAACGGGCGCACCGCTTCGCGCGTCGGTACCGCCGCCATCGCTCCCCTGCCAGTGGTTGCTGTCGCGGCAACCGCGTTCGCGAACGCCACCGCGTCCGCGAGCGCTCGCCCGTTCCGCAGGGCGGTGATCGCTCCGGCGACGAACGCGTCACCGGCCCCCGTCGTATCGACAGTCTCGACATCGAACCCCGGGTGAGCAACTGCGTTCGCGGCCCACGGCGCGCCGTCGTCCGCGACGGCGACCGCACCCTTGTCACCCCTGGTCACGAAGACGGTGTGGACCGGTCCGCCTTCGATCGCTGCCCGCGCGTGTTCGGTCGATGACCCACCATCAAAACCGAGCGCCTCGAGCTCCGCCGCCGTCGCGAGACAGACATCGACGTGTGCGAGCGCGTCGCCCACCACGCTCGCGAACGTCTCCAGGTTCGGCCACAGTTCCGGCCGCAGGTTCGGATCGAACGAGACCGTACAGCCCGCGGCCGCGGCTCGCTCGAGCAGGTCGAGCGTCGCCGCGCGCGACGGCCCACTCGAGAGGGTGACGCCGCCGGCGTGGACCCACTCGCAGTCGGCCAGCGTCTCGTCGTCGATCCGGCCGGGCTCGAGGCGCGTGTCGGCGGTTCCGTCCCGGTAGAAGGTGAACGCGCGCTCGCCGGTCTCGTCGTGGGTGACGAACGCGAGCGTCGTCTTCGCACCCGGATCGCGCTCGACAAACCGAATGGGGAGACCGGTGTTCTCGAGGATGCGCTCGAGGTACCGGCCGAACGGATCCGCCCCGACGCGAGTCCAGAACAGCGGCGGGCGCTCGAGACGGGCGAGCGCGACGGCGACGTTCGCCGGGGCCCCGCCAGGGCGGCGTTCGAAACTGGCGACGTCCTCGA
The DNA here is from genome assembly GCF_041894845.1 of Natrinema sp. H-ect4. Classification (NCBI taxonomy): domain Archaea; kingdom Methanobacteriati; phylum Methanobacteriota; class Halobacteria; order Halobacteriales; family Natrialbaceae; genus Natrinema; species Natrinema sp. H-ect4. The sequence goes on from NZ_JBHDYC010000002.1 coordinate 90,973, forward strand.
GCGGCCCAGACTGCTCTGGAATCCAGTCGATGAGCGTTTCACCGGCGACGAGGACGTCGTGGGACATGCTCGAGTGTCCGCCGCCGACGGCGGTAGTTCTGTCGACAGGTAAGCTATATACAAGGGCGATTACAAACGTAATATACTTGTATGAAATACAGTTCACGTCGCAGACTGCTCGCGGCCGGAACAAGCCTCACCGCACTGAGTGCGGGCTGTCTCGACCGCCTTTCAGATGACGAGGCCGCTGACTCGGAGGAACCGGACGAGAGCGACGGGAACGATGGGAGCGACCTGTCTCTCCTCGAGCGCTGGGTCCCCGCATCGGGGAGTTCGGAACTCCTGTTTCACTACCGGGACCTCACTGCGGTTCGGCAGTACAAGAACGAGCTGCGAGCGGACGTGGTCGAATCCGTTCCGACGCTGCCGGACGGAGAGAGTCGCGAGGTCGTCGAGCAGGTAACGGACGGCGAGTCGGCAGTAGATTCCGTGTGCAGGTTCGGTTCCGAGGGCGTTGCCGGGAACGTCGTCGTTTCCGGCTCGTTCGATCCCGGTGCAGTCGACGCCGACCTCGAGTCGGCGGCCGGCGATTTCGAGGTCTTCGAGCGCGACGATGTCTCTGTCGCCGTCTCCGCGGAGACGGTTGTCGTCAGCCCTACCGACGGCGCGAATCTCGAGGCGATCCTCAAGGCGGGCGTCGAGGGAACCGATCGCCGAATCGATACGCACGGGAACTTCGCGAAGTTGACAGATCGAGTCGGCGACAGTACGTTCCTATGGGGTGAATACGAAGGGGGCGACGACGGTGCCGGGGCCGCCGTTTCGTGGACGCTCGGTGCCAAGACGACGATGTATTCACGTATCGCCGTCTATGTCGACGCCGATGGAACGGACGAGTTTGAGGAATCTTTCACGGACCAGCCCGACGATGTGACGGTCGAAACGGATGGCAACGTCGGCTTCGCGACGCAAACGATCCCGACCGAGGAGTACGAGTATCAGGACATGTTCGCCGAACGCGGTAGCCAACCGACGGAACCGTATGCAGGGGTGAGCCTCGATACCAATCGGAAACCGAACGCGGTCGTCGTGATGTATCACTCGAGTGGCACCGCAGAACGGGTCGAGGTGCGCGACGAGAGCGGGGTCCGCGTCGAGTTGACCGAGGTCGGCCAGGCCGAGACGATCGAGTACGAGTCCGGCACGTCGGCGACGATCACCGTCGTCGCCGTCAGAGACGGCGAGGAGAACGTCCTCATAACCGAACCCGTCTCGTTCTGAGAGAGGCTCAGAGAGCGCTTTCGAGATGGGAACAGCGTGTCGAAACCGATAGCGAATTGATAGCAGTCGGCCGGCCTACAGGATAATGCTCTTCTCGCGCATCATTGCGTGGATCGAGGCGTCGAGGCCTTCGCGGCCGATCCCCGAGTCCTTGTTGCCGCCGAAGGGCACGTCCCCGAGGCCGTGGCTCGGCGCGCCGTTGATCCGGACCGCACCGGCGTCGATGCGCTCTGCCATCCGCATCGCGCGTTTGTAGTCGCTCGTGAAAACCGCCGCGTCGAGCGCGAGGTCGGAACCGTTCGCGATCTCGAGGGCCTCGGCCTCGTCTTCGAAGGTCGTGATCGCGGCGATGGGTCCGAATTGCTCCTCGTCGACGATGCGGGCGTCGTGCGGGACGTTCGCGAGCAGCGTCGGTTCGAAGAACTGGTTGGCGAGTTCGTCCGGCACGCCCTCGGGGGCGCGTCGCTCGCCACCGCGGACGAGGTCGGCTCCCTTCTCGAGGGCGTCCTCGACAAGCGTTTCGACCCAGTCGGCTTGGTCCTCGCTAATGAGCGGACCGAAGGCGGTGTCCTCGTCGAAGAGGTCGCCGGCCTGCCAGGCGTCCATCTGGCCGTCGATCAAGTCAACGAGATCGTCGTGGATCGACTCGTGGGCGAGCACGCGCGAGATGGCCGAACAGCGCTGGCCGGCGTACTTGAAGGATCCTTTGGCACAGTTGCCCGCGACGTCGGTGAGGTCGGCGTCGTCGAAGACGACCGCCGGGGCGTTGCCGCCGAGTTCCATATGCAGGTTCACCATGCCGCTCTCGCGGGCGACGTGTTTGCCCGCGCCCGAGGAGCCGGTCATGGCGATCGCGTTGACGCGGTCGTCGCCGGCGAGCACGTCACCGATCTCGCTGGCCTGACCGGGGACGAAATTGAACGCGCCGTCCGGAATCCCGTCGACGTCGGCGATAACGTCGGCGAGGATCGCTGCGGAGATGGGGGTCTTGCTGGCGGGCTTGAGCAGCACGCTGTTACCGGCCGCGATCGCGGGCGCGACCTGTAACGCCGTCGTCGCCAGGGGATAGTTGTACGGCGTGATACAGAGGACGGCACCAATCGGCTCGTGCTTGACGATCGCTTGCCAGCCCTCGTGACCCGCCGTCGATCCCTCGCGATACTCGCCCGTGCTGACGACGTTGCGCGCTTCCTCGGCTGCTCGGTCGAAGCGCTCGGCCGCCTGTCCGACCTCGCCGCGAGCCGACGAAATCGGTTTTCCAGCTTCGCGGACGATACCTTCCGCAATCTCTTCCTCGCGCTCACGGAGTCGGTCAGCGATCGTTTCACACCACTCGGCGCGCTCGACGACCGTGGTCTCCCGCATCTCTGGTTTGATCTCGTGGGCCGCCGCGAGGGCGGCTCGAGCCTCCGTCGGCCCTGCTGCGGCGACCTGCGCGAAGGTCCCGCCCCCGGCGAGGTCCGAAACCGACAGTACGTTCTCGGTCTCGAGCCACTCGCCGTCAACGTAGAGCCGCTCTCGCCGCTGTGCGATTCTGGTTGCCATAGTCGTCCCTTGGAGCGCATCACTGAAAATGTTTACTCAGACTCGAAAAAATAAAGAATATATTGATGGTGTCGTTCGGTAACACGTTCAGACCTCCCGGGCGAATAAATAGCTGTATATCGAGAAAACAACTTTAGGTATACCAAAGAAATCTTCACTCAGGGGAAGGCTTTATGTGGAATGCGCGCCTACTGAAGAGTAGGATGAGTACTCAAAAGACCGTCCGCCAATCGGCAGACAGCGTCGAGGAGAACGAACTTCGCCTCGAGCAGGAAAAGGCCGAGCAAATCGTCGACGCGCTCAACACGGAACTGGCCAACTCCTACGTCCTCTACCACCAGTTGAAGAAACACCACTGGGTTGTCGAGGGCGCGGAGTTCCTGCCCCTCCACGAGTTCCTCGAGGAGGCCTACGAACACGTCGAGGAAGGTGCCGACGTGATCGCCGAGCGCGCGCAGGCGCTAGGCGGCGTCCCCGTTTCGGGACCGTCGAACCAGGAAGACCGCGCGACCGTCGAGTTCGAGGGCGAGGACGTCTACGACATCCGAACGATGTTCGAGAACGACCTCGAGATGTACGGCGAGATCATCGAGTCGATGCGCGGCAGTATCGAACTCGCCGAAAACCTGGGCGATCCCGCGACCGCCGAGATCCTCCGAGAGATCCTCGTCACGCTCGAGGAAGACGGCCACCACTTCGAGCACTACCTCGAGGACGACACGCTGGTGCTCGAGGAAGCGACCCACTGAGGATTCGAGCACGAAACCGCGTCGACGGTCGCTAGCGGCAACCGATTTTTCGCAGAACGAGAGAGCGTTCGCGTCGCGATACTGTCGCACCGAGCGAGACCTCGAGCGGGGGCGCGCTCAGCGTTCGAGGTCGACCGCCAGATCCGTCGCGATCCAGCCGTCGCAGTTGTCTCGTTCGGTAAAGACGATCTTTCCGGGGCGGGTCTCGTGACTCGTCACGACCGCCGCCGGCTCTTCGACTGTTTCGTCGTGTTCAGGGTCCTCCCTGCGAGCGGGCACGTCCATCACGTGGAGTTAGGTGAGCCTAAATCTAAAAAGGTTTTGGTCGACCTAGGATACTGAGAGCTGACGGGTTTCGGAATCGAACCGGTGATTCGCGCGGAGTAGTGTCGAGCCCGTGGGGTTATCTCGCGCGGAGATAACATCCTTTTTCCCGATGCGACAAAATCCCCATCATATGAGTTCACACGAGAACCGCTCACAGGGAGCAATGGGTCTGCGCGGACGGCACCTGATCGCTCACCTGTTCGACGTCGACACCGAACGCGTCGAGTCGCTGAGCTGGCCCCTCGGCAGCCGCGTGACCGTCGACACCAGCACGGAGTCGCTCTTTCGGCTCGCACACCGACGTTCCGCTCGAACCGTGACCGCGTTCGAAGTGACCGACTACACGTGCGTCCTCCGCCTTCGAACGCCCGTCGGGCGCGAGAAGTTTTACGGACTCGCCAACGCCGATATCTCGCCCGGTTCGACCGGAACCGACTGGGTTCGGACGGACTGAGACGGTCTGCTGTTACCGTGTCCCGGCGCCCCCGCGGTCCGCCATGCAGGTGCGACGAAACTGACTGTCAGTACTCCGTCTGATGCGCGTCGACTCCCGTGAGGGAATCGAACCCCGTGCGGGAATCGAACGCACGCTGCTTCCGGCTCAATTCGCCGTCTCACGATCAGTTTCATTGGCCTCGATACGGAACCTCCGAATATGGAGTACGACGTCATCCAGGGTGATATCGCCGCACAGTCCGCCGACGCGCTCGTCAACGCCGCCGGCACGAGCCTCCGGATGGGCTCCGGCGTCGCCGGCGCGCTCCGACGCGGTGCTGGCAACGAGATCAACGAAGCGGCGATGGAGCAGGGTCCCGTCGACCTCGGTGCGGTCGCGGTCACCGACGCCTACGATCTCGAGGCCGAGTACGTCATCCACGCCGCCGCAATGCCCCACTACGGTGACGGCGAAGCGACCGCGTCGAGCATCCGGAAGGCCACGCACAACGCCCTCGAGAACGCCGACGAACTGGGCTGCCAGTCGCTCGTGATTCCAGCGCTGGGCTGTGGTGTCGCCGGATTCGATCTCGCCGACGGTGCCGCGATCATCGGCGAGGAAATCGCCGCGTACGAGCCCGATTCGCTCGAGGACGTGCGGTTCATCGCCTACAGCGACGAGGAGGTCGAGACGGTCAGGAAAGCGACGGGCGAAACCGTGTAGGCGAGGACTGGAGACGGAAACCCCCCGTCTGTGACTCGGTTGTGGCCGCGATCACCGCTGTAGTATCGTCCCGCCGAACGCGCCTGACTGGAACGCCCTCAGATCGTGTAGCCGCGTTTCCAGGGATCAGGTCAGCGACAGCCCGCGAATCTCGACCGAATTGCCGTCTTCGACGCGGCCGATGAGCTGTCCGTCGGTCACCGCGACCAGCCCGTCGGCTTGGTCCTCGGGCAGCGCGACGACGAACCCGGTGCCCATGTTGAACGTCCGGTGCATCTCCTCGTCGGTCACGTTGCCCTCCTCCTGGACAAACTCGAAGACCGGCTGAGCGGGCAGCGGATTCTCGATCATGTACTCGTGCTCGCCCATCCGAAGCAGGTTCGTCCAGCCGCCACCCGTGACGTGGGCCGCCGCGTGAACCTCGTGCTCGCGCATCGGCTCGAGCAGATCCGTATAGATTCGAGTCGGCCGCAACAGTTCCTCGCCGATCGTCCGCTCCGGATCGAGCGGGAACTCGTCAGTGTACTCGTGCTCGCGGGTCGTCGCTTCGCGAGCGAGAGTCAACCCGTTCGAGTGAATCCCGTTCGAGGGGAAGCCGACCAGCACGTCGCCGACCTCGGCCTCGCCCGCGAAGATTTCGTCTTTGTCGGCCAGGCCGGCGCAGGTCCCCGCCAGATCGAACCCCTTTACGACCTCCGGCATGACCGCCGTCTCGCCGCCGAGCATCGTGAGATCGGCCTGCTCGAGGCCGACCGCGAGCCCCTCGCCGATCTGGTTCGTGAGCTCCTCGTCGGGCTCGTCGATCGCGAGGTAGTCGACGAATGCGACGGGTTCGACGCCCGCTGCGACGAGGTCGTTGACGTTCATCGCGATGCAGTCGATGCCGATCGTCGAGAAGTCCTCGATCGCCTCAGCGACGAGCAGTTTCGTCCCCACCCCGTCGGTCGCCAGCGCGAGATACCGGTCGCCGATATCGAGCAGGCCGGCGTACTCGGTCCGCAGGTCGCTCCCGAAGGCCTCGAGCAGCGCCGCGGTCGCGTCCTCGCTCGCGTCGATGTCGACGCCTGTCTCGGCGTACGTGAGTCGGTCCTCGTCGGTTTCCTCGTCGTCCGTGTCGGTCATACTCGAAGGACCTCTCGGGGCGAGCAAAAGGTCACCGGTCCGGCGGAGGGATCGACACTGTCGAGGGGAGTGCTCGAGGTATCGTCGAGATTCGTCTCGAGGGAGTATCAGAAGAGTCCGAGGCGGGCGATTGCGAACACGGCCAACACCACGCTCGGAACGAACACCAGTGCGAAGACGCCCTTGTGCCACTTGAGGACGGACTTCCCGTCCAGCGGCCCGAAGGGAATCATGTTGAACGCGGCCAGGAAGAGATTAATGACGATTCCCATCTGTCCTATCACCCCAAGAATGCCAGCGAAGAAGCCGGGGGCTCCGTAAAAGAGCAGTAACGGGAGAAAAAGGAGGGCGAGCAGGAGGTTCGTCACCGGTCCTGCAATCGCGATGAGCCCGTTCTCTCGCGTCGTGATCTGGCCTTGGTGGTAGACCGCCCCGGGTGCGGCGAACAGGAACCCCACGACCGCACCCAAAAGCGCCAGGACAAGCATCTGATAGTCCGCTCGAAACTCCGCGAGTTGACCGTGTTCGATCGCGACGACTTTGTGTGCGAGTTCGTGGAGGAGGAATCCGACGCCCACGGTCAGGAAACTCACTCCGATCGAGAGCACGAACTCTTCGAAACTGGTTACTCCCCTGTGGAACGGTGCTCGTATCAGCGCAAACGCGACGCTCAGCGCGATCCAAGCAATGGCGAGATCGCGCAGTTCCGTGTCGCTGAACGCCAGTTTGGGATCGGGATCCCGCTCGGTTCGATAGCTCATTACAGCAGCCCCCGGAGCAGTTCGAGACTGTTTTCGACGCCCTCGAGCAACAGCCCCATCAGCGCGTCGACGCCACCGATTTCGGGTGCTAGCCACGGTAACACGACGAACGGGAACAGCGCCGTCGCGATCATGCTCCCGATGTTCGTGAGCGCGACGATCATGATCAGCCGGAACAGCGGCACATCGAACATCGCCGACATGGCCTCGTCGACCGGTCGATCAGTGTCGTCGATGATCTCGTTGAGCGTCTGGATGTCCCTGACGTTGACCGGTCGGGATTTGAGTTCGACGTAGCCGGCGAACCAGCCCGGCGCGAGCAGCGGGTTGATGCTCGTCAGCCACGCGACCGCGCCGCCGACGCCCGCGCTGGTCCAGCGCGCGCCGGCCAGCCGCGCCAGCGTGAACGCGAAGATTCCGTTGAACAGGAACCAGGCGACGAACACCTTCAGCAGGAACGTATTCCTGACCCCCGCCATGAGCAACAGGAAGAAGAAGGCGAAGAAGGCGACCATGATCAGGTAGCCCACGATCTTCACGGGCGAAAACCGGCGGCTCGAGGCGGTGCCGGACAGCGACTCGGTCGACGGAATTCCCTCGGGGTTCAGCAGATGTCGTTCGATGCCGGCCTTGTGACCGGCACCGACGACGGCGAGGACGTCGTACCCCTGCTCGCGGAGTTCGTGGAGGTTGGATGCGATGTAGGCGTCACGCTCGTCGATCAGGGCGTTCGCGCCGCCCGGACTGAACTGGCGGAACTCCTCCATCATGGCGTCGACGACGTTGCCGTCGGTCATCTCCTCGATGTCGACCTCCTCGATTTCCTCGACGTCGCCGCCGAACGTGTCGAGGGAGAGACCGAGGATCGCACCGATGGTCACGCCGATACCGAGTCCGGCCAGCGTTCCGACCGTTCCGCGAACCGCGTAGACGCCGATGTTCTCGACGCTCGCCGCGGAGAACGGTCCGACAAACGTCCCAGTCGCGACCAGTGCGAGACAGCCGACGATACCGATGGCGAGTCCGGCGAGTAATCGTCCCGAAAAGCCGGAGAGGGCGCCGCCTGTGTATTGCTCGACGGACTCGAGCGAGGGGAGAAAGATGAGACCGACGAAGAGGCCGGCGAACGCGCCGATGGCGGCGCCGCCGGCGTACTGCAGCGGAGTGGAGGCGAGCCCGCCGAATAACAAGAGGTCACCGACGCCGAGTACGGGCGCGAGAAACGCGCCGAAGATGAGCCCGATGACCATCCCGGTGACGGCACCGAAGGTGAGGCCGATCGTTCGCGGATCGGTCACCCCGAGCGCGAGTCCGCCGACCATCTTCAGCTTCTCGGTGAACGTGAGGCGGCTCCAGAAGCGCTGGATCGTCACCTGAATGTCGCGGTCGACCAGGGCGACGCCGCTCCCGTTCGCTTCGGCGGACTCGATGGCGGCTCGCATGTCGGCTCCGGGCTCGATATCGAACTGGTCGCCTAGTCGGGATTGGACGTACGAGAGCATCCAGTAGGCGAGAAACTGAAAGACGGTGTTGCCCGAGAGGAGATCCTCCGCTTCGATGTCGTCGGGCGTCCCGCCTTTCATCTGCCGGTAGCGACCGTCGTCGAGTTCGACGGCGACGACGTCGGGGTCCTCCCGGTCGATCGTTTCGCGAACTTCGTCGACGCTGGCTTGCGAGACGTGTGCCGTCCCGAGGACCTCGACGGAGCCGCGCTCGCGGTCGGGAGGGGCTGGCGGCTCCGGCACGTCGGCCTCGCCTGCATCGCTCATTACCGGCTCAACTCGGCGGCGACTTTTACCAGTATCGAACCGCGAAGCGTCCCCATCTCGAGACTGTAGCTCCGATCGGACGAGCGAGACCTGGATCAATGGGGTGGGACGGTGGGACGGTGGGACGGCGGGCCGACGGTCGCCACCGATTCCCGCGTTCGATCGGGGTCACGCGTTCAGCGGACCCATTTACGGTCTCGAGCCCAACGCCGGCAGCGATCACTACTGGCCGAGGGGGATCACGGCTTCCCAGCGGGTGATCGCCACTTCCCTGACAGCGATCGCCGGCTACTCGGGGGTGTCGCGATCCGGTCAAAGCAAGACTGATTGCCGGCGTCGAAAAACGTCGGCTGATGACGGACCTCATCGAGACGGTGATCGAAAACCGGGAGATGGTACAGCCCAACCACGCCAACATGCTGGAGACGGCCCACGGCGGCCACGTCATGAAGTGGATGGACGAGGTCGGTGCGATGTCGGCGATGCGGTTTTCGGGGGAGACCTGCGTCACCGCCCGCGTCGATCAGATGAACTTCGAGCGGTCTATCGCTGTCGGCGACACGGCGTTCATCACCGCCTACGTCTATGATGCGGGTACCTCGAGCGTGAAGGTCAGGCTGATCACAGAGCGCGAGGACCTGCGGACGCGCGAACGTGAGCAGACAACCGAATCGTACTTCGTCTACGTGGCGATCGACGACGATAGCTCGCCGACGACGGTTCCCGATCTGACCGTCACCACCGAGGAGGGCGAGCGGCTGCGGCGGGCGGCGCTCGAGAGCGAGGCGGGGACCGCCGACGGTTCGTGAGGTGCTGGTCGATCTGGAACGGGTGTCGCGGATTCCGGCCGCGAACCAGAGCAGTTCCGATCGCCGTGAGGATGGGGACGTTCTAGAGCGAGTTTCGATTCGAATACGATCGGGAGAGTCGAACCCGACTACTCGGTGTCGACCGAATCAGTTCGCGGGTCGCGCTCTTTGACCTCCTCGAGGGCGCCCTCGAGGGTCCCGCGCGTTTCCGCGACGGTGGCACCGACGAGGCCGCCGATCGCACCGCCGGTGCTCGCGGCGTTTCGACTGAACAGTCCGCCGATTCCCGCACCGACTGCCGCGCCGATCGCTGCGTACCGTGCGCGAAGCAACACTGCTGTTATACGTTCTCTCATATGTTCTATATGGTGACTATGACGGATAAATATGTCTCTTGAATGTGCGGTGAGGCGGTCGATCTGCCGAGCACGAGGACATGCGGACAGTACAACCAGAGCAGACAGCACCGCAAAAACGCGATGGTGGGGGCTCACGGGCCCATAGTAGCCACTGAAACGAATTACACACTAATCGCAACGTCGTTATGCGATTAGGTGTACATTGACGTTCAGTGGCTACGATAGAGGAGCGTCTCGACCGCAGCCAGTGACTCGAGGACGTGATCGGGTTCGACATCGGCCGCGGCGAGGGCTGCGCGATCGGTGACGCCGGTGAGGACGAGGGCGGTTTCCATGCCGGCACGATTCCCGAGCGCGATATCGGTGTCGAGCCGATCGCCGACGACCAGGGTCTTCGTGGGATCGGCATCCAGCCGGTTCATGGCCGTCGCGGCCGCGATGGATGACGGTTTTCCCAGGACTGCATCCGGTTCGCGGCCGGCGACGGCTTCCATCGCGGCGAGAATCGCACCCGAGCCCGGAATCTCCCCCTCGTCGATCGGGATCGTCGCGTCGGGATCGGTGCCGTAGAAGGGGACATCCCCCTCGAGCGCCCGCAGCGATTCCCAGAGCGTTCCGTACGAGAAGTCCTTGTCGAACGATCCCAGCACGACCTCGGCCGCGTCGGGGTCGGCCGTCAGTTCGACGGCCGCGTCGTCGAGGATCGCCTCGAGTCGTTTGCTACCGACGAGGTAGACCCGCTCGTCGGGGTGAGTCGCCGCGAGATACTCCGCCGAAACGGTCGCGGAGGTGAGAACGGTGGCCGGATCGATGTCGATTCCGTGAGGCGCGAGTTGCTCGCCGTAGTGGTCGGCCCCGCGCGTCGGATTGTTCGAGAAGAGAAGTCGCGAACAGCCCGCCGTCTCGAGTGCGCGCAAGCCATCGGTCACACCGGGGAGCAACTCCTCGCCTCGAACGATCGTCCCGTCGACGTCGAGGATCACCGCCTCGTATGCTGTCATTGCCCGCCGGTACGGTCGGCCGGCGATTGAGTGTTTGGATAGGGGTTGTGCGTCCACGAATCGTCGGGCCCAGAGTCGACATTTGGTCGCTAAGTACCGATACGACGGGCGAAGCTGGCTGCCCGACGGGAAAGCCCATACCGCTGCCGACCGAACGAGTAGCTATGACACTCGATGTCGAGATTCCCGATCCGCCGACGCTCAGTGGACCGCAGGACCCAGGCGACTACGACGCCGTCGACGAACCCGAGGAGTGGACTGGCGACGACACTCGCCGAGAAGCCCTGTCCGACTTTCTGGAAGCGGGTGCCTGGGAGGACGCCTTCGACGAATGGGCTGCAGACACCTACATGGCTGAGGACGAGTTTCAGACCGTCCTCGAGTTTGGACTGATCGAGGAGTTTGACTTCTACTGGAATCAGTCCGCAGAAGACGTCGGCTATCGCGCACCGACGGTTCCGGACGATGCAGCCCACGACGGACTCGACGAAGACGACGTCGAGGATATCGAAGAGGAGTTAGATTCGCTCGGTCGGACGGTAAGCGAAGTGTTGGAAAACGACTACATCCTTCGCAACGGATCGGAGTTCGGCTACACCTGGGAGTGACGAGCCGAGCAGGGCGACAGCCGTCACTCGAGCGCGTCGTCTCACCATCCACGGAGACGGCATCGCGGGACGACCGGCCGTGACTGGTCCAACGCGACGTGGGAATTCTTATCCGGCGACCCGACCAACGACCGCGTATGACACTCGAGGTCGAACCCCCCGAGCCGCCGGAACTGGAGTTCGTCGACCCGAACGAGTACGAGGACGCGACCGTCAGCGCCGACGGGGACGAAGAGATCGACTACCGCCGCGAGGAGCTACAGGGGTTTCTCGAGGAGGGGGCCTGGACGGAAGCGTTCGACGAGTGGCGCGCGGACACCGATCTCGAGGAGCGGGAGTACGGAATCGCTCGCGATCTCGACCTCTTCGCGGGGTTTGATTTCTTCTGGGACGACTTCGCCGATCGTGTCGGCTATCACGCGCCCGGCATTCCGGAGGACTGGCAGGCCCGGGAGTATCATCCCGACCTCGATACCTGGGGGACGGTGTCGTCGATCAACGCCGAACTCACCGAGTTCGGCCAGATCGTTTCGGTCATCCTCAAGGAGGAGTACGTCGACTGGGAGGCCGAGTACGAGCCGCCCGAGGATCTGCCCGACTTCGATTGAGTCTGCAGTGGCGTCCTCGAGCGAAAGACGAGCGCAGTGGGACCGACGCGAGGACGAACCACGCCAGCCCCACTGCTCGTCGGAGGAACTGAACCAGTCGTCAGAGACTGGCCATGCCGTCACTCTCGTGCGACTGCAATGTTTCGGACGCGACCGTGGCACTCCGGACAGGACTCGAGCGAGTCGGTCGTCTCGCGGTGGCCACAGTCCAGGCATTCGTAGTACGCTCGTTCGGGCGTGTACGGATCGTCGTATACCATGGTAGATAGTCACACACCATCGTGGAAAAGCGTTACGTACAAATACTTTTTATCGCGATCGGACAACTAGAAGTGGCCAAATCCGATAATATACTGACCGATCGTACAAATATTGTCGTCAGCGCGTCGCGACGATAGCGATAGTCGCCGGTCGGTCAGAGGCCAGCTCAATGTCGAAGCCGGCGTTCGCGAGCTGGGTCGTCGCTTCGTCGAGTCCGAACCGTTCCTCGAGGGGCGGGCCAATCTCCGGATCACCGTCGGCGGACCAATCGACCGTCACCAGTCGGCCGCCGGGACGGATCACGCGTGCGAGTTCGTCGATCGACCCGCGGTCGTCGCTCGCGGTCTCTGCACCCCCGCTCGTCGTGGGCGCGTACTCGTGGTACGTCATCGTCGAATACGCGCCATCGAGGTGATCGTCGTCGAACGGCAGTGACGAAACCTCGGCCGTGACGAACTCGACGCTCTCGGGGACGCCCTTCTTCCGGTACCGATCGTGCATCGGAGATTGCACGTCGACGGCGTACAGCGTCTCGACGAACGGTGCGACGTCGTCCGCGTAGAATCCCGTTCCCGAGCCGAGATCGGCCACGACGCCGTCGGCCGACGGCTCGAGCATCGCCAGTAGTTCCTCGCGAGAACAGTATCGGTAGCGACCGGGATCCTCGAGCGCGTCCGCGCGATCGACCGGAAACGTGTGATAGCCCATACGACTGGTCCGGGCCGACTGGACTTCCGCGTTGTGTTATCGAGTACGGGACACGACGTAAACGGGGGTAAAACAGTCATCAGCGCTCAGACTGATCGGAGAAAGCGAGGAAACCGAACCGACTCGAACGTCGACCGATCGGCTGTCGGCTTACCCGGTCCACTCGCCCGCGAGGTCACCGGCGATGTTCTCCCGCCAGTGTTCGAACCCGTTCTCACACTCGGCATTGTCGTGAATGTGATCGACGAATCCGGCACCGGGCGAGGCGAGCTCGTCTCCGCAGAACGGACAGGTGATCGGGTCGCTCCAGTCTGTCGACGTGGTGGCTGTCATCGGTACCGGAATCTTTCAGGAACTATCATATAAGTCCCGTCCGTTAGGAACTATTATAATTAGTATGGCATATAATGACAATAGTATAGCCCCGTCGATTCGAATCGGTTCAGTCGAGTTCAATTCACTGAACGAGACGAGCGGCAGCGGTCGCGGTCAGGCCATCGGCCTCGGTGTCCGTTTGGCGCGGATTTACCACAGAAAGAGTTAACCCAAACCAGTATGTATGTTACCACATGACGCTCGAGGAGCAACGTGAGTACGTGTGCGTCCACTGTGGCCGACGGGAAACGGTCGGTGACGAACTCCTCAGCACCTGCCAGCAGTGCGGGGGCGAGATGCGAAACGTCGAGTTGATCCGCGAGTAGCCGAGTCCCGCGCCGGTCAGTACGATGTCGGTTCCCTCGAGCGGTGCCGCCGAAGTGGCCCTGTTTTGTGGTTCCCGCGACGCCGCGTCAGCGGTTGGGACCACCGAACTATCCATCAGCGGGCGAGCCCCATCGCGACGCCGATCAGGACGAGTCCGACGAGGGCGGCCCCAACTCCGATCGCACCGTTGCCGGCGAGGGCGGTGGCGCTACCGGCGACGATGCCCGCACCCCCACCACCGGCGATAATCGATGACGGGAGCGCCGGCGTCGCGATCGCCTCGCTGCGAATGGCCTCGAGTTCCGTCCGGAGCGCCTCGATTTCGTCGTCTCGACCGTCGGTGGATTCGATCTCTCCGATCCGTGTCCCCATCGTTTCGATCCGTTCCTCGAGACTCGCATGCTGCTTGGCGACCGCGGCCATCCGCTCGTTCAGGGAATCAATATCGGAGTCGAGCGTCCGCACTTCCTCGAGCGCTTGCACCGCCGATTCGTCCGGACTGGATTCGACGGTCCGGACGAGTTCGTCGTGGTCCGTCCGGAGCGACTCGAGGCGGTCGGCGATGGCCGACACGTCGTCCTCGAGTCCGGTGACGGCAGTTTCGTTCGCGCCGGCGTCGACATCGTCGATCCACTCCGCGATCGAGTCGAGGTCGTCGTCGAGGGTCGCGATCTCTCCCTCGAGTGTCGCCCGAACGTCGTCGATCCGTCCGTCGACGGTCTCGAGGTCCGCCGCGAGACCGTCGACCCGCTCCGTCCCGGCCGCGCGCGTCTCGAGATCGTTCAGGTGCGCAGTCACCGTCGAAATCGTCTCGTCGAGATCGTAAACTGTCGTCTCGAGGCTTTCGATCTCCTCGTCGATCGTCGCCTCGACCGCGTCGAAGCGCGCGTCGGTTCGGTCGGATCGTCGCTCGAGGCGGTCCGAAACGTCGTCGAGACGCGTCGGTAGTTCCTCGAGACGGCCGGCGACCCCGTCGATGCGCGTCCCGGTTCGCTCGATGGCCGCCTCGAGGTCGTCGACGTCGTCGCTCAGTTGCGAGGCGATTCCCTCGACGGTCTCGAGGGCCGCCTCGGTCGCGGCAGTCGCCTCGAAGTCTTCCAGGTCCGTCCGCACCTCATCGAGCGCCTCGTCGGTCGTTGCCATCCGGTCGGTGACGGCTTCGAGGTCGCCCGCCAGATCGGTGAGCCGGTCGTCGAGATCGGCCCGTTCGTCTGCAGCGGTCGACGCGACGTCCGCGAGCGCATCGTCGGAGTCGTCGATGTCGTCCTCGATCGCTGTGAGCGCGTCCGAGAGCGCCTCGAGTTCGTCGTCAAGGCGATCGATTTCGGCGTCGAGACTGGCGACGGCCGAGTCGCTCGCGTGGGTCTCGCTCTCGGCCGCGAGGTCGCTCAGATCGTCGGCGAACGACTCGAGGCGCTCGTCGAGTTCGTCCACTTCGTCGGCGGCGACCGTCCGTTCCTCGACGGACTCGAGGTCCTCGGACAGCGCCTCGAGACGCTCGCGGACGGACCGGACCTCGTCGTCGCGGTTTGCGAGCCGGTCGAACAGCTGGTCGATGGCATCGTCCTCGCGATCGGAGGCCACGTCGCCGGCTTCGGCCTCGTCGAACGCGAGTTCGGTCTGTTGGGCTCTCTCGGCTCCCGCGGTCACGTCGGCGGTGTTCGGGATGTCGCCAGTCCCGTCGCTGTTTGTGGCGGATTCGGACCAGGTGACCGCATCGTCGGCCTCGACGTCGTCTCGAGCGGCGGCGAGTGCACCCCTGGCGGCGCTCTCGGCAGGGCCGTCCGCGAGTCGAACGCCCCGAACGGAGAACGGCAGTGCCGCCGCGTCGAACCGGCCGCCGACGAGAAACTCGACGCCCTCGATCGCCCCGTCGCCGCCGATCGCGATGGGAACTGACAGCCCTTGCTGGACATCGGTCTCGTCGGCTTCCGCTCGGACCGCATCGATCAGTTCGGCGACGAGCGCGTCGTAGGCTCCCGCAAGCGCGTTCTCGATATCGCCCGCCGCCGCGTCGGGATCGAGGACGAACTCCTCGAGCACACCGGCGACCTGTGCCGGCGCGTGCCCGGTCTCCCCGGCCGCGCGCTCGACGATCCACTCGTGCCCTTTCGCGATCGTCACGGCCATCGCCGGCACGCCGTAGTACGCCAACGCTGCGCTCGTCGTCTGGGACTCGAGACAGATTCCGAGCCCGGTGTAGTTGTCTGCCGCGAGCTGATCGTAGACGACGGCGAAGCCCTTGCTGATCGGGGTCGCGTCGACCCCGCGATCTGCCAGCGCTGACTCGACGGCCTCGCGGTGTGCGTCGGTCGGTACCGCCGCGTCGACGAGCGAACCCGGCGTCGTGTAACAGAGGCGCCCGTCCGTGGCATCGCCCATCACGTCGTCAAGGAGCGCGTTCAGCGCGGTCGACGCGTCCACCGCAGTCTCCGTCGCGAGGACGCCGGCCGCGAACAGCGACTCCGGTTCCGTGTTCGCGGCGACATCGGCGTCGGCGACCGCTCGAGCGGCAGCGCCGACCGCGTGCGTCGTTCCGTCCACCCGGACGGTGCTGCCGGCCCCCGAAGGTCCGGCCGCCTCGAGATCTCCCTCGTCGACCGGTACCACGACCGGCGGGATCGAGTCGATCGTCGGGCCGTCGCCGGCGTCGGTGGCGGCCCGGATTGCCCCCGGTCCGATGTCGAGACCGTAATGCATGCCCCCGGCAACTCGAACCGCCCTCTTGGAAGTTGCCCCCGAAGTACCAGATATGAAAATCGGCTCGGAGCGAGAGATCCCCCCGAGAATTATCTCACATCTGAATACTTGTGAGCTTCCTGCACACGGGTCGTTTGTCGGGGGGACTCGAAATCGGGTATCCCGTCCGTTACCGGGGCACAGACAGCGTACGACACATCGTCCCTGGTGAGACCGTAGCACACGAGGAGAGAAATCCTCACGTTTAACTATCAGGATGATGGTGGATCACGTGTATGTCTGAAACCGGGACGGAGTCCCGTCCACTGGTCCGTCAGCTTCCGGATCCGACCACAGCGTCGAACGTCCGGTACAATCCGTCGCTCGAGGAACTTCGCGAACTCGCCGAGCCCGACGAAACGACGACCGAGTTCGGGTCGCCGTCGTACGTCAGCGAGTTCCGCTCTCGAAGCGCCGATCGAACGAAGAACGCTGTCGACGACGAATTCGACGACCGCGACCACGGTCTGATCGACGACGCCGTCGACAGCACTGACGACATCGAACTGCTTTGCATCGACCGATTGATGGGACGACATCCGGATGCGACGTTCTGTTGTCGCCTCTTCATCCCTGTCAAATATGCTCGAATCGCGTACGCGTGGGCGAGCCTGTTCGAGCCGTCCGACGGACGGGATCCCGATCTGTACACCGTCCAGCTGCCCGACTACGACGAGACCGCGATTCGCATCCTTCCCGACACCGGATTCACCGCAGTACTGGGCAGTGACTACACCGGCGAGGCCAAGAAATCGTTCCTCCGACTGTTCATGTATCGAATCAAGCAGCAGGGCGGGCTCGGGCTCCACGCAGGGAGCAAACGCGTCCGCGTCCGCGACGACGAGGGGGAACTCCAGACCGTCGGGCAGGTGTTCATGGGCCTCTCCGCGACCGGCAAGTCCACGCTGACCTCCCATGGCTGCTGGCTCGAGGAGCCCGAAGACGCGTCCATGCTACAGGACGACGTCTGTGGCCTCCTCTCCGACGGCTCCGTCGCCGGCAGCGAGGGCGAGGGACTGTACATCAAGACGATCGGCCTCGGCGAGGACGAGCAACCCGAACTCTACGAGGCCGCGACCGCCGAGTCGGCGATCCTCGAGAACGTCGCGGTCGACGACGACGGAACTATCCACTTCGACGAGGACCGGCACACCTCTAACTCGCGAGCGGTCGTCCAGCGCGAAGAACTCGAGAGCGCCGACGACGAGATCGATCTCAGCCGGATGGATCAGCTCTTCTTCATCACCCGAAACCCGCTGATGCCCCCGGTGGCCAAACTCGACGAGGAACAGGCCGCCGTCGCGTTCATGCTCGGCGAGTCGATCGAAACCAGCGCGGGCGATCCGGCGCGCGCCGGCGAGTCAATCCGCGTCGTCGGAACCAACCCCTTCATTATCGGCTCGGAAGGCAAAGAGGGGAACATCTTCCACGAGCTGATCGACATTCTCGATATCGACTGTTACGTCATCAACACGGGCTATCTCGGCGAGAAATCGAAAGATATCGGCGTCACCGAGTCCGTGACGATCCTCACCGAGGCCGCTCGCGGCACCATCGAGTGGACCGACGACGAGCGAACGGACCTGACGATCCCCGACTCGATCCCGGGGCTCGACATCGAGGACTACTACGTGCCGGACCACGTCGACGACTACGACGACGCGCTCGCGGACCTGCGCGCCGAGCGTCGCGACTACCTCGCCGAGTTCGACGACCTCCGTCAGGAGATCGAAGACGCCGTCTACTGAGCGCTCGATTATCGCTCGAGAGTCGCCCCAAGAGCGGGGCACCCGGTTTTCAGACTTGCTATCGCCCCCCGACCGGCGGGGCAGCACTTGCCGCACACGAATACCGTTATATGTGTCGAGTTCCCACGGTTCGATAATGAGCGCACAGGTACGAAAACCGACCGCGAGAGTCTGCGAAGAGTGCGGTCGCGGTGAAGTATGGGACGAAACCCTCGGGGCGTGGCAACTCGCTCGCGAAGACGGGGAGAAACAGGTCGGCAATCCACACTGCATTCACGAGTGGGATATCAACGGCACGTTCAATCCGGTCGATGGTCCGGATACCTGAGCGACCCTGACACCCGGTCGCCCCGATACCCGGTCACCCCCGACGCGACGAACGGTCGTCCCCGCACTGTGACAGCACCCGTTTCCCCGTCTCGAGCGTCGCTTCATCCATGCCGACCGTCTACATCACGGCGCCGTCAGCGGCGGCCGACGACATCGCCGAGACGCTGGTCGAGGAGCGACTCGCTGCCTGCGTGAATCGACTGTCGACGAACTCGACGTATCGGTGGGACGACGAGATCCACCGCGACGACGAGGCGATTCTCCTCGCGAAGACGACCGACGAGGCGCACGACGATCTCGTCGCACGCGTCTGCGATCTGCATTCCGACGACGTATCCTGTCTCGAGCGATTCGACGAGGACGACGCCCTCGAGTCGTTTGCGACGTGGCGAGCGGAGAGCGTCGAGTAGCCCTCGCGCTCGAGGCCCAGTCGGTCGGTCGCACGTCAGTCGCTCACAGGCGATGACTGCCCGAAGTAGCAACCCTTAAAACTCGCGCACGGGTTGTGACGGGTATGGCTGGAACCATCGAAGTGCTCGTTCCGGGCGGTCAGGCCAACCCTGGCCCGCCGCTCGGTCCCGAGCTCGGACCGACCCCCGTCGACGTGCAGGCTGTCGTACAGGAAATCAACGATCAGACCGAAGCGTTCGACGGCACCGAAGTCCCCGTCACCGTCGACTACGACGACGACGGCTCCTTCGAGATCGACGTCGGTGTCCCGCCGACGGCGGCGCTCGTCAAGGACGAGGCCGGTTTCGAGACCGGGAGCGGCGAGCCTCAGAAGGATTTCGTCGCGGACCTCTCCGTCGAACAGGTCAAGACGATCGCCGAGCAGAAACACCCCGACCTGCTCGCCTACGACACGATCAACGCCGCGAAGGAAGTCGTCGGCACCTGCGCGTCGATGGGCGTCACCATCGAGGGCAACGACGCCCGCGAGTTCAAGGAACTCGTCGACGACGGCGAATACGACGACGTGCTTGCGGACGAAGCGGCAGCGTAGTCCGGACACGCTCGAAACACGAACGCAGTGAGTGTTTCGTTGTGCTCGCCGCTGAGGCGAGCGCCTGAACTACGACGTAGCAAATACTTCTTCGTACTTGCGGCCGAAGCGGAAGCGTAGACCGCAAGTGCTCGAAGCGCTCACGCTGTTCGCGCTTCGTTGTTCTTCTGGACGGCGCGGAAGCGTACCCCGCGGGCCGAAATCGCCGCTTCGTTTTCGCGACTGTCTGTAGTGACGTTCGAGCTGGTCGAATCTCGCGTGTTGACTGCGGTCGTCACGGAGCGAATCAGCGACGTGTGGATGACCAGTGACGGCCGAGGAACCGGTGTACGATACGTGTACTGATCGGGTTAGCGGCCGATTCGAGCACGTCAAAGAGTCGGGAACGTCAGATCTTGTTCGCGGGCGGAACGGTTCGGTCGTCCGGCCGCGCCGTCCCGACGCCGCCGAACAGGACACGAATGCTCGCACCGAGTCCGAGTGCGCCCGCGAGGCCGGCGAGAATGACGGTCGCCGGAAGCGACAGGCCAGCGAGTCCGCTGATGAGTGCGCCAACGAGGACGCCGACCCACAGCCGATCGGCACCGAACCGTGAGGCGATGGTGCGGCCGATCGCGGTGAAGCCGATCGCCGTCACCACCGGCAGGACCGTTACACCGAGAATTACCATCGGAATTCCGAAGAAGATCCCGACGCTCGTGTCCGCGATGAGATACCCCGTGCTCGCGAGGCCGGCGACGACGAGTAGCGCCGGTAACCCGATACACCAAGAGATGATCGGGCTGCGCCGCGATTTCGTTACTGAGCGTGCGCCGTACGTCTGGAGCAGTCCGAGTACCATCATCGCGACGAGCACCGTCCCGGCGAACTGGATGCCCGCCCGAACGATCGGCTCCATCGACCGATACGCCTCGAGAGTCCCCCCATCCCCCGATACCGGGACGACCGAATCAAGGACCGGTGGTCCAACCATTGTATATAAGTCTACTGGCCACATGGACGTGAGTTACAATATGGCGTCTATTAGATGTTCCGGTTATCATGACTCTCTCTTTTTGAATGCTATCGGAACGGTATCGGTTCAGTGGCACGCCGGGCCAGTGTGAAATCGGTCGGACGACGAGCACCACCGGCGTCGGGAACGAGAGCGGAAAACGACCGCGTTCGGCCAGCACTCGGGCGTACGCGCAGTTCGACGGGTTTAAGTTCGGGATGGCACTTGGTCCAAGGGAGACAGGCATCGCCTGTTTCACTGACCCGTAGGAGCAGACCCTGCGTACTACGGAGGTGAACGATGGCAGATTCGGATATTCAAACAGCAGTAGCCCGCGCACTCGAGGACTCGCCGGACCGGAACTTTACCGAGACGGTAGACCTCGCGATTAATCTGCGCGACTTAGACCTGAACGAACCGTCGAACCGCGTTGACGAGTCAATCGTCCTGCCGTCCGGAACCGGCCAGGAAACTCGCATCGTCGTCATCGCCGAGGGTGAGACCGCAGTCCGCGCCGAAGAGGCAGCGGACGAGGTCCTCTCGGGCGACGACGTGGCCGATCTGGACGACGACGAAGCCAAGGACATGGCCGACGAGACGGACTTCTTCATCGCCGAAGAGTCGATGATGCAAGACATCGCCCGGCACCTGGGTACCATTCTCGGTCCCCGAGGGAAGATGCCGGACCCGCTCGCGCCCGACGACGACGTCGTCGAAACCGTCAACCGACTCAAAAGTACCGTGCAGCTTCGCTCCGGCGACCGACGAACGTTCCACACGCTCGTCGGCGCCGAAGATATGGATACGGAAGATATCGGCGACAACATCGACGTCATCCTGCGCCGACTGCACGCCGACCTCGAGAAGGGGCCCCAGAACATTGACGCCGTCTACGTGAAGACGACGATGGGGCCGTCCGTGGAGGTGGCCTAGAATGAGCGCACAGGCCGAACGCAAAACCGAGAATCTTCCCCAGTGGAAGAAAGAGGAAGTCGACGAGCTCGCACAAATTATCGACGAGTACGAGAGCGTCGGCGTCGTCGGCATCGCCGGCATTCCCTCGAAGCAGCTCCAGGATATGCGCCGCGACCTGCACGGAACCGCCGTGTTGCGCGTCAGCCGCAACACCCTGCAGACGCGTGCGCTCGAGGACGCCGGACTCGGCGACCTCGTCGAGCACATCGAGGGACAGGTGGGTATCGTCGGAACCGACGAGAACCCGTTCTCGCTCTACAAGGAACTCGAGGCATCCAAGACACCCGCACCGATCAACGAGGGCGAAGTCGCCCCGAACGACATCGTCATCCCCGAAGGGGACACCGGTGTCGATCCGGGGCCGTTCGTCGGCGAACTCCAGGGTGTCGGCGCGAACGCGCGCATCGAAGAGGGTTCGATCCAGGTCATGGAGGACTCGACGGTCCTCGAGGCCGGCGGGACCGTCTCCGCGGACCTGACGAACGTCCTCAACGAGCTCGGCATCGAGCCCAAGGAGGTCGGTCTCGACCTTCGCGCCGTCATCGCCGACGGTGTGCTCTTCAGCCCGGAAGACCTCGACATCGATATCGAGGCCTACCGGAGCGACGTGTCGACGGCCGCCGCCCGTGCTCGGAACCTCTCGCTCAACGCGAGCTTCCCGACCGCGACGACGGCCCCGACGCTCATCGCAAAGGCCACGGGAGAGGCCAAGAGCCTCGGTCTGCAGGCCGCCATCGAGGACGAAGCCCTCATGCCCGACCTCGTCAGCAAGGCCGACGCACAGCTGCGTGCGATCGCGGCCCAGATCGACGACGAGGAGGCGCTTCCTGACGAGCTTCAGGACGTCGCGGCGGCCGCCGAGCCGGCGGCAGCCGAGGACGAAGACGAATCGACAGACGACCAGACCGAAGACGAGGCCGAGACCGAGGACGCTGACGCCGACACCGACGATGACGACGAAGACGACGGTGACGGCGCGGCCGGTCTCGGCGAGATGTTCGGATAACGACCACCAACAGAGGATCCAACAATGGAATACGTATACGCCGCACTCATCCTGAACGAATCGGGCGAAGAGATCAACGAAGACAACCTGACGAACGTGCTCGACGCTGCCGGCGTCGACGTCGAAGAGTCCCGTGTCAAGGCGCTCGTCGCCGCGCTCGAGGACGTCGACATCGACGAAGCGGTCTCCGAGGCCGCTGCCGTCCCCGCTGGCGGGGCCGCCGCAGGCGGTGCCGCGGGCGGCGAGGCCGCTGCCGACGAAGGCAGCGACGAAGCCGAAGAAGAAGCCGAAGAGACAAGCGACGTGCCGGACACGACGGACGAGGACGACGAGGACGACGAGGCCGACGGCGAGGGTCTCGGCGAACTCTTCGGATAACGCTCACGTCGATTCCGGTTTCGACGAGCAGTCAACACCGATTTTATTTCGGCTCGAGGGAGAGTGGCGACGCTGCGCCGCCTCGAGGCGACGTGATTCCGCTCAATTAGGATGGAGCCGGTCCGAGACCATATAAACGAGGACGCGGCCAGAGTCGGCGATGCCCGGCCCAGTCGAGGTCGTCGTCGAGCCAGCGCTGGCAGTGCAGTTGCTCGCGTGGGTGCTCGCCGGCTCGCTGCTGGGAAGTTGCAGCGGGCTCGTACCCGGGCTGCACGCGAACAACTTCGCGTTCTTGCTGGCGGGGATCGCACCCTCGGTTCCCGGCCCACCGCTGTTCGTCGGCTGTGCGATGCTCGCTGCAGGCGTCGTCCACACCTTCTGTAACGCCGTCCCCGCGATGGCGCTCGGCGTTCCCGACGCCGAGATGGCCGTCACCGCGCTGCCGGGTCATCGGATGGTACTCGAGGGGAAGGGGTACGAAGCCGTTCGACTGTCCGCGCTCGGCAGTGTTCTTGCCGTCCTCGCTGCGGTGCCGCTTGCGGTTCCCGTCACGTGGACGGTGACAGCCGCCTATCCCACGATCCGGGCACACCTGTCGCTCCTGCTCGCGATGGTGGCGGTCGCGCTGATCGCGTCGGAACGCACGTGGCGCGGCCGACTCGGCGGCCTGCTGTCGTTCGCGCTCGCGACTGGTCTCGGCGCGCTCACGTTGGATCTCACCGCAGACGCCCCGCTCGAGGCGGGCGGCACTCTCGCGCCGCTGTTCGCCGGGCTCTTCGGTGCGCCCGTGCTGATCGACGCGATTCGCGGCAGCGGGATCCCGCCACAGGACGGCGACGGGATCACGACCTCCCGGCGCTTCGTGGGGACGACGGCGGTCGCCGGGGCGCTCGCGGGGGCCGTGGTCGGCTACATTCCCGGTATCTCGGCCGCCATCGCGGCCGTCGCAGTGCTGGCGATCGTTCCAAACGGGGCCAGCGATCGCGGGTACATCGTCGCGACCAGCGGCGTCGACACGGCCAACACGATCTTCGCGCTCTTCGCGTTGGTCGCCATCGGTCAGCCCCGAACCGGCGTGCTCGTCGCCTTCGAGGGAACGGCGGCTCCGCTCGAGTTACCGATCTTGCTCGCAAGCGTGGTCCTTGCGGGGCTGGTCGGCTTCGCGCTCGTTATCGTCGCCGGGGACGCCTATCTCGACCTCGTCGGTCGGCTCGCGTACTGGAAGATTTCGGGTGCGGTCCTCGCCGTGCTGCTCGGACTCTCCTACCTGTTTACCGGTCCGGTTGGCATCGTGATCTTCCTCGTCGCGACCGCGATCGGCATGGTTCCGGTTCGATTGCGCTGTCGACGCGTGCATCTGATGGGCGTCCTGATCGGACCGCTGATGCTCGGGCTCTGATGCGGAGCGCTGGACATCGCTTTCGACGCACCCGCAGGGCGGTCGCAGTTGCGCCGGTAGCGGTTACAACAATCTGTCTGACCCAGCTGTATGAGCCGCTGTGGATCGATCAGTTACTCGGGTCCGCTACTTGAGTCCGCTACTCGAGCCGCTGTCACGAGGGCCGCAACGCGTTCCTGCGAGACGGGATCGATCGTCACGCCACCGCGTTTGAGTGCGGTGCCGACGATGACGCCGTCCGCGCCCGCCTCGAGGCAGTCGGCGACCGTTTCGCTCGTTACCCCACTGCCGACGAACACCGGCGTTCTTGGATCTTCCCGCTCGGAGAGTGCATCGGCGACGCGCTCGACGGCCGCGAGCGGCGTTTCGACACCCGTTCCTGAGCCGGAGACGACGACGCCGTCGGCGTTCCCGCGTTCGACCGCCTCGAGCGCCGCGCGCCCGATATCCGCCTCACCGATCGGCGTCGCGTGTTTGACGTGGACGTCCGCAATGATCGCCACGTCGGTCTCGAGCCGGTCATGAAGCCGGAGCGTCTCGTGGGCGCGCCCCTCGAGGATCCCCTGATCCGTCGCGGCGGAGCCGACGTGGACGTTGACGCGGACGAATTCGGCATCGACGGCCGCGGCGATCGAAACCGCCGCGGCGGCGTCGTTTCGCAACACGTTGATGCCAACTGGGACGTCGACGGCGTCGGTCAGGGCTGTCGCAATAGCGGTCAGTTCGGCCACGACGTGTTGCGGGACGGTATCCGGATAGAACGGCACGTCGCCGAAGTTCTCGAGGATGATGCCGTCGATTCCGCCCGCCTCGAGCCGGCGGGCGTCCTCGAGCGCGTGAGTTCGAATGGCCTCGCGATCACCGTCGAACCCCGGCGCGCCCGGAAGCGCCGGGAGGTGAACCATCCCGATGACGGGGCGGTCGGCATCGAATCGATCCAGCACGGGGCCGTTCGTGGTCATATCTGTACTGGGCCCGCTGGCGGAATAAGTGGTCGTGGGGCCCCGTCGGGTGACGGTGAGACTCGACCTCGCTCATGGGAGGGGGCTCCACCTCGCCGTCGCTCGAGGCGGCAATCCCCGCTCCCTTCACGGCCGTTTTCTCGCCGGCGTGGCTACCACTGATCGATGGCTGATTTGCTCTCTCCGTTGTCGATACGCGATATAGAGTCTACAAATCGAATCGCTGTCTCGCCGATGTGCCAGTACTCCTGCGAGACGGACGGGCTCCCGACCGAGTGGCACCGCGTCCACCTCGGAAGCCGGGCCGTGGGTGGCGCCGGCATCGTCATGACCGAAGCGACGGCCGTCGATCCCGCCGGCCGGATTACGCCGCACGACCTCGGACTCTGGAGCGACGAGCACGCCGCTGCGCTCGAGCCGATTACCGAGTTCGTCCGCGACCAGGGCGGCGTGCCGGGGATCCAGCTCGCCCACGCGGGCCACAAGGCGAGTAAGACGCGGCCCTGGGACGGCAACGTGCCGCTTGCGCCGGACGAGACCGATCCGACCGGCGCGTCGGGCTGGGAGGTACTGTCGCCCTCACCGGACGCGTATCCGCCGTTCGACGGCGACCGACCGGCGATGCAAAAGGCCGATCAAGACGATATCGAGGGCGTGATCGACGCCTACCGCAAAGCGGCCGAGCGCTCGCTCGAGGCCGGCTTCGAGATCGCCGAGATCCACGCGGCCCACGGCTACCTGCTCCACGAGTTTCTCTCGCCGGTGACGAACCGCCGCGAGGACGACTATGGTGGCAGCTTCGAGAACCGAACCCGGCTGGTCCGCGAGGTCGTCGCGGCCGTTCGCGAGGTCTGGCCGGACGGAAAGCCGGTGTTCGTGCGCATCTCCGGGACGGACTGGCTCGACGACCGCGAGTCGTGGGATATCGAGCAGTCGGTGCGGCTGGCGGACGCGCTCGCCGATCTGGGCGTCGATCTGGTCGACGTCAGTTCGGGTGGGATCCACCCCGACCAGACGATCTCCGGTGGGCCAAACTTTCAGGTGCCGCTGGCCGAGCGGGTCCGAGAGGGTGCCGACATCGCCGTCGGCGCGGTCGGCGGCGTCACCGAACCCGAACAGGCCGACGCGCTGGTCCGCAACGACCGGGCCGACCTCGTACTCGTCGGTCGGGAGTTCCTGCGTGATCCGTACTTCGGACTCCGCGCGGCCGGCGACCTCGAGCGCGATCCAGACGACGCTGCGAAGCAGTGGCCGGTCCAGTACCGGCGTGCCGTCCAACGGTAACGCGGACATCGCGCCGTCCGGTTCGAGTCGCGTGCCGATCACTCGTTGTCGTAGTCGTCCAGCCAGCCGGTGACCGAGGACTGCAACGCGCCGGTCGTCGTGCCGATATTCAGCATCTGATAGCCGTTTCGTGCCTTCTGGTTGACGTCATCCATGCCGAACCCGAGTCCACCGACCGGCACGTCCGCGTCGACGGCGGATGACCTGATCGTCTCGACGGCCTCCTCGACCGCCGGATGGTCGAATTCGCCCGGATGTCCGAGCGACACTGAGAGATCGAGCGGACCGATGAAGACGAAGCCGAGTTCTGGCACCGCGAGAATGTCGTCGAGATCGTCGAGGGCCGACTGGGTCTCGATCGTGACGCCGACGACGACCGACCCGTCCTCGCTGCTCACGTAGTCGTCGGTCAGCCCCCAGCGACTGGCACGCGGGTTGGCCATGCCGCGCCGCCCGGGTTCGCCGTCGTACTCGAACCGGCCCGCTCGTACCGCCGCCTCGAGTTCCTCGGCGCTCCCGACCCGCGGGAGGAAGACGTTCCGGATGCCGGCGTCGAGGGCTTTCCGAACGAGCGAGGGATCGGTGTCCGGCACGCGGACCAGCAACTCCGTATCGGTACCGTCCGTCGCGCGAAGCAGTGCTTCCAGCTGGCCGGCGTCCCGCGGACTCGGACCGCCGTGCTCGAGGTCAATCCAGACGAAATCGACGCCGAGCGCCGCGTAGAGTTCGACCACCGTCGGGCTGTACGTGTTCTCGAGGACCCCGAGCGCGACCTCGCCGGACTCGAGGGTCTCGCGGAGGGCGTTACCGCGTGGCTGATGGCTCACGACCTACCCTACCACGCCCAGCACTTAAACCGGGGCTCCGACAGCGTCCCAATCAGATGTTCCGCGTCGAATCAGCCCCTACTCGTCTTTCCACTTGATCGAACAGCCTCGAGACGGCTGCCACTCGAGGTCGACGGCCTCGCCCGCCAGCACGGCGTCGATGGCTTCGCGGATGTGGAACCGGGTCGGTTCATCGTCGGGGTTCAGCGCGTCGTCGAGACGCCCCTGATAGACGAGTTCGAACTCGCCGTCCTCGGCTCGCGGCTCTGCCGCTCGCCCCTCCGC
Organism: Natrinema sp. H-ect4; assembly: GCF_041894845.1. Lineage (NCBI taxonomy): Archaea > Methanobacteriati > Methanobacteriota > Halobacteria > Halobacteriales > Natrialbaceae > Natrinema > Natrinema sp. H-ect4. The sequence continues at coordinate 118,672 of NZ_JBHDYC010000002.1, forward strand.
GGCGCGTTGCGCCGCGCGCCGAGCGAAAAGGAACGGGTCCGGCGTGCAGACCGCGCCGTACTCGCGGGCGACCGCCTGACTTTCGTCGCGCAGGTAGGCGTCGTAGTCGATTTCCCCCTCGGCTACGAACTCCTGCATCTTCTCGAAGGAGTCGTCAGGATACTCCTCGGCGTCGTTGGGGTTGATCCCGACCACCGCGACGTCATCGTACTCGGCAGAGAGTTCGTTTAGCAGTTCGAACTTCGCCTGCGCGTACGGGCAGTGATTGCAGGTGAAAACGAGCAACAGCGCCTCGGCGTCGGCAAAGGACTCGAGCGTGTACGTCTCGCCGTCGACGCCCTCGAGTTCGAAGTCGGGCGCAGCGTCGCCGGCCTCGAGTGCGGAGTCGGACTCTTTCATGACCATACCGCTGATTCGTCTCGTTCGTCCTTAATCGTCACGTTCACTGAACCGGCCCGATCGGGCGGAGCCGCTCCTAACGGCTGCCGGCTGCCCGGCAAGGACCCTAGCCGAAAATCTCCGCGATCGAGAGGAGAACGTCGGGGGCGATCGCCACCGCGAGCCCGACGACGATCAGGGCGAGCGGGACGACGAGCAGTCCCATGTCAGTTATAGTAGCCACTGAAAGTCAATGCATATCTAATCGCACGACTGCGTTGCGATCAGTATGTGAATCGTTTCAGTGGCTACTATAGCAGCCAAAGACCAAGGCCGGACAGCACGGCGAGCAGGCCGACCAGGCGGAGGAGCCACACGAACGCGCCCTCGAGTTCCGAATCGGCGACGATATCAACGAAGTCGAGTACGTCGTCCATGATCGCCCGAATCTGGCCGTCGAAGCTCCTTAATTTCAACGCTCCACGAGGCGATATCGGTTCGCAGCGCGGCTCGTGACGACTTACATATTAGTACCCCCGGCCGCATCGACAGGGTATGAAGACGCTCGAGGTCACCGACGAACAGTACGCGTTCATCCAGTACCTCCGCGAGGAGATCTCCGAGTCGGTCGTCGGCAAGTACGGTTTCGTCCGCGAACGCGACGCCGTCCAGTTCCTGGTCGACAATCTCGACGAGGATATCGAAATCGACGCCGATGAGTTCGACTCTTCGGCGACTGACGACGTCGCCGCGTCCGTCGGTGCCGCCATCGACGGAGAAACCGATCCGCACGATCTCGAGGAGGTTTCCTACGTCGAAGGCGAGACGCCGGCGGCCGACGAAATCGTGGACGAGGACAGCGAAGACCCGGAGTCCGAGTCGGACGAAGCGACCGACGGGGACGCCGACGATGGACCGGCCGACGACGGAACGAGCGAGGTGACCGAGGGAGAACCGGACGACGAGGACGAAGCCGACGACGAGGGCGCGGACGGAGACGGTTCGGCTGACGAGACGGACGGAAACGGCTCGGCCGACGACGACGATATGTTGGACGAGATGATGAGTCTGCTCGAGACCCACGACGACAAGTGGGACGAATCGAGTTCGGCGGACTACCGGTACAGCGTCGAACTCCCGGATGGCTCGAGCGAACAGGTCCAGACGAAAGACGACGTCCGGGCGCTTTTGTTCAAGAATTATCGCTGACTCGTGCCGGTTGCGACACTGTCTGCGCAGTTTCTGCTACGCCTATCGTAGCCCCTGCACGTCATTGCACGCCTGATCGACCGACAGCTGTCCGATCAGTGTGAATCGTTTCAGTGGCTACTATCTGACGGGGTGGTACCGATAGTTTAGGCAGTACGAAAAATAGTTCGTAAATTAAAAAGTTATAAGAGGCTTCCATCCCAAGTATGGGACGTGATGAACACGCAAAAGACCACTCGACAGGCAGCGGACACGGTCGAATCGAACGCGCTTCGACTCGACACGGAAAAGGCCGAACAGATCATCGACGCGCTCAACACGGATCTGGCGGACGCGTACGTCCTCTACCATCAACTCCACAAGCACCACTGGAACGTCGAAGGTGCGGAGTTCCTCGATGTCCACGTCTTCCTCCAAGAGGTCTACGAGGACGTCGAAGCCGCGGCCGACGAACTCGCAGAGCGACTCCAGGCGCTCGGCGGCGTTCCACACGCGAGCATGACGACGCTCGTGGAGAACGCAACGGTCGAAGCCGAAGACGAAGACGTCTACGACGTCCGGACCTCGCTCGCCAACGACCTCGAGATGATGGGCGACATTATCGAGAGCTACCGTCAGCACATCGAACTCGCCGAGGGGCTCGGCGACTACGCGACGGGAGAGATGCTTCGCGAGCAACTCGAGACCATCGAAGAACACACCCACCACATCGAACACTACCTCGAAGACGACACCCTCGTCCTCGAGTCCGCAACGCAGTAACTCGGGCGGTCAACCGCAACCGAGTTCCGGGTGGTCTCTCGCGAGTTCGCTCCGAGAGTTTCAGTTCGATTTTCGATTTCGATCGGCGCCGACGGATATCTCGACGACGACTGCTCGACGGACTCGCTGAACGCAACCGTAATAGATATCGACGGGAAAGCAGCCGCTGGAAGACAGGCTATCGAGTCGATTCGACGACGCGGTCGCTCGAAATCCATCCCTCAGTGTTCCCGGATTCGATGAAGACAACTCTGTCAGGACCGCTTTCGCAGACCGATATCTCGGGTCCGTGGGCCGCATCCGGTTCGGAGTTGCGTTCGGCGTCCGATTGCGTACCGGTGGTCATTGACTCTATTTAGGCAGGCCTAAAATAAAAAGAGTGCGGTTTCGCTCAGTCGTCGTCGGTCGCGTCCGAGAACGAAGTCTCGGCTCACCGAGAGTCCGACTGCGCGGAAGAGAGCGATCCCTCCGTGTCTTCAGACGGGTTGTCAGTATCAGCGAGAAGCGTCGATGCGAGGCGGTCGACGACCGTCGGACTGACCGCTCCCGCCAGTTCCATCGCCTCGCTCTCGTACTCGTCGAGTCCGAGCACGTCGTGAAAAAACCGTGAAAGGGTATCGTCGGTCTCGGACAGTTCGTCGGCGGTCGCTCGTCCCTCGGCCGTAAGCGTCGCTCCGTCGTACGGTTCGTACGTCAGGTAGCCGTCAGCTTCGAGCCGCTGAAGCATCTCCGTCGTCGCCGCCGGCGAACGGTCGACCGCGTCGGCCACGTGTCCGGGCGAAATCGGTGGAGAGCCCCGCTGTTCCGCGAGATAGAGAACGAGAAGGGAGTGGGAGGCCCAGGTCATCGGTCACTGAATCGATGTGTAGCAAATTGACGTGTAGTGGATCGACGTGTGGACGATCGCTGCGAATCCGAATCCCGACGCGCAGACCCGGCGCTTCTTCACGCCCGAGCGCGGCCGTGGGACGGTATCGGCTTCAGGCTGCATTCTGGGATCCGCTATCGTGCTGTCGGGAGTGATATCACGATCCTCCGTTCTCGCGTTCGGTTTCGATTTCGCGCGCCGCTTCGACGATCAGGTCGTCGTCGATGTGCTCGAGCAGTCGTTCGTGTCCGCGTTCGATCCGTCGTTCGATGTCATCATCGGCGAGATACGTCTCGAGCCTGCGGTCGATTTCCCGCTTGCGTATCTCGGCGAGACGATCCGCCTCGAGGTCGTGCTCATCGGGCACTCGGTCGTCGAAGTACTCCCGCCACCGATCCCGGTCGCGCCACTCGCCGTCCAGTTCCGCCTCTCGTCGCATCCAGTCGTAGTAGTTCGCCACGGCGTCGGGATATCCCGCTTCCCGTCGAACGTCCTCGACGACGGTGATCCCGACCCGCGTGCCGCGTCCGGCGGCCATGCTCGCCTGATAGCCGGTCTCGCCGTACGGCGACGCGACGAAGAGGTCCTCGACCGGCGTCGTCCCGTCGCTCTCGGCGTACCCCTTGTCGAAGTGCTCGTGTTTCTCGCCGTCGTGTTCGTGCGTCTCGAACATCGCCGTCTCGTCGTCGAGACCGCGCATGTACTCGCCGTCGTAGCGCGTGGCCGCGATCACCCGACGAGCGGTGATCGGTTCCCCTTCCTGCGGGCTGATGGCGAAGCCCTCGCCGTCGACGTGCTCGAGCGATTCGACGAGGTCGGAAGCGATCTCACAGCCCGCCTCCTCGGCGTGATCGTGCAGCAGCCCGTACAGCGTTTCGACGTCGATTCCCGCGGGGAAGCCGAGGTAGTTCTCGAGGTAGGCACATCGCTGAATCGAAGAGCGCCCGCGGTCGAAGATCATCGTGTCCAGCCCGTACCGCGCGGTAAAGACGCCCGCCGCACAGCCCGCAGGACCGCCGCCAACGACGACGACATCGTGGTCGAACGCCGCCGCGTCGGTCGTGTCGGTACTACTCATCGGTGACCCGCTCGTTACTCCTGTCGGTAGCTCGTTGTTGCTCGGGCAGTCGGTCGTCTGCTGACTGTTCGGGACGGGTTTCGAGTCCGTCGTTCGTCGTGAAGGTAGCGGTATCAATCATGGCTGTTGTTAGCGTCTAACTGTCACTGGGTGGTCGGCGGCGATGAACGGCTCATCCTCCCCGTCGGCGAATGCCAGCCCGCCGCAGTCGTTGCGATGGACGCGCCACGGCGGCAAGTCGGGGATGTCGTAGTCTGACGGGTCACGGAACGCTCCCGCGATCGCCCATTCTCGAGCGCGCATTCAGTGGTCCCCCGCGATGATGTCCGCGACCGCCTGCCGGTCGAATAGCTGTTCGTCCTCCGGAATTTCGGGGTACGGACCCTCGGCGTAGGTCGGCCACTCCCCGAATTTCGCGGGATAGAGCTGTTTGGCGGTCATCTCGAGCTGGAACAGGTTCAGAATCGGCCCCTGGTAGCGCGCCCCCTGCGCGTAGACGCGATCGTTTTGGACCGCAGAGAGTTCCCGTCCGACGGCGTGGTTCCCCAGTCCCTCCCGTATCTGCAACATATCCGTTTGCGGACTCATACCGCCCAGCGCGAAGATGACATCGGGATCCGCCTCGAGCAGCCCTTCCATGTCGATCGTGTTGTTGGCGGAGATATCGTCACCCAGGGCACCGATCGGACCGAGCGGGCGCATGTGCGCGGTCAGAAATCCGGGCGATTTCAGCGCGTAAACGTATATACTCTCGATGTCGCTCATCCCCGCCAGGACCGCGGTCGGGCGCTCCTCTTCCGGCGGGAGGTTCTCCTTGATCGTTGCCAGCAGGTCCGCGTGAATCGTCTCGAGTGCGTCGTAGCGCGATTCTTCGCGGAACACCGCTGCGACCTTCTCGAACAGCTCCCAGAGCGTGTAATACTCGTAGCGGTCGACCCACTCGGTCGGCGGTTCATTGTGTCTATCGCTGAACGTGTTCCCGAACCACGGGGAAACGGTCTCGCCGATCTCCTCGATATCCGCTGCGTCCCAGCTATCGAGGGCGTTCACGCTCGCCGGGTCGGCGAGGTGGATATCGCTGTCGAGATCGTAGAGCATCTCCTCGTCCGGATCCCAGGAGGAATACAATCCCGACCAGTCCAACGTGACGCCCGGCAGTCGTTCGATAAACTGGTTCCAGAGCCCGTCGTAGTAGTCGGATGCGTGCATCGCGTTGACGTCGTTCCCGCGTCCGAGGGCGAACGCCATGCCTGCGTGGTGGGTCAGCCGCGTGAAGATGCTCTCCGGCGGCGAGTCGAACGAAACCTCGCCCATCGGGGCCATCGTCACCGAATACGAGCCGTCCGACTCGTCGGACGAACCCGGTTCGCTCTGGCCGGCGAGGTCCGAACAGCCCGCCAGCAGTCCGCCACCGACGACCGTTCCGCCGTACTTCATGTAGTCTCGCCGCGTCGGTGCTCCAGTCGTTCCGTCGGTATTGTCGTTCATCGGTCGAACTCCCCGTTGATGATGTCCGCGACTTCCTGCCGATCGAATAGGTGGTCGTCGCCGGTCACGTCCCCGAACTCATCGGGGAACAGCTGCTTCGCCGCTCGCTCGGTCAGGAAGAGGTTGTGAATGGGTCCCTGATTGAGGTAGCCGCCGCGATACACTCGTCCGTTCTGGACTGCGGTGAGGTCGCTCCCGACGGGATGGCTCTGCATGTAGTCGAGAACGACGTCCCGGAACTCCGCGGCGGATTTTCGCTCGTGACCGCGGACGAGAATCACGTCAGGGTCGATCTCGAGGAGGTTCTCGTAGTCGAGTTCACCGCGGTTCGTGGTGCTGAGATTGTCGATGTCCGTCCCCGCCAGTGCGTCGCGGACGCCGAGGTCGCGCCACTGTTTCTTGCTCGTCCCCGCGTCGTCGAGTCGATACGGCGAGAACGTCTTCGGTTCTTCGGTCCCTTCGAACGTGAGGAAAACCTCCGGCCGGTCACCACTCGGCGGGAGCCGCTCCTGTATCGACCTGATGAACTCGGTGTGGAGTTCGCTGAACGCCTCGTAGCGTTCCTGTTGCTGGAACACCTCGGCCACCGTTTCGAAGGCCTCGTACAGCGTGTAGTAGCGATAGTCGTGCCACTCATCGGATCGTCGGAAGATCAGGTTCCCGACGAACGGCGCGACCGTCGACGCGATTTCCTCGACATCCCCCTCGTTCCAGTCGAACCAGTTGATGAGCATCTGGGGGTCGTACAGGTGAACATCGCTCTCGAGTTCGTAGAACTCCTCTTTGGTTCGAACCTCCGGATACCGCTCGATGACGTCTCGATCGACCGTCACACCGGGCAGTTCGTCGTAAACATAGGTGTAGTAGCGATCCGCGCCGCCAACGCCAGTCAACCCGTCGGCCTGTCCCAGTGCGACGGCCATATCGGCGTAGCCGCCGTCGTACGCGGCCCATCGCTCGGGCACCTGGTCGAACGAGACCGTCCCCATCGGCTCCATCGACACGGAGTACGATCCGGTTCCGGTCGTCTCGGTTCCCGCGTCCCCCTCCTGTCCGACCAGATCCGAACAGCCAGCGAGGGTAGCGCCGGTTGCGAGCGCTCCACCGTACTTCAGCGCGTCTCTGCGTGTCGGTACTTCGCGCATCGTCTCTTCCCCGTCCATGATTTTAGGCTAACCTAAAACATTAAAACTCCATCGATTTTTAGGCAGGCCTAAAAATTATCGTCGGTCACCGATCGTCCTGTGAGCGTCCCGTCCGAGATGTGTTTCGGACAGTTCACCTATTTCGCTGGCTTACACGCGCCACAGAGTAGCGTACAGACCGTTCGCTGCGAGCAACTTGTCGTGAGTACCACGCTCGACGACTCGTCCGTCGCCCGCCCATACCGGCGCGTCCCATTCAGATCTCACCCATGCTCTCTTGCTTTCGCATCAGATAGAGGAAGTACGGGCCGCCGATGAGTCCGGTGACGATGCCGACGGGAATCTGTGTGGGGCTCAACGCGAGTCGCGCGCCCACGTCGGCGGCGACCATCAACGCTGGACCGACGAACAGGCAGCCGATGATCAGTTTCTTCGAGTCGCTCCCGACCAGATTTCGAACCATATGCGGGACGATGAGGCCGACGAACCCGACGATTCCAGCGACGGCGATGCTCGCCGCCGCCGCGAGGACCGCGACCCCCGAGAGAGCGAACCGCACTTTCTCGATCGACATCCCCAACGACTTTGCCGTCTGCTCGCCCAGCAAGAGGACGTTCATCTGTCGCGAGCCGGCGATAGAGAGGAGAACGACCACGATTGTCCACGGGAGCACGAGTCGGACTTGTTCCCAGTCGGTCCCGGTAAGCGACCCAGTGGTCCAGGCGATGGCCGACTGGACGACGCCGATATCGTCCGCGAAGAAAAACAGCGCCGTCTGCAACGAGCCGAAGACCGTTCCGACGATCACGCCGGCGAGCACCAGTCGGACCGGCGAGGTGCCGTTCTTCCAGGCAATGACATAGACGATGAGAAACGCACCGGCCCCACCGAAGGCCGCGATCAGCGGAAGGAACGCCGTCAAACTCCCGAACACGACGAGGGTCAGCAAGATCATGAGCCCCGCCCCGGAGGAGACGCCAAGGATGAACGGGCTCGCGAGTTCGTTCCGGGTCACCGCCTGAAAGATGGCCCCCGAGACGGCGAGGTTCATCCCGACGAGGACCGCGACGAACACCCGCGGGAGGCGGATGTTCCAGACGATGAGGCTTTCGGTGCCCATCTCGGGCATCGCCTCGCCGAGCAAGAACGCGTCCCAGGCCTGCGGATTGAACACCACGTTCGGGTTGAAGAGTGCGAGCCACGCCTCCATGTGCGTCATCGAGTACGCACCGTAGCTCACCTGTATCAGTCCGCCGACGAACACGATGGCGAGGCTGCTGAGTACCACCGTGGCGAGTTTCGGATCGAGGAGCCACCCGAACCGCGTCTCGTTTCGTCGCGACGTCGCGGGCTCTCCCGTCGCGACGCGTGACTTCCTCCCGCTCATCGTCGGCACACACCGGTTGGTTCGATCGGGGCGGTATGCCAGGAACGGCCCGTCGTTCCGTCGAGTGATTCGCCACCGATACCGGACAGTGACGACTGTCCCGGAATCGACACGCTACTGATACTGAATAGCGACGACTGTCCCGGAATCGACACGCTACTGATACCGAATGGCGACGGCTGTCCCGGAACCGACACGCCGCCGATGACCGTCCCACCGCCCGTCACGCGTTCTCGTCGAGCCAGTACGTCGATCTCCCCCAGTTCGCCCGTCATACTGGTTTAGGTCTGCCTAAAATATAAAACCGTTCCGATTTTTAGGCCGGCCTAATTGTCGTGCCGCGTCAGCGGGGGCCACCGCACTGCGGACAGATCGGCGGTCCCGGTTCGGGGAGCGAGAGCCCACAGTAGGGACACTCGTCGCCGTCGGGAGCGGTGATCTCATCGACGATCTCGTCGGTTCGGTCACGGAGCGCCGGTATCGTCCCGATTTTCTCGAGAGCGGTATCTCCCGGCCCGTCGTCCTCATCGGTCGCATAGCGGACTCGATCGGCGAGGAACGCCGCGGCATCGTCGTCCGCGGCCGAACGCACGTCGGGTATCGACACGTCCGAATCCGACCGGGCCAGCAGGCCCAGCGCCTCGACCGCCCGCCCCCGAACGTAGGGACTCTCGTCGTCCAATCGGTCGCACAGTGCAGCGGTGCTCTCGGACAACGTGTCGGGATACGCACAGCCGACCGCGACCAGCGCGGTACAGAGGTGATAGCGAACGAGTTCGTTCGAATCGGTGAGATGGCTGGCCAGGTCCGAAACGTGATGTCGGAGTCGGTCCTGGTCGCCCAGCGCCACGTACTCGAGCGCTTTCGCCAACTTCTCTCTTACCTCGGGCTCGTCGAACGACAATCCGATTCGCAGGTCCGCTACCACCTCGGGTGAAGCGACCACCTCCGGGTGATCCCGCGCGACGTAGCCAAGCGCCTCCGCCGAACGAGCGCGCACGTAGTAGAACTCGTCGTCGTCGGCCAACCGGTCAGCGAGAGATGAGACGACTGACTCGACCGCATCAGGTTCGGCCTCGGCGACGACGACGAACAGCTTCGCGGTCGTCAACCGAATCGAGCGCTCCTCGTCAGTGAGAAAGAGCGACAGCGTCGTCAGGACGGGCTCGAGCGCAGCCGGTTGCCGTTCGGCGAACTGTCGGAGGGTACGAAGCGTCGCTTTCCGCATCCCCGCGTCGCTCTCTGTGAGTCGTTCGACCCATGTCACGAGCCACTCTCGCGGTTCCTCCTCGAAGCGCGCCTCGAGTTGATCGATCGACGGCGGCTGTCTCGAATCGTCCATAGGTACCTCGAACCGTATCGGGACGTTCCAGTGTACTAGTAATAAAGTCCACCATCGAAGCCGGACGTCTGCGCTCCCACGGCGATCAGCAGCGGACCGGAATCGAAGACGGGACGGGCGAAGGGAGCCCCCGCGACGACGAACGTCGCGTGATTTCGAATTCGAGTGCCACTGAACGGGGTCACGCGGGAAGACGCCGCATCACGGAGCCGATCCCAACTGGAGTCGGCGCACTTCGGACCCGCCGCGGTCCGTCGGCCGAACAACGTTAGAACTTTACTCGCGCTCCCGCTTCCAAGCGGTATGAGCGAACGCGAGGTGCTCGAGTTGCTTCGTGAGAACGCGCGCTACTCCACGGCGGATATCGCGCGAATGACCGACCTCGAGGAGCACGAGGTCGAGGCAGCCATCGAGGAACTCGAGGCAGCGGGCCTCGTCCGGGGCTACCAGGCGGTCGTCGACTGGGACAAACTGGAAGACGAGCGGGTCCGCGCGGAAGTCGAGTTGAACGTCACGCTCGACCGCGAGACGGGATACGACGACATCGCGGAGCGCCTCGCACGATTCCCGCAGGTCAAGGCCCTGCGGCTGATCAGCGGCGACTACGACTTCGATATGGAAGTCGAGGGCGACTCGATCCGCGAGGTCTCGCAGTTCATCAGCGAAAAGGTCGCCCCAGTCCCCGAGATAACCCAGACGGTCACCCACTACGTGATGACATCCTACAAGGAGAACGGGATCGAACTCGGCGACGGAGAGGGCGACGACCGCCTCTCCTTTTCACCCTGATCATGACGTTCGAACTGTCAGACCGGGTGCAGACGGTCCCGCCATCGGGCATTCGGCGCTTCTTCGAGATCGCAGAGGAACGCGACGAGGTCATCTCACTTGGTGTCGGCGAACCCGACTTCGCGGCGCCGTGGGCGGCCCGTGACGCTGCGATCACGTCTCTCGAGCAGGGAAAGACCTCCTATACGGCCAACCGCGGCAAGCGCGAACTCCGTGACGCGATCGCGGACTACGTCGCCGACCGCTTCGATCTGGGGTACGACCCCGACGAGGAGATCATCGTCACCGCTGGGGCGAGCGAGGCGGTTGATCTTGCCTTCCGGGCGTTCGTCAATCCCGGCGACACGGTCGCGATCGCCCAGCCGTCGTACATCTCGTATGAACCCGGCGTCATCTTCGCCGGCGGCGAGGTGCTTCCCGTCCCGACGAGGGAGGAAGACGATTTCCGGCTAACGGTCGAAGGCCTCGAGCGAGCCGGCGCGGCCGACGCGGATATGCTCGTCCTCTGTTACCCGAACAACCCGACGGGCGCGATCATGCCCGCCGAGGACCTCGAGCCGATCGCCGACTTCGCCCGCGAGAACGATCTGACGGTCCTCTCCGACGAGATTTACGCCGAGTTGACCTACGACGGCGAGCACACCTCGATCGCGAGCTTCGAGGGAATGCGCGAGCGAACCATCGTCTTCAACGGCTTCTCGAAAGCCCACGCGATGACTGGGCTCCGATTGGGGTATGCGCTGGGACCAGCCGACGCCATCGGCGCGATGAACAAGATCCACCAGTACACGATGCTGTCGGCCCCCACGACGGCCCAGTACGCCGCGATCGAGGCCCTGGACTCCTGTGCGAACGACGTCCGGGAGATGGTCGACCAGTACGACCGCCGGCGGCAGTTCGTCCTCTCGCGCTTTCGCGAGATCGGGATGGACGTCTTCGAGGCCAAGGGCGCGTTCTACTGCTTCCCCGAGGTTCCCGAGGGGTTCACCGCGGAGGAGTTCGCCGAGGCCGTCCTGCGTGAACAGGGCGTCGCCGTCGTCCCCGGCGATGTCTTCGGCGGGAGCGGTGAGGGCCACCTTCGGGTCTCCTACGCGACCGGGCTCGAGGATCTCCGACGGGCACTCAACCGGATCGAAGCGTTCGTCGACGAACACGCCTGAGTCGAGGTAGGGGCGTAGGGGCGGCTCGAGGGATGGCCTCGAGCGCTGGATCGGTTTGAATCGAGTTGCTGACTTCTCACAGTACGTCTGCTCAAGAGAGTCCGTTTACTGAGCAGGGTATTCGGTGGTGATTTACTGAGCAGGGTATTCGGTAGTGAGTTCAATGAAAGAAGTGTCCTGCTATCGTGGCAACACGGAATCGCCACGCCCTCCCCAACCGATTCGCTCGTTCACTTCGTTCTCTCGCTCATCCCTCGCGCAGTGGTATCGACCGACCTCACTTTCGTTCGGCCTGTCGACAGCGCGCGCCACCGCACGCCGGATGGTCGGTCTGGAGTGAGACATGCCGTTCAACAGAGCCAGGGGTGTAGCCAATCGTCAAAGGGGAAGTCGTCAGAGAGGAGAACAGGGACGAGTACGGAAGGGGTCGGAGACGAAAGGGGTCGGAGACGGAAGGGCCGACTCTACTAGAGGTACGACGCGTCCCACCGGGTCGCCTTGCGCCGGTTGCCACAGTTGTTGCACTCGATCCGACCCATCGCGTCCATTGCGTTGTCGATCGAGTCGCAGTTCCCGCAAAACCAGGCGTAGCGGTCGTGGCGATCCTCGCTCTTGTAGGTCGTGTAGAACGGCGCCCTCGTTCCGCGAGCGGCCTCCCCGTAGCTCACGTAGACCGTCTCGCCGTCGGTGGTGACCTCGTCGATCGCCCCCCACTCGTCGTCGCCCTCGAGGTTCGCCTCGACGTAGACGTTTTCCGTGAAGGTTTCGTCGCCGATCTCGACCTCGCGCTGGCCGGCCTGCTCGAAGCCGTGAGATCGGTAGAACTCGTTACCACCCTCGTTGTCCGCGAGAACGAAGCACTGAATTCCGTCCGCTCCTTCCTCGAGTAACGCTTCGCGAGTGCGGACCAGCAATCGAACGCCGGTCGCGTCGCCGCGGTGGTCGGGATGAATGTGCAACCAGAGCAAGTGGCCGGTGTTCGCCTGCTGGCCGACCAGTTCGCTCTGTGAGAAGCCAGCGATCTCGCCGTCACGCTCGATGATCAGAAAGAGCGAGCGGTCGTCGTCGAGCTCGTCGTCGAGCGAGTCGCCGTACCACTGGTCGATCGCCTCGTCGATGGTCTCTTCCTCGAGAAATGCCGTATACGTGGAGTTGAGCGAGTCGTGTGCGATCGAGCGAATCGCTGCAGCGTCCGAGTCAGTTGCTTCACGAATTTCCATGGCTGTCTGTAGCACAGCCAGATACAAAACGTATGCCCACAGTCCCAGGTTCTGCCTGACCGAGTCGGCGGGAAACCGTTTTTTCTCCGGAAAACAAAATCTGGAGCCGCTCGAGGAGGTATACCGCAAACTGGTCAGCAATACTGAAGGGAGAACATTCACGGTGGTGCCGCCGGAGCACGTCATATGAGCGACGACGCAACAACGAGCGAGCCACCCGACCGAGCGGACGAATCCGAGACGATGGCCGAGGCCTTTACCTACAACGGCGGCCGGGTCGATCCCGGTGAATCGGCGAACATTCGCTATGGCATCAGCGAGACGTATCTCGGCGATCCCGTTAGGATCCCCGTCACGGTGATCAACGGCGAACATCCCGGGCCGACGGTCTTTCTCTCGGCGGCGGCCCACGGGGACGAACTCAACGGGATCGAGGTCGTTCGCGAGGTTGCCCACGACTGGGACCACTCCGTGCTCCACGGGACGCTGGTCTGCCTGCCGGTGATGAACGTTCCCGGCTTCCTCGCACAGGAGCGGTATCTGCCGATCTACGACCGGGACCTGAACCGGTCGTTTCCCGGACGCGAGGGATCGACGAGTGCGAGACGGATGGCCCACCAGATCTACACGAACTTTATCGAACCGTGTGACCTCGGAGTCGACTTCCATACCTCCACTCGAGGGCGAACGAATATGCTTCACGTCCGGGCGAACATGGAGCGCTCCGACGTCGACAGACTCGCCATGGCGTTCAGTTCGAACGTCATCATCGCCGGCGAGGGTCCGTCGGGGACGCTGCGCCGCGAGGCGACCGAAGCCGACATCCCGACGATTACCGTCGAAATGGGCGAGGCCCACCGATTCCAGCGGCGGCTGATCGATCGCGCGCTCACCGGCGTCGCGAGCGTCCTCGCCGAGTTCGGCCTGCATCGGGAATCCTCCGTTCACTGGCCCGGCTGGCGGACGATCATCGACGACGACAACGAGAAAACCTGGCTCCGCGCGGACGCCGGCGGTATCGTCGACATGAAACGCGGTCGGGGCGCGCTCGTCGAGGAAGGCGAGGTGATCTGTACGATCACGAACCCGTTCAAAGAGGAAGAAGACATCGTCACGGTCGAGGCCCCCTTCACCGGCCTCATCGTCGGCGTCCTCGAGAATCCGGTCGTCTACCCGGGGAACCCGCTCTGTCATCTGGTCGGCCTCTCACCGGACACGCTCACGGCCCTCGAGCGCGAGCGGACGACGGAGAGTTCGCGATCGGATCTCTGAGACAGATCTCTGGACCGGTTTGTCGTCGAAACGCCAACCGTCCTGTGGGTGCGCCGAAACTGATGGACAGCAGTCTGTTTGGTGGGGACTTTTCGACTGTCGCCAGGAAGTCGGACATCCGAGGGGGCGCGCCCGAACTGATTTCTCTTTTGTGGAAAAATCGCCTTTGATTCTGGCGATAGTACTGCGCACTAATAGTCGGATGGAAGAGATAAAAGTAACTTCTATACCCCCGCGGTCTAACGCATCACATGAGCGTATGAGTCAGTCTTACAATCGCGGTCTCATCGAGGACTTCGGTCGCTGGAAGGAGTTCTCGGCCGGCATGTGGGCGTGGATCTTCCACAAGTTCACCGGATGGGTACTAATCGGCTACCTGTTCACCCATATCGCCGTGTTGAGTACCTCTATCGGTGGCGCACAGGGCGAAACGACGATGGTCGACGGAGAAGCGGTTAACGTGTACACCGCGACGCTACAGGGGCTCGAGGGCCTGTTTCTCGTCCGCCTGCTCGAGATCGGCCTGCTCGCGGTGGCCGTCTTCCACATTCTGAACGGCCTCCGCCTGCTGATGGTCGATCTCGGTGTCGGACTCGAGGCACAGGACAAGAGTTTCTACGCCTCGCTGGTACTGACGGGTGCGATCACCGTCGCCAGCGTCCCCACGTTCCTCACGGGGGTGTCGATCTAATGGCAGAGCGCTACTCTTCCTTTACGCCCGGCGGCACCGGCTGGTTCCTCCAGCGCGTCACCGCCGCGTTCCTCGTCGTCGTTCTCGCCTTCCACTTCTTCCTCCTGCACTTCGTCAACCACGCGTACGAGGTAACCTTCTTGGGTACCGAAGCCCGAATGCAAAACATCGGTTACTTCCTCACGATGGTGCTGTTCCTGATCACCGCCGCGTTCCACGGCGTCAACGGTGTCTACAACGCGCTGGTCAACCAGGGCCTCGAGGGGACCCAGAAGAAGGTCGTGCTGGCGGTGCTGGTCATCGCCGGCGTCGCGCTCGTCGCGCAGGGAATCTACGTCGCACTCGCAATGAGAGGGATGATCTAATATGAGCACGCAACAGGCCGAACCCGAGAGCCAGGAAGCACCGGAAGACCCGGAGATGAAAGGCGCGGAGTCGCCCCAGGAGCGGCGACTCGACGACAAAGACGACGGGATGGTCGACGAACACGCCGAAAAGAAGGCCGAACTCGAAGGGGAGACGGTCCTCATCAAGGTGTTCCGCTACGACCCCGAAGTCGAGGGGAAGCAGGAACCCCGATTCGACGACTTCCACGTCCCCTTCGAGAAGGGGATGACCGTCCTCGACGCGGTCATGTACGCCCGTGACGAGTACGATTCGTCGCTGACGTTCCGACACTCCTGTCGGCAGGCCGTCTGTGGCTCCGACGCCTTCTTCGTCAACGGGAGGCAGCGACTGGGCTGTAAGACCCAGATCTCCGACCTCGAGCAGCCGGTTCGCATCGAGCCCCTGCCTCACCAGGAGGTCGTCAAGGATCTGGTCGTCGACATGGACCACTTCTACGACCAGATGCACACGGTCGAGCCGTACTTTCAGGACGAAGACACGCCCGCGACCGACGACCTCGAAGAGCAGCGCCAGAGCCCCGAAAACCGTGAGAAGATCAAAATGTCCTCGCGGTGTATCTGGTGTGGTGCGTGCATGTCCTCGTGTAACATTGCGGCCGGCGACAACGAGTACCTGGGCCCCGCGGCGATCAACAAGGCCTACAAATTCGCGATGGACGACCGCGAGGGCGAGGAGATCAAAGAGCACCGACTCCGCATTCTCGAGCAGGAACACGGCGTCTGGCGGTGCCAGACCCAGTTCTCCTGTACCGAGGTGTGTCCGAAAGACATCCCGCTCACCGAGCACATTCAGGAGCTCAAGCGGGAGGCAGTCAAGAAGAACCTGAAATTCTGGTAATCCATGTACGAACACGACGTTATCGTGGTCGGCGCAGGCGGCGCTGGCCTCCGAGCCGCGATCGCAGCACACGAAGCGGGAGCCGACGTGGCAATGGTCTCGAAGCTCCACCCCGTCCGCAGCCACACCGGCGCGGCGGAGGGCGGAATCAACGCCGCGCTCCAGGAGGGCGACGACTGGGAACTCCACGCCTACGACACGATGAAGGGGTCGGACTACCTGGCAGACGCCCCGGCGGTCGAGGCCCTCGCGCAGAACTCTCCCGAAGAGACGATCAATTTAGAGCACTGGGGAATGCCGTTCTCCCGCGAGGACGACGGCCGGGTCTCCCAGCGACCGTTCGGCGGGCTCTCGTATCCGCGGACCACCTACGCCGGTGCCGAGACGGGACATCACCTGCTGCACACGATGTACGAGCAGGTCGTCAAGCGAGGCATTCAGGTCTACGACGAGTGGTACGTGATGGACCTCGCGACGACGGATGAACCGGATCCGAACGACCGCGAGTGTCACGGCGTCGTCGCCTACGACGTCCAGTCCGGGAAAATCGAGGGCTTCAAGGCCAACAACGGCGTCGTCCTCGCGACCGGCGGTCCCGGACAGGCGTTCGATCACACCACCAACGCCGTCTCCTGTACCGGCGACGGCCACGCGATGGCCTATCGCGCCGGCGCACCGCTCGAGGACATGGAGTTCATCCAGTTCCACCCGACCTCGCTGCCCTCCACGGGCGTCCTCATCTCCGAGGGTGTCCGCGGTGAAGGTGGCATCCTCTACAACAGCGAAGGCGAGCGGTTCATGTTCGAGCACGGCTACGCGAACAACTCCGGCGAGCTCGCCTCGCGGGACGTTGTCGCCCGCGCCGAACTGACCGAGGTTAACGAGGGCCGCGGCGTCGACGACGAGTACGTCCACCTCGATATGCGTCACCTCGGCGAGGAACGGATCATGGACCGCCTCGAGAACATTCTGCACCTCGCGGAGGACTTCGAGGGAGTCGACGGCCTCGTCGAGCCGATGCCGGTCAAGCCCGGCCAGCACTACGCGATGGGCGGCATCGAGGTCGACGAGAACGGAGAGAGCTGCGTCAACGGCCTCTATGCCGCCGGCGAGTGCGCCTGTGTCTCCGTCCACGGAGGGAACCGGCTCGGCGGTAACGCCCTGCCGGAACTGATCGTCTTCGGCAAGCGCGCCGGTCGCCACGCCGCCGGCGACGACCTCGGCGAGCCCGAGATCCGGACCGGCTACGGCGACGATGTGGAGGACGAAACCGACACCGAACTCCCGGTCGCCCCCGGCGAAGCGGGACTCGATACGAGCGGAAGCGTCGCCGCAGACGGGGGCGTCACCGCCGACGCCGAGGGCATCCTCGAGCGGACCGTCGAAACGGCCCGCGAACACGTCGATCACCTGATGGAGAAAGACGACGGCGTCCAGCACGCCGAGATCCGCGCGAAGCTCCAGAAAGCGATGACCGACTACGTCAACGTCTTCCGCACTGAAGAGGGCGTCAAGAAGGCGCTAAAGGCCATCCGCGAGTGCCGTCAGGAATACCAAGATGTCTACGTGGACGATCCGTCGCGGACGTTCAACACCGACCTCCAGCAGACCATCGAGACGCGCAACCTGATCGACGTCGCCGAGACGATCGCGCTCGGCGCGCTCGTTCGAAACGAGTTCCGCGGCGCTCACTGGCGACAGGAGAACCAGATCCGCGACGACGAGAACTGGCTCAAACACACGCTCATCTCGTGGGACGATGGCAAACCCTCGATCTTCTACCGACCGGTCATCCTCGAGGGCGAGAACAAGACCTACGAGCCCAAAGAGCGCAGTTACTGACCGCGGCGTCGCTTCCGTTTTCTCGTTCCGTTTTTTCGGCGTGCGATCCGGCCGTCATCTCGAGTAGAATCGTTTATACCCATCCCGGCTATTGGGGAATCTATGGGTACCGTTTTGCTGCTCGGCATCGTCGCGTCTCTCCTCAGCGACTCCGTCCTGGCCGGTCCGCTGCTGTTTGTGGCGATAGTGTTCGCGCCTGCGGCGCTCCTGCTGGTGCTGTGGGTTCTCATGCGGCTTTTCTTCAGCACCGGGTCGGCGGCCTGAGCGCGGCCGACTCTCGTCGCTCGATCGGTCGCTACAACCCCAGCGTCTCGAGAAGGTCGATGCCGACATCGGCGTATTCGATAACTTTGTATCCGAGGTAGATTCCGACGATGCCCATGATACCGGGGAGCTCCGGTGGGGCGGGGATCGGGATATTAAAGAATCGAAACACTGCCCCGGTCAACAGTCCGGTCAGCAGCGCGAGGACGGTGAGTTGCGTCGACATTGGGTCCCTCATATCGCCGACCGTAAGTTATACTGTCGGACGGCAGCCAGCGAAACGCCCGTCGCCGTCCCGCTACCGGTCGTCATCGCTCCCCGATCACGACAATCGCCTATACCCGAGAACGGCCGCTCGAGCGGTCGGCTCGTAGTATCGCCGCAGGTTCGACGGGTGACGTCCACGGTATCGACAATGGTAGCTGGCGTCTCGTCGCCGGATTTTCGACAATCGTTGTAGGCAGAGTTTATTATCGTCGAAAGAGAGACGTGGAAGTATGACGCAGCCAGCGACGACTGACCTCGCCGTCTCGGTACCGACCGATCTCGATTCCGCTCGAGCGAAACTCGTCTACCTGTATCTCGCCGCGAGCGGTGGCGCGACCGCCGAAGACCTCTGTGACGACCTCGCGGTCACGAAAGGGACGGTCCTCTCGATTACCGGAACGCTTCGGGATCGCGGGTATCTCGAGCGAGCGGACGGACGATTCGAACTCGCCTAAGTAACGAACTGACTGTTTCGTATGGCCGGGAGCGAGTTCCGAGCGTTGCGAGGAACTCGTGACCCGGGGGAGGGGAGGCCGTTACAGTCACCCACCGCGAGCGAGGCCGAAGGCCGAGCGAGCGGCCGACGACTGACTCGGAGCGAGTGTAACGAGCGGAGAGGAAGGAGGAGTGCTTTTGGTCCAGCTTTTGCCGAGGGCTGGCGGAGCCAGCCCGCAGGGCAAAAGGTGGGTCTTTAGAGTTCGATCCGCTCGACCAACTGCTCGTGATTCTCGTTCGTGTTGAGCGCGACGATTCGAATCTCCTCTTCGAGGCCGGAGTCTTTGAGTTTGGCCTTGAGCAGGTTGTCGACCTGGTAGACGCCGGCGGCGTTGGTCATCTCGATCTCGACCATGACGGGCGTGGTGTCGCCGGGCTGGAGCGAGACGCGCTTGATCGCCTGACTCGAGAGGGTGTTGATACCGCGGCCGCCGTACTCGTAAGGAATCCGGGAGCGGCCGCTTTCCATGTCGAGGGCATCGGCGACGCGAATGACGCCCGCTTCGGTGGTCAACGGCGTTTCCGCGGTGTGGTGACAGAGGATCGCGTGGAGAATCTCGCCTTTCATCCGGACGGTGTCGCCGACGTCGTAGAACTCGGGGAGGATTCGCTCGAGGATGTCCGCGGCCAGCGGGATCGAGTAGTAGGCGTGGCTGTCGCGGTGGACGACGTGGCCGACGTCGTGAAGCGTCGCGGCGAGCGCAACGATAACCGATTCGTCCGCCTCGTCGAGTCCCTGCTGTCTCGCGCCGTTGAACTCGACACCGCCCGCTTTGAGCAAGTCGTACAGGCACAGTGCTCGGTTGCGGACGATCTCGATGTGTTTCCCCCCGTGATCGTTGTACTGCATCCGGTCGACCGCGTTGACGTTCTGGGCCTCGAGGTACGCGGCAATCTCCTCGTCGTCGAGGATGTACTCGAGAACGGCGTTCAGTTTCTCGTCGGGAAAGTTGTGATCGCTGTCGGGAAAGTAGACGCGGCGGGAATCCTCGTTGGCGGGAGAATCGCTCATAGCTGTACGTCGGTTGCAGGCTAAAAAAGCCCTGCGACGGTCGCGGATCGAACGATTCTCGAGGCGGCGTTAGGACAGGTTCTCGACGGCGGCTTCGACCTCGTCGTAGTCGGGTTCGACGCCGGGGTCGTCACTGACCCACGAGTAAGCGATTTCGCCGTTGGCGTCGACGACGAACACCGAGCGCTTGGCCACGCCGTAGACGCCCAGATCGGCGAAGTCCATCGGGAGTTCGTAGTCGTCGATAATCTCCTTGTTGTAGTCGCTGATGAGACCGAACTCGAGACCGTTCTGCTCGCGGAACTCGTTGAGCGTGAACGGCGAATCCCGGCTGACGCCGTAGACGGTGGCGTCGAGGTCGTTGAACGCGGCCAGGCGGTCCTGGAACGTACACATCTCGGTCGTACAGACGCCGGTGAACGCGCCGGGGAAGAAGGCGAGGACGATCGGCGCCTCGTCCTCGAGGCGCTCGGAGAGCGTGAACTCCTCGATGTCGTCGTTTGCGAGCGGTGCGGTGAAGTCGGGTGCAGCATCGCCGGTCGTTACCATCGTTCGACAATACCGTACAAGCGGGAAAGACAGTTTCGTTCGCGGAACGGTTGGAGATTGCGATAGCGGTGTGAAACGAACCGGCGCGTTTCTCCCGTTCAATGTGAGGAACGATCATTCTCGACGAATCTCGTCCTCACACGGACTGTTGCGGTGTCTTGTTTACCTAAGCGGTCCAAAAAGGTTATAATTGCCAGCGGGTAAGCCACGCATAGAGATGGTAGCCGAAATTGCACCGCTGTTCATCCCCGGCGGCATGGGACCTCCGGAACTCGCAATCATCCTCATCATCGCGGTCTTGCTCTTCGGGGCGAACAAGATCCCGAAGCTGGCACGGTCGACCGGTGAGGCGATGGGTGAGTTCCAGAAGGGGCGCGAGAAAGTTGAAACGGAACTCGAAGAAATGCGTGACGGTAGCGGGAACGTCGACGAGGCAGACCGTAACGACGACGAGTTCGTTGACACGGAGCCCGTCACCTCCGAAGAGGAGACGACCACCGACGCTGAAACCGAAGCGGAAACGGAAACCAACTAACGTTTTTTTCACGCCGGGGCGTGTGGCCTAGCGGAGAGGGCAGGAGGTTCCTAACCTTCTGATCGTGGGTTCGAATCCCGCCACGCCCGTGCAACGAGCCACGGAGTGGCGAGTGAACCGGCATGGCGGGATTCGAATTAGAGAAGACGCAGCGCGAGCGAAGCGAGCGACCGTCTTCGCGTGGTTCGAATCCCGCCACGCCCGTTGTACAATTAGTCTCGAGGCCCAATGCGATCCAAGTAGCGACGCAGGTGGCAGTCACGAACGACTATGACGCCCACTCGAGGAGTTGACGCCGATGCAGTCTCGCCCCCAGTTCAGCCGTCGGCCACGTACTGCCGTCCTAGACGATCGTTCCAAGTGAACGACAGGCATTCGGAGTGGACGACCGAAACTGCAAACGGAGAACCGCCGGTCGCAAGCGAGTCGTCAGTGCTCCGTCCGTCGCTCTCGATTCGGATCGCCAAAGCGAGTCAGTGGCTCGAGTTCCTCCTCGGGAACGTCCTCGAAGGCAGCCCGAGCGATGACGCGACGGTGGACCTCGTCTGCGCCGTCGACGATACGGAACTGTCGGACCGATTCGTAGAAGTCCGACAGCGGAAGGTCCTTCCCGATCCCGTTTGCACCACAACACTGGACGGCCAGATCGACTGCGTCCTGGGTGGCGTTTGCGGTGAACACTTTGCACATCGAGACGGGGATACGGGCCTCGTCGCCGGCCGCGATCCGGTCGGCGGCGTCGCGGATTCCGGTTCGGGCCATGTGGAGTTTGGCCTCGGCGTCGGCGATTCGGTGGCGAAGCGACTGCTTGTCCGAGAGCGTGGAATCGAACCCTTCGCGTTCGCTCGTGTAGGCCTTCGCGATGTCGAGGGCGCGCTGGGCCATGCCGGAAAAACGCATACAGTGGGTCAGTCGGGCCGGGCCGAGGCGTTCCTGGGCATGAACGAACCCCTGATTCAGCTCGCCGAGCAGGTGTTCTTCGGGCACGCGAACGTTCTCGTAGCGGATTTCGGCGTGGGAAACCCCGTGACCGCCGCCGCCCATGTGGGGTACGTCGCGGATCACGTCGACGCCGTCGGCGTCCGCCGGCACGAGAAAGAGCGAACAGCCTTCGTAGGGGTGAGCATCCGGATCGGTCCGCGCGAGGACGATCAGGACGTCGGCCTCGACGCCCTGTGTCGTCCACCACTTGTGGCCGTCGATGACCCACTCGTCGCCATCCCTTTCAGCCGTCGTCCGAATCATCTTCGGATCCGATCCCGCACCCTGCATCGGCTCAGTCATCGAGAAGCCGGACTTGATGTCGCCCGCGACCAGCGGCTCGAGGTAGGTTTCTTTCTGTAAGTCGTCGCCGACCAGTTCGAGGAGGTGCATGTTCCCCTCGTCGGGGGCGTCGACACGCATCGCGACCTGGCCGAGGAGGCTGCGGCCCGCTTCCTCGAACGCGGGCAACGAATCGCGGAAGCTCAGTCCCATGCCGCCGTACTCCTCGGGGATCTGTGGGGCGTAGATGTCGTACTCGCGAGCGGCCTCGCGTAGTTCCGCGACGGTACCGCTCGAGACGGACATCCCGCCGGCCCGCTCGCGTTCGATCGGAAGGACAACCTCTTCCATCAAATCGTTGGCACGCTCGGCGACCTCGCGTGCTCGATCACTGTCATTGTATCGCATACTGGAGGTAGCCCGGGTCGAAAGCTAAGCGTTCGGAGAACTACCAGGTGGTCACAACTACCCCCGTGATTTTTAGTGGAAAACGAGATCGGCCGAACGTAATCGGTTCGAACGCGCAGAAGAGCGGATCCTCTATCGCGACGTCCAGCCGCCGTCGGCCGCGAGCACGGAGCCGGTAACGTAGCTTGCAGCCTCGCTCGCGAGGAAGACGACGGGACCGGCGATTTCCTCGGGTTCGGCGAACCGATCCAGTGGCGTCCGGTCGAGGATCGACTGGCGCAGCCGATCGTTTTCCTCGAGTTCCGTGGTGAGTTCCGTCGAGACGTAGCCGGGCGCGACGGCGTTGACCCTGACGTCGGGAGCCCAATCCAGCGACATGCTCTTCGTGAGCCCGACGAGCCCGTGTTTCGAGGCCACGTAGGGATGCTGGCGCGGCAGTCCGACCAGTCCGCCAACGCTCGCGACGTTGATCACGGAACCGCCGTCGCTCTCGAGGAGGTGATCCGCCGCCGCGTGGGAGACCTCGTAGGCGCCGTTCAAGTTGACGTCCAGCACGCGGTCGAGGCTCTCGGTGTCGACGTCTTCTGGCCGGCCGAGCGCATCGTCCGGATTGAAGCCGGCGTTGTTGACGACGATATCGACGCCGCCGAACTCGGCGGCGGCTCGGTCGATGACGGTTCGGACGGCATCGGGATCGGTCACGTCCGCGGGGACGGCGACCGCGTCACCGCCCGCGTCTTCGATTGCCGCCGCGACGGCGTCGATCTCGTCCGCCGAGCGGGCGCTCGGGACCACCGCAGCCCCTGCGTTCGCCAGTTCGACGGCGATGGCGCGGCCGATGCCGCGTCCGCCGCCCGTTACCACTGCGACCCGCCCGTCGAGATCGAATAACTCGCTCATCGGTCCTCCGTTTCGGCGTCGCCTACGTCAAGCTTTTCGCGCAGTCCCTGCTTGTCGAACTTTCCTGTCGCCGTCTTGGGAATTCGCTCGAGGGCGCGGATCTCGTCGGGGAGCCACCAGTCGGGCTGCTCGAGCGTTTCCCGCAAGTGCTCTTGGAGTTCGTCCTCGTCGGGATCCGCACCCTCGGCAGTGACGACGGTTGCGAGCGGTCGCTCCTGCCATTTCTCGTGGGGCACGCCGACCACTGCCGCCTCGACGACATCCGGATTGGCCATCAGCGCGTTCTCGAGCGCGATCGAGGAGATCCACTCGCCGCCGCTCTTGATGACGTCCTTCGCGCGGTCGACGACCTCGATATAGCCGTCCTCGTCGACGGAGACGATATCGCCCGTTTTCAGCCAACTGTCCGCAAAGTCCTCCTCGTTGGCCTGCGGGCGGTTGTAGTATTCCGTGATGACCGTCGGCCCGCGGACCCACAGTTCGCCGGCCGACTCACCGTCCCACGGGACTTCCTCGCCCGCGTCGTTGACGACGCGCATCTCGAGGCCGGGCGAAAGCAGTCCCTGTTTTCGACGCTTCTCGTACTTGCGGCTCGGGTCCCAGTCGGCCATTCGAGATTTCGGTCTCGAGACCGAGCCGATGCTCATCGTCTCGGTCATCCCCCAGGCGTGTTCGACGGTGACGTCGAACTCCTCGTCGTAGCGGCGCATCATCTCCTCCGGCGCGGCGCTGCCCCCGACGACGATCCGCTCGAGACTCGAGAGGTCGCCGCCGTGTTCGTCGATGTACTCGAGGAGATTGATCCAGACCGTGGGAACGCCGGCGGTCATGGTGACACCCTCGCGCTCGATCAACTCGAGCAGGTCCACTGCGCTCGGTGACGGACCGGGATAGACCTGCGTCGCCCCGGCCATCGTCGCGGCGTAGGGGAACTCCCAGGAGTTGACGTGGAACATCGGCACGACGGGCATGACCACGTCGCCTTCCTCGATGCCGAGGCCGGCAGGGGTCATCACCATCATGGCGTGGGCGTAGATCATCTTGTGGGTGTACTCGACGCCCTTCGGCCGACCGGTCGTTCCCGAAGTGTAACACATCCCCGCGGGGTAGTCCTCCTCGAGGTCGGAGAGGTCGCCCTCGTCGACCGGGTCGTACTCCGCGATAAGATCCTCGTAGGCGACGGCGTCGATGTCGGTGTCGGGCACTGCCTCGCCCATCACGACGACTTCGTCGACCGCCAACTCGTCCCACAGCCGCTCGATCGTCTCGAACGGCTCGCCCGGATCGACGAACAGGACGTCGTCGTCGGCGTCCTCGACGATGTACGTGATATCGTCGTCGCCGAGTTGCACGTTGATCGTGTGCAACTGCGCGCCCGACAGCGGCGCGGCGTAGTAGGCCTCGAGGTGCCGGTGGTGGTTCCAGCCGAACGTCCCGATTCGATCCCCGTGGCCGACGCCGCGGTCGGCGAGCGCCGCGAGCAGCGATCGGACGCGCTCGCCGAACTCGCCGTAGGAACTCTCGACGATGCCGTCATGCGTCCGCGAGACGAGTCGCGTCTCCGGGAAGAGGTGGGTCGGCCGCCAGAAGAACGGTCGGAGCGTCAGTCCCGTCATCGACGATCACCACTGCCAGCGACGGTCGAATAGTCCGCCCGCTACCATCGAGGGAGTCGAACGTGTCTCGAACAGATCGGTGTGGTTCCAACGGTTACTGATGGCTCCCTTACGCATACTGGTTGGCATTGACAATCACGTTGAAAACAGGGAAAAGAGCGAATATAAGCGTGATGTATCTCTTCAGAGACGAACCGTTCTGAGTTTCGTGGCGTCACGCTGAATTCGATAGTAAACGGAACCTCGAGTGACGTGAGACCACGAAGCAACGCAGAAACGGTCGAAACCCGTACGCGCAGAATTATCAGAAATGGTAATGGGCGGATGAATTTTTTGAGGGGTGACTGTTTGGATAGCTGCAATGGCTATTGACGAGGCCGACCAATCGGATGCCGGGGACTTTTCTGAGGGGGAGGCGTCCGACCCTGCGTCGGAGGACGAACGGGCCCACGAGTCGGAGCCGATATCGAACTCGGCCATCCGCGTTGGGACGTATACGTGGGAAGACTTTATGGGCGAATACGGATACAGCGACGAGTCATCCGTCCTGTATCCGGACGATCCCGAGCCGGCCGACGCGGACGATCAGCTCGGGCTCGACACCGACGAGGATGTCGGAACGACGGTCCCCAGCGGGGACGACTGGAATCAGGTCGAATTCGATCCCGAAGCGTATCTCGGCCATCATCCGGACGACCTCGCGGGCCACGTGTTGCCGATCGCCGGCGACAACGCTGACACGCTCTGGGACCGCTTTTGTGAGTACGCCGACCCCGAAACGACGCCGGTCGTCAAGGATACCTGGACCTGGGAGCACTACAAGTGGGAGTATTACTACGAGGACGACGGGAGTCGCCCACGAGACGGTGACGGCGAGATCATCCGCCACGACGAGGAGGAGGCTCTTGGTTTCGATCCTGACACGGTAAAAGGACACCTTGCGGCCGGCAACGATGCAGCGCTGGAACTCGACGATATCGTCGAGGAACGGACCGTTAACATTCAAGAGGATATCGAGGAAGACGAGTTCTTCTCGACGGTTGCGGGCAATACCACCGTCTCCAATCGCTACGATCTCGAGAAAGCGGTGCCCTTCGAGAAGAAGACCCACTTCCGCGAGATCGAGCGGTACTGGGTAAACAAACCCTACGCCTACGTTATCATCTTCCACTCGGAGAAGGAAAACGAAAAGAAGTACTACATGATCGAGCCGTACCAGAACGAGATCGAGAACGAACTTCAGGAGTTCCTCTCGGGCAAACTCAGGACGGCGATCAAGTACTCCGAAGACGGCATCAAGGAGAAAGCGACCGAAGACGGTCGACGGACGGTTATCGAGGACGAAACGCGGCGGCTTCTCCAGCGATACGATCTCTTCGAGGCGACTTCCGGTGACACCTCAGAGGGGATCCTCGAGACGCTCCGGGGGCTCCTCGACGACGACGAAGACGAGGAAGAAGTCGACAACGGACCGAGTCAACTCGGGGGGATCGAGGTCAGGCCCGAGCCGGCGATTCTTGCGGACGATCCGGACACGTTAAGCGAGTACCAGGTCGAAAAACTGCTCTACCTGCTCAAGCGCGACTTCATCGGGTACGAGCGCATCGACGGCATCAAACACGACATCAATGTCGAGGATATCTCCGTCGACGGCTACAACTCGCCGGTCTTCGTCTACCACTCCGAGTACGAACAGATCATCTCGAATATTTACCACGGCGAGGACGAACTCGACGACTTCGTCGTCAAACTCGCTCAGCGCTCGGGGAAGGGGATCAGTAAACGGCTTCCACAGGTCGACGCGACGCTGCCAGACGGCTCGCGTGCACAGCTCACGCTCGGCAAGGAGGTGTCCGCTCACGGGACGAATTACACCATCCGCCAGTTCAAGGACGTCCCCTTCACCCCGATCGACCTCATCAACTGGAATACCTTCTCGCTCGACGAAATGGCGTTCCTCTGGCTCGCCATCGAGAACCACAAGAGCCTGATCTTCGCCGGGGGTACCGCGTCCGGGAAGACGACCTCGTTGAACGCCGTTTCCCTGTTTATCCCCTCGAGCGCGAAGATCGTCTCCATCGAAGATACCCGTGAAGTCGAACTTCCCCAACGCAACTGGATTGCCAGCGTCACCCGTCCCTCGTTCGCCGACGACGAGCAGGGCGACGTCGACGAGTTCGACTTGCTCGAGGCGGCACTGCGCCAGCGACCCGACTACATCGTCATGGGTGAGATCCGTGGCGAAGAGGGGCGGACGCTGTTCCAGGTGATGTCGACCGGTCACACCACCTACACCACCTTCCACGCCGACTCCGTCGACGAGGTCCTCAAGCGGTTCACGACGGACCCCATCAACGTCTCGAAGACGATGTTCACGGCGCTGGATCTGGTCTCAATCCAGACGCAAACCAGAGTTCAGGGCCGGAAGGTCCGCCGGAACAAGTCCCTGACCGAGATCAACCACTACGAGGCCGAACACGACGAAATCAACGTCCAAGACGTCTACCAGTGGCAGGCCGAGACCGACGAGTACCTCAAGATGGGGGACTCGAACACGTTAGAGGAGATCCAGTTCGACCGTGGCTGGAGCAACGAGAAACTCCAAGAAGAGCTGTTCAAGCGCGAAGTCATCCTCGCATATCTCATCAAGAAAGGGTTAAACACGTACGCGGAGGTCGCCGCGACGGTGCAGGCGTTCATCAACGACCCAGAGACGATCCTCACCCTCATCGCGAACGGCCAGCTCGAGGACAGTCTCGAGGATCTCCGCGAGATGGAGAGCGTCCTGATCGACGTCGACCCGGAAAAAGAGGAGCTCGTCCCGCGTCCGGACGCGAGCAGCGAGACGTACAACCTCTCGATGGACCTCCTCGAGCGGGCCGAAGAGTCCTTATTCGAGGAGTATCGGGGGCAGATCCCGAGCGGCCTCGCGAGCGCCCTCGGCGACGTCGAAGAGGAGAGCACGATTGACGTCGACCGCGCCGACAGCGAGGAGTTCGACTTCGCCGGTGAGGTCGACGAGACCGTCGACGAGGACGAGTGGGAACTCGGCGCCGGCTCGTCGTCGTTCGCCGCCGAAGACGATGACGACGGTGACGAACCGGCGTGGCTCAGCGAAGAGACAGGGTTCGCCATCGGCGGTGACAGTGACAGCGATGAGGCTACTGCGAGCGCGACCGACGCTGCTTCCCCAACCGATGCGAGTCCGTCGGACAGTGGGTCCGACGCCGGCGGTCGTTCGACCGCGATCGAGCCGGCACCCACTGTCGATGAAACTTCGGACACTGCTGCCTCGAGCGGCGGTTCACAGCCCTCGACTGCGCCGGGTACCGAATCGACGGTGGAAACGGGGACAGCCGATTCCGACGCTGTCGCCGGTGAGGAGGCGGAGCCAACAGCGGATCTGTCAGCTGCCTCGAGTCCGCCCGCCGGAGCAGACGGTGAGAGAGCGGATTCGACTCACCACGAATCGACGGTACTCCCGACCGACGACGCCGAGGACGGCGATCTGGGCGGACTGTTCGACGATATGGGCGAGACGATCGACGAACTGGATGATCCCGACGCCGGCCGACCGGAGCGCAGCGAGGAGACGACGACCGCCCAACCGGACACCTCCGGCTTCGACTCGATGTTCCCGGAGGACGACCTCGCTTCGATCTTCGATCCGGATTCGTCCGACGACGAGCCGGCGAACGAATTCGATGCGGAGCCCGACGAGCCCGGTACCACCTCGGCGGCCGCGACCGACGCCGATACCGGCCGATCGCCAGCCTCAAGCGACGCGGACGGACCGGAGACCCCCACGATCGACGTCGACAGCGAGTCAGCCTCCGATCGGGACGAGTCGAACACCGAACCGCCGACGATTGATATCGATGACGATACTTCGGATCCGCCGGACGACGGGGCTGAAGACGCGAACGACGGCACGGAGGCGGCAACCGGCGAGCCGGCAGCGATCGACGACGCCACCGATACCGGTGCCGACGCCGACACCGATTCCGATGGCACTGTCGCCACCGATGCCGACGATGGCACTGTCGCCACCGATGCCGACGATGGCACCGATGCCGAATCTGATACCCCCTCCGACACGGATACCGATGCCGCAATCGGTGGCGACGAGGGCGACTCGATATTCGGCGGCGGATCCGACTCCATCTTCGGCGACGACGAGGACGGAGCCGACGATGACGACGGGTCGCTGTTCGAAGGGAGCGAGACGGATGACGACGGGTCGATCTTCAGAGACGACGATACGGATTCCGGCGACGAACCGACGGACGGCAATACCGGGATTTTCGACGACGAAACCGACGCGGACGGCACTGAAGAGGACGACGCATGAGTCTGCAAACTGACGACAGTGGCGGCTCAGGGATGTCGGCCAGCTCCGACGCGCTGGGTGACCGGTTCTATCCGGTGTACGATCGCCTGTTCGGCGAGGACAACGAGTTCGTCGCCGACATCGAGACGAAACTCGCACAGGCTCGGATGAGCGATACGGTCGAACTCTACCTCTCACGGGCGATCGGAATCGGGTTCATCAGCGGCCTAAGTCTCTGGCTGGTCGGTCTGATGCTCGGCTACGGCATCTTCGCGATCGGTCTCCTCTCGAACGAGGCGCTTATCGGTATTCCGGTCGGTCACGGACTCCTCCTCAGTATCATCGAACTGCTTCGGGTCCCGGCCGTCGTCTTCTTCACCGGGCTGGTGTTCGGCTCGATCGGCTTCGCGATCGGCTTTGGCTCGATGGTCGCGATTCCCTACTCGCGCGCCTCGGCCCGCAAGCGCGAGATCAATATGCTGATGACCGACTCGGTCTCGTTTATGTACGCCCTGTCGGTCGGCGGCCTAAACCAACTCGAGATAATCGAGGCGATGGCCCAGGCCGACGA
The DNA here is from genome assembly GCF_041894845.1 of Natrinema sp. H-ect4. NCBI lineage: Archaea > Methanobacteriati > Methanobacteriota > Halobacteria > Halobacteriales > Natrialbaceae > Natrinema > Natrinema sp. H-ect4. Next base: position 148,758 of record NZ_JBHDYC010000002.1, read on the forward strand.
CACCTACGGCGAAGTCGCAAAGGAGTTCCAGAGCATCGTCAAGGAGACCGAATACTTCGATATCGACTACCGGACGGCGATCCGGAAACAGGCACTCCAGACGCCAAGCGACGACCTCTCGCAGTTCCTGACCGACATGCTTTCGATCGTCAACAGCGGCGGCGACATCGAGAGCTTCCTCGAGGACAAGAAAGAAAAGCACATGCGCACCGCGAAGCAAGAACAGGAGCTCACCCTCGAGACGCTCGAACTCTTCGGCGAGATGTACATGACGCTGTCGCTGTTCCCGCTCCTGTTGATCATCATCATGGTCGTCATGAAGATGATACCGAACGCGAACGTGACGGACCAGATGCTCTACATGGTCGTCTACGGACTGATTCCGATGATCGGCGTCGGGTTTCTCGTTCTCGTGTCGACGGTCAAGCACGACGAGCCCGGCGACGGCTACCTCTCGATGGGAAATACCAGTCAACGGACCGAAACCGGACAGAAAGGCGGATTGCTGAGCCTCGGACTCGTCGAGCAGTTCACGGGCGAACACAGCGTCTTCGACCGGGTCAAGAACCGCGAGGGGACCTATGAGACGCTCGAGGTGCTGCGGAAGCCACACCTCTTCTTCCGAGATAATCCGCTGGTTACACTCGCGTTGACCGTGCCACTGGTGTTGGTCATCGTCGTGACAGCCATGGTGAGCGGAGCGGCCCCCACCTCCTGGCAGGGGATGCTCGACAGGCCGATCTGGGGGACGTTCATCTACGTCTATCTCCCCCTCTACATCACGGCGATCCCGCTCTCGATCTTCCGCGAGTGGAACGTTCGACACCGCAACTCCGTCGTCAACAAGCTCTCGGAGGACCTGCGGAAGCTCTCGAGTTCGAACGATACCGGGTTGACCCTGCTCGAGTCGCTCAAATCCGTCTCCGATACCACGAACGGGAAACTCGCTCGCGAGTTCGAGATGATGCATACGAAGGTCAACTACGGGACGAGCCTGAAGGAGGCGCTCATCGAGTTCAACAACAAGTACCACATTCCGCGACTCGCCCGGACAACTCGACTGATCACCGAGGCCCAGGAAGCGTCGAACCAGATCTCGGACGTGCTCCGGACGGCTGCGACTGCGAGCGAGAACCACGACGATATCGAGCGCGAACGGAAGTCCCGGACCCGCATGCAGATCGTGATCATCATCATGACGTTCATGACGGTGCTCGCGGTGATCGCTATCCTCAAGACGCAGTTCATCGACACGATGGCGGGACTCAACGCCGGCGGTGGCGGTGCCGAAGCCAGCTCCAGTGCTGGCGGGGGAAGCGGAATGGAAGGAGCCAACCTCAGCGAGAACATCGACGTCGACATGCTGTCGGTGTTGTTCTTCCACGCGGTGACGCTGCAGGCGATCATCTCCGGATTCATCTGTGGATACATCCGGGATGCAGACCTGTTGAGCGGATTGAAGTACGCGATCGGTCTGTCCTCGATCGCACTCATCGGCTGGATGTTGGTGGCCTAAGATGATCGGGAAACGAACGAACAAACGGGGTCATCGGCTGCAAACGGAGCGACCGGGAACGATTTCGGTCTCCTTCGATGAGCGAGGGCAGACCACGCAAGACTTCGCCGTCGGAATCGGCGTCTTCCTGCTAGCGATCGCCTTCGTCTTCTCGTTTCTGCCGTCGGTCATCACGCCCTTCGACTCGTCGGTCGGTGGGGCCGAGACGGCACAAGCCGATCGGATCGCGGATCTGGTCGTTCACAACGTTTCAACGGAGACAGCAAACAATGTCAGCCGAGATAAGTTCAATGACACATATGTGAACGCGAGCGGAAACCTGACCGAAACGCTTGGTCTTCGGTCTAGCAACGGGAACCAAATCGATCGGGTAAATATACGTTTTGAACCCCTCAATGAGAGCGCACCTCTTGGAAGCTCAAATACGTGGACCGCCGGGGATGCGTACGACAATCAATCAGCGGCCAGTTCGGCGCGGATCGTCACGATAGAGGACGACGGAAAGTGCGATCCCGCATGTAGACTCGTCGTGAGGGTCTGGTAAAACGATGCCCAGCATAGATACCACCGATTCAGAAACCGACCGCGGACAGGCCTACACCCTCGAGGGATTCATCGGTGCGATGGTCGTTCTGATGGCCGTCCTGTTCGCGCTACAGTCGGTCGTGATCATGCCGACGACGGGCGGCTTAGCCGACCGGACGGTTCAGGCGCAGATTCAACAGGAGGTACAGGACGCCCTGATCGTCTCAAACCAGGGCGGGAACCTCTCGGAAACGATTCGGCGGTGGAACGAAAGCGACGGTGGGTTCGAAGGCGCGAATCAGCCACCGGCACCCGATCAGGAAGACACCGTGGAGAATCGAACGTACTCCGTTGACCGGTTCGCGAACGAATCCGACCTCGGACATATTCTGAAGGAACGCTTCGCCGAAAAGGGCTGGAGCTACAATGTGGAACTCCATCCGGAGAGCGGCGGCGAGCGAACGCTCGTGTATCAGGGGAGTCCACCATCAAGCGCCCAGACGGCGAGTTATACGGTTACGCTGTACGAAAATCAATCGGTAACGTCCGAGAGCGGCAACGACGACACTCTCGAAGAGGCCGAGAGCGATAGATATGCGGTTATTCCGCGCGAACACAAGGATGACACACCGCTGTACAATGTCGTCGAAGTTCGGGTGATACTATGGTAAGTGAACGTCGCGAGCGCGCACAGGTAATCCTCATCGGTGCCATCGCCCTCGCGTTCATCATTCTTGGTATCGTCGTCGTCTTCAACGGCGTTCTCTACACGGAAACCTTGTCCTCGGGCGGGACGAGCCAGAGCGCGAGCGACGCTGACGTCATCGAACTCGAGATCGAGCAAGGTGTCGGCTGCCTCCTTGAACGGGTCGAGAACGAATCTGCCCAGAACGGAACCGATTTGCAGAATCAAACAAGAGAGAATATCTCGGCGTTCAGTTCGTCCTATCAAAATACGACTGTTCGGTCGACGACAACGTCTGTGAATCTCAGCGCCATTGAGGTACACACCAGCGACACCAACAAATCTCATATCGAGAATGCAAGTCTAACGATTGAATACTACTCAAACAGCCTTAGTTACAAACAAAATCGAACCATCGTAACGGGGTGCCCGTGAAATGGATCCGATCGAGACACAACCGGGACGGGATCGTGCGGTCTCGATCACGATCACCCACGTCCTGACGATAGGCATCACGACGATCCTCATCGCCATGTTGCTGACCAGCGCCGGGACCATGCTGGAAACCGAGAAGGATCGCAGTGCTGACTCCTCGCTCGAGACGATTGGTGAGCGACTGGCCGACGAAATCGGTAACGTCGACCAGATTGGAAACCAAACGGCGGATAACGTGACCGTCAGGACCGATCATCCGCGAACGGTCGCGAACTCGCGGTACACTGTCGAGTTGCTCGAGGGCTGTAGCGCACCCTTGCTTGAGGGGAACACCGATTGCGTGAGGCTGACGGCACAGGACGTCGATGCGACCGTCCACGTACCGATCAAAACCACTGCGACTATCAACGAGAGTTCGACGGCCGGCGGAACGATCGAGATAGTCTCCGAGAGCGGCGAGATACACATCGAGGACGGGAGCCAATGAGACGGACGCATCCGAAGACATTGATAAAGCGACGGGATCACGACCGCGCGGTATCCGATGTACTCGCGTTCATCCTCGTCTTCGCGATCATCCTAAGTTCCGTCGCGCTGCTGTCGATGACCGGTTTTCAGGCAATGGAGGACTATCAGGAGGGCGAGCAACTGAAAAATGCCGAACGGGCGATGGACGCGCTCGCGGTGAACTTTAACGATGTCGTCCGGTACGACGGGATCGAACAGCGCTACGGTGAACTCTCACTTCGGGAAGGGACGGTCTCGACCGGTGATTCCGGGACGAAGCTAAACATCTCGATCAGTGGCAGGGATCCAATTGGGACCGACAGTGGTGAGTTCGTCGGCTACGGAGACGGAACGACTGCCGATCTCGGCGAGTTTTCGTATACGACGAACGGAAATCGTATCGCGTACGAAGGCAGCGGTCTCGTTCGAGGGGACGAGTCGGAATCGTGGAGCACCGTCCTCAAACGCCCGCAGTTTCGGTGTGGCGACGACATCGCTATCATCTCGCTTGTAACGATTTCGGCGGACGATCGATCGATACAGAGCAGCGGTGGTCTCGGACTCACGATGTCCGTCGAAGATCGAAGTAGCAAAGTCTACACCGGTGAGGACAACGTTTCGATAACAGTAGTCGACTCCGCGTACGAAGACGCCTGGAATTCGACGCTCGAGAGCGGTGGCTGGGGAGATACCGCTCCACGAACGTGTGAATTCGACGGCGGCTCTGGACGAGTCGTCGTCACGATTATCGACGCGAACCTCGAGTACTGATCGCTAACTCCTCTTTACTCCGTCTCCCAGTCCCCGGTGAGCATCGCTCGCAGTCCCGCTCGAGCGGCCAGCGCCTCGACACGGGCGGCACGCTCGTCGACGTTGCCCGCGGTTTCGAGAACGAGGCCGTTCGCGAGTCGTTCCGGGTCGTCCATCGGCGAGCCGTCGGCGCGGGTTGGGTCGGCGTTGAGAACCGTTCGTTCGCCCTCATCCGAGGACCAGGGGACCTCGACGCCGGCGAGCCCGTGCTCGAGGAGGTAGTCGGCGGCCTCCACGAGTGCCCCTGCAGACGTCGAGTGGCCGATCGCACCGATCGAGCTCCGATCGTTGAAGAATCGAACGACGTATTCGCCATCCTCGTCGCTCTCTCGCTCCCGGCTTTTGTCGTCATCCGTCTCCGTATCGGTCGTCGTCCGGGTCGAGTCCCCGTCTCGAGCGGGAGTTCCCGATCGGTCGGCGTTGCCGGTCGCATTCAAACCGTCTGTCTCGCTTTCGGGAGCTGTATCCGCACTCGAGTCCGTGTCGACGGCCCGCTCACTCGGCGACTCGTCCTCGCTGATCGTCGACTCGCTGAACTGGATCGAGACGTCCGTGGCGTCGTCCGGTGACGTTCTTCCGTCTTCGGTGAACGCGACGACGAGCTGATCGAGGAATCTGTCAGCCGCGGCTTCGAACTCGTCAGCGTAGAGCTCACCCTGCGCGGTGTCGTCCGCGAGGCCCTCGGCGATCGACCCGACGAGCCTCGGCCGTTCGACCGCGAGCCGTCTGGCGACGTGGCCCCGGGTGTGTCGTCCGAGTCGCTGTCCGACCGCTGCCCGCGAATAGTCAGCGATTATCGACTCGTTCGCGGGGAGTTCGGCGCGCTCGAGCGCGTGGTATTCGACGTCCGTCGTCCCCGCCAACAGGAGGTACTGGCGGCCGTTCGTGTAGATCGCGCGGTCGACGCCCGTCCACACCATCGCCCGCCGAAGGGTGTTCGCTCGCGGCTCCTCGAGCGAGTCAGTCGCGGACTCGGTGGCGACGAACAGACCCGGCACCGAGTCGACGGTCGGCACGTACTCGAGACGAACGTCGTCGACGATCCGATCGGTCACGCACGACTCGGCGCGGACGGTCCAGCCAAGCGTCTCGAGGAAGGGCTCGACGAGCCACGTTCGAGTCTCCCGCAGGGTGGTGGGCGGCGAGGAATCGACCAGCGCCGCGGTACGGGCGACGAACGCATCGAGGTCGAGCGAAGGCATTCGTCGGATGTATTCGGCGGACCAACATGTAACGATTGGTTGTCTTCCACCTCGCGAACCCGCGTCGTCTCGATCGCAGTCGAAACCTGAAATCAAAACCTCCCGTTACGGATGTCGGTAGCCGACGAATTAGGATTCGGAACTCGAGTTCGAACGCCGGGTGAGTCGGTCAGCATCCGAACCGTTGCCCTCTCGCTGGTAAATCCGCAGGCGCGCCTCGCGGACGTCGAACGCCGACTTGAGTGTCGGCGGAATCGTCTCGGCCTTGCCGATGACGAGGTAGCCGTCCCGTCGAAGCGACCGCGCGATCGTCTCGAGCATCGACTCCTTGTACGCGTTGTCGATGTAGATGAACAGGTTGCGACAGATGACGAGGTCGAATCCCGACTTCGGCTCGTCGTTGATCAGATCGTGGCGCTGGAAGCGGACGGATCGTTTCACGGCGTCGCCGATCCGGTAGGTCCGGCCGTCGACATCGACATAGCGGTGATAGTCGTCGAGAAAGGAAAGTTGGTCGTCCAGATCGATGGTCCGCGATTCCTCGTAGACCCCGTTCCGTGCCGTCTCGAGCGCCGGGGAACTGATGTCCGTCCCGAGAACGGAGACGGCCGACTCGTCGATTTCGGGGTCGTCGTGGGCGAGCATCGACACCGAGTACGGCTCCCGGCCGTCGGCACAGGCGGCGCTCCAGACCCGGACCCTGTCCCCGGTCTCGGAGAGTCGCCGGAGGATCGTCCGAATTCCGGCCCAGACGTCCGGGTTGCGAAAGAACCCCGTGACGTTGATGCTCAGCGCCTCGAGGAGCGCGTCCTGTTCGTCCGGATCAGAGCGAAGCGTTTCGAAGTACGTCGCGTAGCTGTCGTTCTGGGTGCGCCGCATTCGAGAGGAAACGCGGCGATCGAGATAGCTGTCGTTGTAGTGGCTCGTCGCGAACGCCAGTTCGTCCTCGACGAATTCGAGAAGGGTGGTAAACGCGTCGTCACTGGCGACAGCTTCCTCATCGTCAGCGTCGGAACCGGTTCCGGCAGCGCCGTTGGCGGTCGTGTCCGTATTGCCACCGCCGTCGCCGATCACAGCTCCGTCACTCCGTTGTCGCCGTCCGAGGTCTTGATGGTGAGCACTCCCGTTCCCGGCGTGAATTCGACGGTCCGACCGTATTCCCCACCGACGTCTTCCGCCTCGAGCGGGACGCCGAGCTTCTCGAGTTCGCTCTTCGCGGCGGCGATGTTTCGCTGGCCGACGCCCTCTCCGAAACTCTCGAATTCGAACATATCGCTGCCGCCGGCGATCTTCGCCTCAACGGTAGTGTAGTTAGCACCCTGCTCGACCATCCGGCGCAGCAATGCGCGGATCGCCGTATCGGCGTACTTCCCGGGTTTGCGGTCGCTGTTATCCGCGGCGTCGCCGTCGGGCAACATGACGTGTGCCAGCCCACCGATTCCCGATCCGGGATCGTACAGCGCGATGGCCAGGCACGAACCCAGCCCGTAGGATTTGAGCGTGTCGTCGCCGTCACTGACGACCAGTTCCGAGATGCCGACCTGGACCGGCGTCGGTGCGCCCGGTTCGGTACCGTAGGTCTTCATGTGGTATCGACTTCCTGAAACTCCGCCGTCGTCGGGGCCTCCTCGATCCGATCGACATCGAGGTTGTTCAGCGCCCGCTCAAGGTCTGACTCGTCGGGGATCGCGTACACTTCACAGTCGAACTCGCGGCCGTCGGCCATGACGACGGTGTCGAAGACGAACGCGAAGTCCTGATTCTCGCCGAGTTGGATGATCACCGGATCGACGGCCGCCGCGCCGATGTCGTGGATGAACTCCGGCGGCGAGTGATCGATCGTCGTATCGAGGACGTTCGCCCAGCCGTCGAGAAAGCCACTGGCCATGATGTTTCCCAGTTCCTTGATCGCGCTGGTCCCCATCTCGCCGAAGCCGTCCTCATCGACTTCCATCGGCACCATCGCGTCGACGATTTCGTGGGCCGACTCCTCGTCGAACAGGAAGAGCAGATAGCCGCTGGGCATTCCGTCGAACTCGAAGGCGACGCCGACGAGTTTCTCGTTCGCTACCTGTTCCGGAATCGACTCGAGCGAGACGAAGTTGAGCCGACGGATCTCGACGCTGGTGTCGATCCCCGTCAGCGTGGTCGCCGTCTTGGCGACCTCCTCGGCACCCCGCTCAGCCATCCGGTCGAAGCCATCGAGTTTGTCGTACTCGATGCCCTCGCTGGTTCGCAGTCGCTCGAGGAGCGTCGCCATCGACTCGCGTTTCGGGAAGAGGTAGTGACTGAATCCGACCTCGGTGCCGACGGTCTCGATCCGGCTCTGGAAGAGCAAGGCGAGATCGTCGTCGCCCGGGGCCTCGTCGATGTCACCGAAGAACGGCTCGGCGGATTGGCCCTCGACGAACTCCGGCGTCGAGACGTCGATGACCGCCTCGAGCACGTCGGCCCAGCCGTCGATGAAGCCGCTGTTGATGATGTGGCCGACCTCGGTCGCGGCGCTTTCGGTCATCTCGTCGAACTCGGTAATCTCGCCGACATCGGTGTTGACGTCCGCGTCGGGATCCGCTTCCGCGAGCAGCGTTTCGACGATACGGAACGCGTTCTCGCGCTCGAAGACGACGACAGAGTAGCCCTCGATCGCGCCGGTCAGCTTGACCCGGACGCCGACCTTCTCGGTCGAGTCCTCGAAATCGCGCCGGATCTCTTGGCCCCGCATGAAGTTGAGTTTCGTCACGCCAAGTTGCGTCTCGACGCCGAGCATGTGCGTGAGTCGGCCCGCCGCGAGGCCGGCCCCCTCTCGAGCCATTCGGTAGAACGTACCAAGCGCGTTGACGTCGAGTTTCATGCGGGGTGGACTTCGATGCCGTTGACCATTTCTACGAACTCTTCGAGGTCAGGGAATGCGTAGATCTCGGCTTCGATCTGGTAGCTCGGGACCGACAGGTCAGAGTCGAAGAACAGCGCGAGGTCGTCGCCACCGAGCCCGGCCGTCCGGGTGACGATGTCACCGGTCGGCGCGTAGACGAGCTGGGGGGCGGCGATATCGATCGCGCGCCCGAGCACGTCGGCCCAGCCGTCGATGAAGCCGCTCGCCATCATGTTCCCCATCTCCTCGACGGCGCTGCGGGCCATCTTGCCGGAGACGTCTCCCATGTCGTCGACGACGTCGCGAAGCATGATCGCCGTGATCTTCTTCGCACTCGCCTCTGGGAAGAGAATGAGGATGTGTCCGTGTGGCGGGTCCAGTAGTCGGACGCGGACGCCGACTCGCTTCCCGCCGTCGAGCTGAGACCCGATGTCGTCGACGTCGATGAAGTTCGTCTTGGTCACCTCCATCTGGGCGTCTTCGCCGGTCAGTTTACTCATGTTGTCGGCGACGCCGTTCGTCCCGACCTTCGCCATCTCGTTTATGAAGCTCAGCTTTCGAATGTCGACCATCATCGTCATAGATTCCTCCGTAGGGTTGGGTGGTTGCGTTCGTTCATAGTGTCGTCACGTCAAGAATGTTGACTACCTCTCCCCGTCCCCGAACCGTTGCACCGCTTATTCCCGGCATGCCGCTCATGAAGCCCTCGAAGGGCTTGACGACGACCTCCTGTTGGCCGTGGACGTGGTCGCAGTGCAACGCGACATCGCGGACCTCGCCACGGATCCGGACGACCATCCCGTCGCCGTTCGCACCGGGGGTCGGCGTCTCGAGGACGTCGGCCAGCGAAATAACGGGATAGTCGCTGCCGTCCCCGGGGAGGACGGATTCGCCGTCCGCCATCTCGATCGCCCCGGCGGGCTCGATGTCCTGGACGGCTTTGGTCGGGACACCGAACTCTTCGCCGCCGCTTTCGACGAACAGGATCTCGTCGATGGCGACCGTTACCGGGAGCCGCATCGTGACGGTCGTTCCCTCGTCTTTCTCGCTGTCGATCGAAACCGTGCCGTCCAGATCTTCGACCGTCCGCTTGACGACGTCCATCCCGACGCCGCGACCGCTGACGTCGGTTACCTCGTCGACCGTTGAGAGGCCGGGATGGAAGATGAGATCGTAGGTCTCGTCGTCGGACATCGCCGCCGCCTCCTTCTCGTCGAGGACGTCGGCCGCGACGGCCTCCGAACGAAGCCGGTCAGGATCGAGTCCGGCACCGTCATCTTCGACCGTGATCGTCACGCGATCGCGCGCGCGATCGGCGTGCACCTCGACGGTCCCCTCGCTGGATTTCCCGGCTTCCTCTCGGTCTTCCGGCGGTTCGATCCCGTGGTCGACGGCGTTGCGGACCAGGTGGATCAGCGGATCGCCGATCCGATCGAGGATACTCCGGTCGAGTTCGACGTCCTCGCCGGTCATCTCGAATTCGACCGCCTTGTCCTGATCGCGGGCGATGTCGCGGACGACCCGCGGTAAGCGGTTCGTCACCGTCTCGAGGGGCACCAGACGGATGTCCATCACTGTCTCCTGCAGATCGGTCGTCAGGTCCGACAGCGCGTCGAGTTCCGTCTCGAGGGCGGCGTCGCCATTGTCGTCGGCCTCGGCCGCGTGCCGGAGTCTGACGCGACTCGTCACCAGTCCCTCGACGAGCGTGAGCAGCGAGTCGATCTGTTCGACATCGACCCTGACCGATTGGATTTCGTCGGTTTCAGCGTCGGCGTCGGGCCGATCGCTCGACTCGGGGATGTCGATCTCCGGACGCTCGAATTCGGGTTCGTCGATGATCCGGACGACCGATTCATCGTCCGCGTCGTCGTCCGAATCGGCCGCATCGTCGCCGAATGACGCCGCCGACAGATCGCTCGAGTCGTCGTTCTCCCCAGACGCGGCGGGCGAGTCCAAGTCGACCCCGCCGATGTCGAACTCGTCGGTTCCGGCGAACGCCTCGTCGTCGAGGTCGTCGGACAGATCGTCCCCGAACTCGCTTTCGAAGTCATCGTCCGCGTCGGAATCATCCGACTCGGTCGCGGAGTCATCGAACACATCGTCGTCGAACACATCGTCGTCGAACGTTCCCTCATCCTCGTCATCGAACGGGTCCGAGTCGTCCGTCGCCTCCTCGAGGTCGTCGCTGAAGGCCGCCGTCGGCTCGAACTCCGCTTCGACGTCAGCATCAGCACCGAAGGAACCGCCGGCTACGGTGTCATCGTCCGTAGCGGTGGCTTGCTCGACATCGTCTGGCGCGGACTCGAGGCCATCGTCGCTTTCGACACCGTCGTCGATTTCGATATCGTCGCCGATTTCGTCGGTCTCGAGGGTGAGATCGTCGCCTTCGACGGGAGCGTCGTCGGTCGACTCGGGTTCGGTTGCATCGGTGGCTGTCGGGGACTCGTCAGCGTCGCCGACCGGTTCGGCGTCAGCGGTATCGGCCGCGGCGATACCGTCGTCGGCTGCATCGTCGTCGACTCCGTTGGCGTCAGTCTCATCGGTATCGTCGCTTCCCGTGTCGTCCGCAACTGATTCGTCGGCGATTTGCTCGTCCGCAACGACATCATCGGGAGTCGAGTCAGCCGCGGCGACGTCCCCCACGGGGGCTTCGTCGGCCGTTGCGTCGTCCTCGGCCGAGGCTGTATCGATCGGATCGTCGCTGGAAACGTCGGATCTTGAGTCCGTCGGTTCGGACTCGTCGATCCGCTCAGGTGCGGATGCGGCCTCGATTTCGTCGTCCGGTCCGCTAGCCACATCAACATCCGTTTCGGCAGCAGCCACGTAATCATCCGTTTCGGCACCGGCTACGTCATCGTCATCGGCGATCACGTCCTCGTCCGGCTCGGTCGCCGGCTCGAGGCCGCTGTCGTCCGCCACAGAGTCTTCGTCCACGCCGACGGCCGCCGTCGTGTCGACACCGGATGTTTCGGTCTCGTCTTGGTCATCGGCCGCGTCCGCAGTGAGGGCCTCGTCCGACTCCGCATCGACCAGGATGTCGTCGACCGCGCTCTCGGACGGCTCCTCGCCGTCGAGAAACGCGTCGTCGTCGACATCCTCACCGAGGAGTTCGTCCATACCGACCTCGTCCTCGTCGTCGAACTCGTCGAACTCGAGTTCCGCGAGTTCGTCCTGCAACTCGTCGAAGCCGACCATTTCGACCTCGTCTTTGAGTTCGTCGAAGACCGCGCCGGCGTCGTCGACATCGTCGGCTTCGGCCGTCGAGTCCGCCTCAGCCGTATCGGGGCCGTCGTCGGTCGCCGTCTCCGAGTCGGGAGTCGCCGCGTCGTCGGCCTCGTCGAGGGGCGTTGCGGGCGGTTCTCCCGGCTCGTCGTCGAGATCATCCTCGTCCAACAGGTCGTCGAACGAGCCGGCCTCGCCCATGTTCTCGAAGACCTCGAGTTCGTCGTCACCGACGTCCTCGACCATCTCGTCTAAGTCGTCGAACTCGGTGAACTCGTCGAGCAGGTCGTCGACCTCGAGATCTTGGGCTTCCTCGGGCGAAATATCGTCGGCCTGTTCGGCCGCATCCGCGAGCTGATCCGCCGTCGGCGCCGCCTCGTCGGCTGTCTCGAACCGATCGGAGACATCGACGAGTTCGAAGTCCGCGACCTCTTCGACCGGCTCGAGACCGGAGGAGATCGCGCTTTCGCCGACCGCGGTGGCGAAGACGGCGTCGAAGTGGTCTACGTACGCCGCGGCCTCGATCGTCTCGCGTGGCGGATCGGTCCCAATCAGATCGAACGCGTCGATCAATGCGTCGACGACCAGTTCGCCGTTGTTGACGTCCTCCCGCTCGGCGATCGAAAGCCGTGCGAGATAGACGTCGTGACCGTCGTCGGCCGGCGGATCGAACCGCGAGCACACGTCATCGATCTCGTCCGCTGTGGGCGCGACGAGTCCGGCTGCCGCCTCGTTCTCGGCGTCCTCGAGGTGCGTTCGAAGCGCCTCGATCGTCGCCGACGGATCCGTCTCGATCTCGCCGGTCGCGGCGACTTCGTCGACCATCGTCTCGAGTTCGTCGACGCCGTCGAAGACGACATCCATCAGCTCCGGCGTCACGTCGATTTCGTCCCCGCGGACGGCGTCGAGCAGATCCTCGATCGCGTGGGCAAGGTCGCTGGCCGAATCCAGCCCCATCGCCCCGCAGTTCCCTTTGAGGGTGTGGGCGATTCGAAAGATGTTCTCCATCGCCTCCTCGTCGTTGGGATCCCGCTCGAGGGTGAGCAAGGCGTTGTTCAGTTCCGTAATTCGTTCTTCGCTCTCCTGAACGAAGTCTGTCAGATAATCAGTCATCGGTCTCACCGTCCGTCGTGAACGCGTCGACGATCGCGTCGGCGATGCCGTGGGCGGGTGCGACCGCGTCGACGCAGCCCGTTTCGATCGCCCGACACGGGATGCCAAAGACGGGGCTCGTTTCCTCGTCCTGAGCGATCGTTCGACCGCCCGCGGCCTTGACCGCCTCGATGCCGGCCGCGCCGTCGCGGCCCATTCCGGTCAGAACAACGCCACAGAGCGCGTCGGAGACCCGGTCGGCGGCGCTTTCCATCGTCACGTCGATCGCCGGCCGCACGCCGTGGACCCGCTCGCTGTCGTCGAGTCGCAGACGGAGGCGGCCGCCGATGTCGCTCGCAACCTCGAGGTGGGCGTTTCCCGGTGCGACCGCGGCCTCGCCGGCCGCGAGCCGATCGCGATCCGCGGCTTCGGTGACGTCGTACGCGCTCCGAGCGTCGAGTCGCTCGGCGAAGCGGGTCGTAAAGTCGGGGGGCATGTGCTGGACGACCAGCACCTTCGCCTCGAGATCCGCCGGCAGCCGTTCGAACAGCCGTTCGACGATCTTCGGGCCGCCGGTCGACGCGCCGAGGACGATCGTCGGCGCGTCCGCCCGGTCACCGTCGACGGCGATCGGTTCGGCCGCTTCGTCGGTGGCGGACGTAGTCCCGATATCCGGAGTGGCGTCGGGACCGGTCGTCCCGCTGTCGTGACGAAGCTGTGCGTCGGATCCGCCGCCCGCGACCGCGTTTCCAGTCACAGTGTTGTGTCCCGGGCCGCCAGCGCGTCCCGATCGGGTCGAGTGGGCCGCCGCGGTGGCACGAGCGAGCGCGACCGACGAGACGTTCGCCTCGGCGAAGTCGTGGACTTTCGCGACGACCTCGTCCGTGAGGTGGGCGATGTTGCGCGAGTCGGAGCCGTCGGGCTTGTGAAGGAAATCGACGGCACCGCGCTCGAGAGCGTCGAGCGTGGCCTCCGTACCGCGTTCAGTGTGAACGCTGAGCATGAGGATCATGGTCGGATTCGTCGCCATGATCCGCTCGACGGCGTCGATGCCGCCCATCTCGGGCATTTCGACGTCCATCGTGACGACGTCCGGATCGAAGGTCGAGGCGAGTTCCACACCGTCCGCACCGTTCGCCGCCGTTTCGACCTCGTAGCCGGCCTCGTCGAGCGCGTTGCCGATGACTGTCCGCATGAACTTCGAGTCGTCGACAACGAGTACTCGCGTCATGCCGCGACGACGTCTGAGAGGGCCTTTCTAACGCTGGGCTCTTCGAACGGTTTCGTCACGTAGCCGTCCGCACCAGCTTTCACGGCGAGTTTCATTTTCTCACGCTGTCCAACGCTCGTACACATGATGACGCGGGCGTCCGGATCGATTTTCTTGATCGCCGCGGTCGCCTTGATGCCGTTGCATTTCGGCATCACGATATCCATCATGACGATGTCGGGGTCGTGTTCTTTGTACAGTTTGACGGCTTCTGCTCCGTTGGACGCTTCTCCGAGAATGCGGTAATCTTGTTCCAAGATCTGCCGCAGTAGGTTCCGCATAAAATGAGAGTCGTCCACGATGAGCACCCCTGTCGACATTCAGTAGTACACCAAACGTCCGTAGAGATACAACTACCATAAATGCTGTCTCTCGATTATCAGTCATGATAAATGTCGAATCTGCCCCGGAGACCCCACTCAGAGCAGAGGATAGAAAACCGCCGGTTCGCAGCAGTCTTACCGGTTTCCCGACGCCAACAGCAGTCGGTCGATATCGACGAGCGCGGTCGCTTCGACGATGATCTCCTGTGTCGAATCGTCCCTCTTGCCCTCATCGATGTCGTCGCCGGTGTCCTCGTCCGATTCGATCTCGAATGCCTCCCCGATCGGTTCACCGACGCCGCTCGTGCGACGAGCCGACGACAGCGCCGCGGAATCGCCGCCACCGACTGTTGCTCCGGCCTCAGGTGTCTCGACACCGCTGTCGGCCGATCCGTCCGTTGTCACGTGTCCGACGCGCGGCTCCGGTTCCGGTTTTCGTTCCTGCGTCACGAGTGCGAGGACCAGGGGATGGTCGAGGGCCTCGCCCGACAGCTCACTGGCATCGACGGTGTCCGCGTCGATCACGTCGCTTTCGGGGACGGTCTCAACGCCGATCACCTCGTCGACGCGGATCGCGGCCGACTGTCGGTCGCTCGAGCGATCGAGCACGAGCAGTCGTTCACGGCCCGAGCGGGATTCGGAAACCGGGAAGTGAACCCGCGGATCGATGACGGCCGTGATCTCGCCTCTGAGGTCCATCAGCCCCTCGATCGCGGGTGGCGCGCGTGGGACGCGGGTCAACTCCGCCGGTGGTTCGGTGATCGTTCTGACCGCGTCGACCGGCAGCGCGAGTCGGTGCTCACCGACGCCGACGAAGACGAACTGGCGGAGTTCTTCTTGCTCGTCGTCCCCGCCGTCCGAATCGCGGGTGCGATCGGCATCGTCGATATCGATTCCGAGGAGCTTCTCGGAGAGGTCCGGGGCCATGGTCTCGTTCGTGTATCAGAGTCCATCACTAAAACGTTGACTCCATCACGTATGTTCAATATATTTATAGGTATCCGAACGCATGCACTCACGTCGCGCACCGGAAGGCTTATTTTCCGAACGAGAAGTCTTCAGACGAAATGGCATCGGCTTCGAATGACGAAACCAGCACCGACGACGAACGCGTGACCGTCCTCACGTTCGACCTCGAGGAGCGGCGATACTGCGTCAGGGCCGAGTCCGTAGCCTCCGTGCTGGGCGTCGCTGACGATGCGTCCCTCGCCGACGCCGCCGATCCGTGGAACGCGGGGACGATCACCGTCGCCGGTGAACGGGTCAGAGTGGTCGACCTCCCTCGCGTGTTCGGATCGACGTTTCAAACGGCGACCCGGGTCGACGAGCCGAAACTGCTCGTCTTCGCCGTCACCGACGAGACGGACCGCTACTATAGCTGGCTCGTCGACCACGTCGATGCGACCAGAACCGTCCGAACGGCCGCGCTCGAGTCGCCACACACGAACACGACCCACGTCAAAGGCCGACTCGAGATGGACGGCTCGGACGTCATCTGGCTCGACGAACGAACGATACACGGCTGAGCGGCCGCCGACCGGATAGAAGCGAACACTGAACGGCCGGAAAAGCGACGTCGAACTGACTACAGAAGCCCCGGCGGTCCGCCGTCGGAATCGTCGTCGACGTCGACACCGAACTCCTCTCGTTCCTCCCGGAGTCGCTTGACCTGTCGGTAGTAGTAGCCGATCCCGATGCCGCCGATGAGGACGACAGCCCCGATGAGACCGAGGAACAGCGGGATGTCACGCGCGAGGTAGTATCGAAGCGAGATCGTACTGTCCTCGTCGATCTCCTCCCAGTAGAGTCGCTCCCGATCGTCGGCGACCGTGCGCTCGTACTCGTTCGGCGAAACGTCGCCGAACAGGAAATTCGATGTCCGATGACCCTCGGGGACCAGCACCTCGTAGGAGCCCCCGATGTAGGCCGGCTGCTGGAACGTCTTGCGCCCGGCCTCGCCGGAGAACGCAAGCGTGCCGTCCCCGTCGGGAACCTGGACGGTAGTCATCGATCCGCCCTGTTCGATCTCGAGTTCCGAGCCCGTGAGTTCGGTGCCGTTGGGATACCAGTAGCGAACGCTGTGGACGTTCATCGGTTCGTCGCTAAAGAGAGTCGACTGGTACAGCTCCAGTTCGTCAGTCCCGTTGAGGTCGTAGACGGCCCGGAACTCGCCGCCGCCGAGCAGGTTTCCGTCCTCGAGCGCGATGGTGACCTCAGCGTCGGTTTCGGTCTCGCGCAGGTCGCCGTACTCCTGCTCGCGGTCGAGTTCCTCGTCCGAGATTCCGCCGAAGAACCCCGAGCAGCCGGCTCCCGTCGTCAGCAACACGACCGCGAGCGTCGCGAAAACGAGCCGTCGGTTCATGCTAGGGAACGACACAGCGGAGTTCGGCCGGGAGGTACTCGCCGACGCTCGCGAGGAGTCCCGGCGGGTCGGTGTTTTCGGTACAGATGACGCTCTGCTCGAGCAGCCCGAGTCGTTCGACGGTGACGTAGTCCTGCGCGTGGCCAGCGCGGTTGAGCGTGGCCCGAACCTCGGCTCGCGTCGCGCTGTTGACGTTGAGCCGGCCGTTACCGCGGGTCCACTCGTAGAGCCGATCCTGTTCGGCGTCGGCGAGCCGGGACGGAGTGACATCGGCGTCATCGTCGCTATCCGCATCGCCGCCGTACACGAACTGCAACGGCAGATGCTGAACGAGCCCGTACCGATCGCGGATCTGCGTCGCCGACCCCGGACCGAGCCCGAGTTCGTCGGTCGGGATTCGGACGCCGTCGCCCTGTCCCGCGTCGAGGACGAATCCGTCGTCGTCCCAGGACTCGAGCGTGCCGACGTACGTTTCGCCGGCCTCGAGATCGGGGACGATCTCGCCGAACGCTTCGCGGAGAACGTTTCTTGCGACAGTGGCGTCGTCACCCTCGATTGTCACCGACGGGAAGTCGTCGTGACGGATCCCGATTTCGAACTCGACGTCGAGTTCTCCGATTTCGTTATCGACCAGCGACCGCAGCGAATCCAGCGAGCGCTCGCGGGCGTCGCCCTCGACGTACAGCTTGGTTGCGAGTACGACCATTAGGCGTCCAGGTTAAGTTCGTCCTCGAGCGACGCGAGGCGGTCGTCCATCGCGTTGACCAGGCGGTCGTTATCCATCGATTCAAGCGGCGAGCCACACTCCGGACACTCGAAGCCGAAGTCCATCGCTTCGCCGAACTCGAACCGGATCGAACAGATCTCGCAGAGGTAGAACTCGTGGTTTCGCTCGTACTCTCGGCGGTCGTCGAGCGCCTCGTGGAGCCGGTACATCTCTTCCTCGAGATTCTCCGGAATGTTGTCGTACTCGAACGTCCAGAGGTAGGTCAGCCACCCCGAATCCTCGTCGCGCAGTCGCCGATACGTGGCGAGATCGTTTTCGTACAGAATGAACAGCGCGCGCCGCACGTCGTTCAACTCGAGGTCCAGTTCCTCTGCGAGCTCCTCGTCGGTCACTTCGCCGTCCGGCGGTGCCGCAGCGACGGGCATCCCCTTGGGACCGACCAGCTCGTGCAAATATTTCTGGATTACCGGATCCTCGAGCAGGTCCTCAAAAGCCATTACCTCCATGTAACGGCATGGAGCCATTAAAGCTTGTCAAGTGCCCTTCCCCCTCGAGTCGGGATCCGGAGGGGTAGTATCGCGCTGGGACGAGACTCCATTTCTCTCTCGGAGAGACCGTTCGATGAAACGCCCACTGAGCAGATCGAGGCAAATTCCGCCACGAACGCGATGAATCCGACCGTCGGCTGCGCGTTCGGACGCGACGTTTATGAAGCTGGATCGCACTTCTCGAGATAATGACTACCGACGCTGCTTGCAGCCCCGTTCGAGCCGACGACGCTCTCTCGCAGATCCATCGCCTCGAGTTCGACGTTCCCTGGCCACCGAAACACGTCGCCGCCTACCTCCTCGAGGGGCCGGAACCGATTCTGATCGACGCGGGCGCGCCGGACGACGTGGGCGAGGCGGAACTGCGCGAGGGACTCGAGGCCGTCGGCTTCGAGCCAGCCGATATCGACCACGTTCTCGTGACCCACGTTCACAGCGACCATATCGGGCAGCTACCGGCTCTCAGAGCGGCCGGCGCGACGGTTCACATCCCCCGAGCCGGGCTGTCCAGACTCGATCGCGATCTCGAGACCGCCCGCGAGGGCTTTCATGAGATGACGACGGCAGCGGGCTACGTGGGCGACGAGCGCACGGACGTCGTCGAGGAGGAACTCGAGGAACTGCACCGCGATCGGCGGCTGGTCGACCCCGAGACCGCCCGCGCCGTCGAGCCCGACGCGACGGTCGCGATCGGCGACCAGGAGTTCGAGACGTTCGAAACGCCGGGCCACGCGGTCGATCACCTGTGTTTCGAGACGACGATCGCGGGGACGACGGTCCTCTTTTCGGGCGACGCGCTCATCGAGCCGTTCCGCGCCGGGGCCTTTCAGGTCGGGCTCGATCGGGGTGCCGATGAGGCCATCGACGCCTACTACGAGGCGATGGATCGGCTGACCGAGACGACTGCCACTCACGTCTTCCCCGGCCACGGCCCGACCTTCGAGGATCCCCAGCGGACCGTCGGCACGACGCACGACCGACTCGACGCGCTCCTCGAGAAAACGCGAGCGGCGACCGCGGCGATCGAACCCGCCACGGCGCTCGAGATCGCCGAAGAGCGCGTCGGCGACGTTCGGCATATGGCTCCGGTACTCGACACGATCGGAGCGCTCGGTACGCTCGAAAATCGGGATCGGGTCTCGTCCGAGACGAGAGACGGCGTCCGGTACTACGAGACCACGTGAGTTAACAGCGAGCGCCCAGCGCCGCAGGCTCGACGCGGAGAACCAACGCGTTACTCCTCGCCGTCCTCGAGCTTGAACTTCTGAATCTTCCCGCTCGTCGTCCGCGGGAGTTCGTCGATGAACTCGATCTCGCGGGGGTGTTTGTAGCTGGCCACTTCCTCGAGACAGAACTCCGTGAGCTCCTCGGCGGTCACGTCGCTGCCGGGCTCGACGCCGGCGGCGGGGACGATGAACGCCTTTGGCACCTCGTTGCGTCGTTCGTCCGGGATCCCGACGACGGCCGCGTCCGCGACGGCCTCGTGCTCGAGGAGAAGGTTCTCGAGTTCGCTGGGGTAGACGTTGTAGCCGGCGGTGTTGATCATGTGCTTTTTCCGGTCGACGATCTCGTAGTAGTTGTTCCCGTCGCGGCGGGCGATGTCGCCGGTCCGGAAGTAGCCGTGCTCGGTGAAGGCCCGCTCGGTGGCCTCGGGAAGGTTGTGGTACCCCGTCATCACCTGCGGGCCGCGGACGACGAGTTCCCCTTCCTCGCCGGGCGCGACCTCGTCCCCGGCCTCGTCGACGATTTTGCAGTCGGTCATCCGCAGGGGCTGGCCGATCGTGCCGTGTTTCAGGCCGAACGTCGAGCCGCTCTGGGTGTGGGTCGCGCCGTGGGTCTCGGTGAGGCCGTACCCCTCCGAAATGTCGACGCCCGCGGTCTCCTCGAACCGCTCTTGGACCGCAGTCGAGAGCTTCGCGCCGCCCTCGGAGGCCGACTCGAGACTGCTGAGATCGTACTCGCCGAAGTCATCGGACTCGACCATGTCGGCATACATCGTTGTCACGCCGACGAAGTGGGTGATCCCCTCGTCTTCGATGAGTTGCATGCACTCCTGGGCGTCCCACTCGAGGGCGCTGCGGAAGTAGAGCCGGCCACCGCCGACCAGCGGCTGGAGCGCCGTGTGAGTGAAGCCGGTAATGTGGTAGAGGGGGAGCCACGTGAGGCTGCGGACGTCCTCGGGCTCGACGTCGACGTTCGAGGCGGTCAGGGGCCACATGAGCTGAGCCCGGGTGTTCTCGTGGGTGAGCTGGACGCCTTTCGGGTCGCCCGTCGTCCCGGACGTGTATGGCAACAGGGCCACGTCGTCGTCCGCACGATCGACCAGCGTCGGCTCGCCGCGCAGTTCCTCGAAGGCGCGGTCCGCGTCGTCCCGCGGCCAGTCCTCGCTCCGGATGGTGATGATTTCGGGCTCCATCTCGGCGTCCTCGATCGCTTGATCGACGACCTCCCGTAGCGCCGGATGGGTCACGATCGCGCTCGCGTCCGTGTCCTCCAGCTGGTAGGCCACTTCGCGGCGCTTGTACTGTGGATTGACCGGCGAGATCTCGACGCCGGCCTTGAACGCGCCGATCGAGGCGACGAGGTACTGCGGACAGTTCGGCAAGAAGAGCAGCATTCGGTCGCCGGGCTCGAGACCGATATCGTGGAGTCCGCCGGCGAGTTCGGCGGTCCAGTCGCGGACCTCCTCGTGAGTCCAGCGCCGGCCGTGGTGTTCCATCGCCTGTGCATCCCCGTGTTGTGCGGCGGTCTGGTCGAACAGTTTTGCGACGTTGCCCGCTCGCGCGGACTGATCGACCGCTTCCAGATCCATGACTTGTGATACCGAAGCCCGCGCTTAAAATCGTATCCATCTTACAGCCCGGGTGCGGAACTAATCGGCCACCCGTCTCGGCTACACGTCCGGGTTCGCGAGCCGGCCGTTCACTCGAACAGATCACCCCCCTTTCGAGCGATACACTTAGTACCGATCCTGTTTTATCCCCAATATATGGTCCCCGAATTCGCCACCTGGATTCACGACCAAATCGGGCTCTCCGATATCGTCTCTGCCGTCGGTATCGCCGCCGTTCTCTCGTTTCTCGAGGTCGATCTGAACGTCATCGGGACGCTCCTCGGGATCGCAATCGGCGCGCCGCTTCTCGAGGGTGCGTTCGACAGATACGATGTCGATCCGGCGCTCGCCTGGCTCGGTCTCGGGCTGTTCACCGTCGCTGTTGGAGGGATCCAACTACGGGAAGGCGGCTACTGGTTCGGCGGGTCGCTGCTCGCCATCGGCTGCTGGATCTGTCTCGACAGCCTGTATGCGCGGCGGACCGACGGCTCGAGCGGCACCGACGAGGAACTAACGGACAACCAGTACCACCTCGCCGCCCTCCACAGCGGCTGGCTCCTCGAGGAACTCCACGAGGCCGACCGCCCGCTCACGAAAACGGAGCTCTGTGATCGAACCGGGCTGCTAGAGGATGACTTCGAACGCCTTCTCGAGATCCACGGCGAGTCCGGAGCGCTCGAGCGGGTCGACAACGGATACGTGATTGACGAGAGCGAGAGGGGGATTGGTGGGCTCGCTCGAATGGTGGGTCGGCGACTGCTCCGGCCGATTCGGTTGATTCGGCCAGCGGTTACTCGGTGATCGGGCGGCGAAGGAGGGTCCGAACGAACTGATGCGACGATCGGGGTCGCCGACCGTTCGCCGTGACCGAATGTCGACGGTCAGGGAAGTTCGATCGAACTGCCGACGCCGACGGATCGGAACGCTTCGGGGAGCCGGTCCGCGAGGATCCGCTGTGCCTGAAATCCGGTGCAATGGGTGCCGGCGAAGAGCTCGAGCTTGCCCGCGAGCCAGTCGGCGATCTCGCGGACCTCGTCGTCGTCCAGCGCGACGAGATGCGTCCCGCCGATGACGTAGCGCACGTCGTCACCGGTCACGGCTTCGGCGTACTCGATCGAATTGCGTAATCCGGCGTGACAACAGCCGAGGACGAGCGCCGTCCCGTCGCCCGTTCGGATCGCGATCGCTTGATCATCGTCGACCGTATCAGCCACGAATTCTCCGCCTTCCCGTCGTTTGCCCGTTGTCGTCTCGCGGTGTTCTCGCGGAATTTCTCCCAGCGCGAACACGTCGTCGGCGACTTCGACCGGATCCCGACGTTCGACGAGCGTGGCCCCGCTCTCGACTTCGGTTCGCGAAAACGGGATTCCGAGATGGATCGGATCCGAGAATTCGCCGCCGCCGGGAGGGCCGGTCGAGTATCGATCGGTCCACAGCTCCGGATGGCAGTAGACCGTCGGTTTCTCCATCGGATCGAGGAACTGATCGAGGCCGGCGGTATGGTCGAAGTGGGTGTGGCTCAGGACGATCTGGTCGAACGTCGTCGGAACGTCCAAGAGCCTGGCGTTGTGGACGACGCTCGCCGATTGGCCGGTATCGAACAGGACATCGCCGACGGCTGCCGCGAAGCCCCACTCACCGCGCAACCCCTTTGGAATCGGCTTCGCGACCGTATTGTCCGCGAGAATCGTTATCTCGACCACGGTCCTCGCCCCGTTCGGTACCGATTTCGGTTCCCGTCGCGATGCGTTCGTTCGACCTGCCGGTCGAGAGGCGAATGGCCGTCCCGCGGATCGAGGCAACACATATTACGGGACTACGCCGGGATGATTTAACACGATTTTCCTTTAGACATCCGCACTCGAGCGAGCGACGAGTTCGGAATCCAAACCTCAATCGCGGGTTCCGTTTGTGACGGACACTACGGCTCCGAATCGGCGTCCGGCTCCGACGACTCGACGCGCTTGCCCGTCTCCATCGGGATCACGCGCCGGTCGGCGTTTTGCCAGTCCCGCTCGAGTTCCCGGCCCTCGAAGAGCCGGTCGAGAAAGACAGCCAGTCCGGCCACTTCGGAGTGGGGCTGGTTGGTGACGCCGACGTTCCAGTCGGCTTCCTCGTAGACGTCGAAGGGGACCTTCTCGGAGCCGACGACGAGCAAGAGCGGCTCTCCCTCGGAACGGTGGGCCGTCCGAATACCGGCTTCCACGTCCTGAACGCGCTCGCCGTACATCGTGAGGTGAACGACCCGTCCCTCCCAGTTCCGGATGATCCGAAGGGGCGAATCGGTCAGTTCGGCCGCGAAGGGGCCGCCGAACCGATCGGTGATGTCCGCGACCGTCTCGAGCGACTGGCCGGCGTTGTCGGGAAAGATGACGCGGTCGGCCCCCAGCGCCCGCGCGGTCAGGCCGACGTGGGTCGTCATCCGCTCGTCTCGGCCGGGGCGGTGGCCGAGCCGAAGGACGGCGACCTCGCTATCGTCGTGCATACCGCTATCCACTCTCGGCGGCGGTTAGGGGGTTTCGTTTTCAGCGTGCCGATTCCGATGGTGTTCGGTGTACGGTGCCACTCAGTAGAGGCGAAGGCGTTACCACAGCAGCATCCGCGAGCGTAGCGAGCGGTTCACCGCCGAAACGGGCAAATCCCGTGGAGGCGGCCTTTTTAGCGTAGATTTTTGCGCCAGCGCGGGACCTCCGGTCCCGCGGGCCATGCGAACGGGCGCTACGCACCCGTGAGCAGACGAGAGGTGAGCGAGCACCGCGAGCGAACCCGAGGCGGAAAAAGGTACTTCTGCACGTGTACTGAACAGCGACCCAGCCCAAGCCGCTCGAGGCCGACACGAAGTTATACGTAATTGACGTGAGTGATAGATGGTATGGAAACGATCAACGAGTCGACCGTCGACTGGAAGGAGTACGATCGAGAGCAAACAGCGTTCCGGCGGAAGGAACTCTCCACCGCCGTCGACGCCTCGGACCTCGGCTGCAGCCTCTATGAACTCCCGCCCGGGATGCGCTCGTGGCCCTACCACTACCACACGGCCAACGAGGAAGCGATCTACGTGCTAGCGGGCGACGGCAAACTCAAAACGGAAGACGGCCTCGAGCCCCTGACGGCCGGCGACTACGTCACCTTTCCCGCCGACGAGCGCGGCGGCCATCGGGTCGTCAACGACGGCGACGAACCACTCCGATATCTGGCGATGTCGACGATGAACGAGCCGGATATCACGGTCTACCCAGAGATGAAGAAATTCGGCGTCTTCGTCGGTTCGCCGCCAGGTGGTCGCGACGACCGGTCGCTCGAGGGCTACTACCGCATCGATGACGAGACGGAGTACTGGGACAAGTAGCGATTCTGAAACGCGAAGGTAGAATTAACTGCTCTTCGGTATATTCTACTGATATGCGATCGGTACACAAATCTGATGCGCCGGCACTGAGCCGAGACGACGGACTCGTGTCCCACATTCTGCACTCCCAGCGGGACGCGTCGGAGACGGACCTGACGATCACCTGGGTCGACGTCGAGCCAGGTGCACGGCAAGTTCGCCACGAACACGATCCAGAACAGGTCTACGTCATCATTTCCGGCGAGGGCGTGATGTCCGTCGGCGACGACGAGCGCGCGGTCGAGGCCGGCGATCTGGTCCACATTCCGGCGAACACCGAACACGGCCTCGAGAACACCGGCGACCGAACGCTCGAGTACGTCTCCGCTGCGACGCCGGCGTTCCCAGACGCCGAAGTCGACGAATTCTACGAGGGGTGAATTCACCGTCGGCGACCACTCATCGACTGAGCGCAACCGGTGAACGAGGGGAGAACGAGTACTCGACACACTGGGGCGCTCGAGGAGAGCGGGAGTGCGGGAATGCATGGATATTAGTTAGCACGCACCCAACGAACCGTATGAGCAACGAGCCGAACGACGAGCGGTGGTCGACGTTCACGGAGGGATTCGTCGTTCCGATCGCCGGACTGTTGGCGCTGCTGTTCGCTGTCATGGCCGGAATGACCGTTCAGCCCGCCCTGTCAGGATCCGCGTCAGATCTGCTAACACCGATCATTTTCGCCGGTGTCGCCCTCCTCTGTTTCCGCCTCCGCCAGCGAGCGGTCGCGGCTCGAGAGGACGACTGAGACGGTCTGCTGTCAGTCCGTCTGAGACGCGATCGAACGGGGAGTCCGTGCCGAAGCGGGACCACCGCCCGTCCTCACTGTTGGTTCGCCTGCTCGAGCGAGAAGAAGAAGCCGAAGTAGGCGACGATGCCGGCGAGCATGAACATGTAGAACACCCACCTGGGCGCATCGACGAAGACGAAATCGAAGAGGAAGCTCACTATCGCGACCCAGACGACGGCGAATAGCAGATCGTAGACCATACCGGTTCCGTTTTCCTCGACGTGTTCGCGCAAGCGATCAACGACGCTCATTGCGGCGATCCTCCTGTCCGTGGGCAGTGGTGTCGTGGCATGTCGAAAGAATGGAGTCGGTCGTCCGTCAGTCTTGTGCGTCCGAGTCAGTCCTCGTCGTCGTAGTCGACGACCAGCACGGGGACGGTCGTCGAGCGGAGCACGCGCTCGGTGACGCTCCCGAGCAGCGCCCGGCGGACGCCGGAGCGACCGTGACTGCCGATCACGATGAGGTCGATGTCGTTGTCCTCGGCGTAGTCGGCGATCATCCGATGGGGCTGGCCGCCGGCGTGACGCTCGTGGCCAGTCAGGCCGGCCGCCTCGGCGGCGTCCGTAACGTAGCCGGTCGCCGCCTCGGCGTCTTCGCGCAGCTCGGTCATCCCCTGGAACTGACCCTGTCGGATCCGGTCGACCTGTTCGGTCCCTAACCCGTACGCGATTGCGTCCGTGTCGGCGACGAACAGCGAGTGGACTTCCGCGTCGTATTTCGTGGCGATATCAATCGCCTGGTCGACCGCTGCCTCAGCGACGTTGCTCCCATCGGTGGGAACGAGTATTCGTTCGTACATGGTCAGTCATCCGCAGGTGCGTTTCCGTCTCGGTTCTTCTCGGCGACGATGTCCGCCGCGGTCTTGTCCCTCGGCATCGGGTCCGGACTGTGACACTGCCGGACCATCTGTTTGGTCTCGAGGGGCGGTTCACTGGTCACGAGCGAGACGATGATCGTGACCGCGAACACGATGGGCGTGCCGACGAGCGCCGAGCCGATGGCGGGCATCCACGTCGAGATGACGTCGATGGCGAGTCCACCGTCGATGAGGCCGAAGTTCCCCTCGTTCAACATGGGGATGAACCAGACGATGATGCCGGTCGTCATCCCGCTGAGCGCACCCGGCCGGTTCGTGTTCTCCCACCAGAGACCGAGGAAGAACATTGGGAACAACACGATAGCCGCGAGCGAGAACGCGAACCCGACGAGCGCCGCGATCGGCTGCTGTGGGTTCAGTGCGAAGATGATCGTGAGCAGACCGATCAGGATGATGCTCAGGCGACCGACGAGCACCTGCTGGCGCTGGGTCGCGTCTTCGTTGATGATGTTCGCGTAGATGTCGTGGGAGATCGCCGATGAGGCGGCGATGAACAGGCCGGCGGTCGTCGCCACGGCCGCGGCGATGCCGCCCGCTGCGACGAAGCCGACGAACCACGACGGCAGGCCCGCGAGCTGTGCGGCCAACACGACGAGAACGTCACCGGCCGCGCTGGTCATGCCGGGGTCGCCGTAGACGGCACCGACCTCTTCGCCGTACAGCGCGGTTCCGACAGCGGCGAAGGCGGGCGCGCTGAGGTACAACAGCGAGATGAAGAACAGCCCCCAGGTGCACGACCAGCGGGCGACTCGCTCGTTCTTGACCGTGTAGAACCTGACCAGCACGTGGGGCAGTCCACAGGTCCCGAAGACCAGGCTGAAACAGGTTGCGACCCACAGGTAGTAGCTGCCGCCCGCGAACGGGGCGGAGAACTCGCTCCCGAGGGTATCTATCATCGTTCCGTACTCGAGTTGCGGAAGTACCGTCGTGAAGCCGCCGGACCAGCCGGTCACGACCAGTCCGAGCAGGAACGCCACGATGAGGATGATGTACTGCAGGACCATGTTCTTAGTCGCGCCGAGCATCCCCGACAGCGAGAGGTAGGCGACGGTGATGACCATGAAGATCACCATCATCGTCTGGTAGGCGGACAGCGCGCCGCCGGTGATCGCCGACCAGTCGCCGAGGATGTACAGTCCGACGAGCCCCATCCCGCGAGCCTGACCGAGCGCGTAGACGAAGCCGATCAGGAACGTGGTGAGCGCCGCGAGGGCGCGCGCGGCGTCGGAATTGAAGCGGTCGCCGACGAAGTCCGGCGCGGTGTACTTCCCGAACCGCCGCATCTGGGCGGCCATAAAGATTAGCAGGATGAAGTAGCCCGTCGTCCAGCCGATGACGTACGCCAGGCCGTAGACCCCTGAAATCGCGACGGTCGCGGCCACGCCGAGGTACGTCGCAGCCGACATCCAGTTGGCCCCGATGGCCATCCCGTTCTCGATGTTCCCGATCGACCGACCGGCGACCCACATGTCGTCCGTGTCAGCAACCTGGAACATGAAGCCGGCGACGATGAACAGCCCCATCATCCCGATGACGATGATCGCCGGGAGAAGCTTGAACGAGACGTTCAGGTCCTCCGGAAGCAGTGCTTCGCTCGACTGCAACGGTATCGTCTCCATCGCTCCGATCGCGAGGTCCGCCAGCATCGGTGCGCCGTCGATCATTCGTCGATACCTCCGTCAGTCGCGGCCGCGTCGTCCGGGACGGAGTCGGTGTCGGTCGTCTCCGGTTCGGCAACGCCCTGTTCGATCCCGTACTTCTCGTCGATTTGATCCCGCTTTCGCGCGTACCACACCGAGAGGACAAGCGCGGCACCCGGCCCGACGATCGCGAGCAGGAAGTAGTGAAGCGGGAATCCGATGAGCGGCATCGTCTGCGTCATCAGATCGGGTGCGAGACGCGTCGCCGTGATCGGTGCGAACGTCGTCAAAACCCAGATGCCAAAGCCGATCCAGATGATCTTCAGGTGATCCCGCATGAACGGGGTCGCCGGCTTCAACAGGTTGATCTCGACGTCCATGTAGTCGATCTGTCGTTCGCGCTCGACGTCGCTCATCCCACCGTCGGTCGCTATCTGGTGGGTATCGTCGTTCATATCGTGTCTGTTTTTGTCTGACATGGTTTCGTGTATCGTGTTTCAGTTCGTGTCGTTGTTTCGTTCAGTTCGAAGAGATAGTTCTCAACGGACCGCTTCAGTCCGTTTCGACCTGTTCCGCGATGTCGTCGACGACATCGGGATTGCGCAGCGTCGAGGTGTTCCCGAGTTCGTTCCCGCTCGCGATGTCCTCGAGCAGGCGGCGCATGATCTTGCCCGAGCGCGTCTTGGGCAATTCGTGCGTGAAGACGATCTCTTCGGGCTTGGCGATCGGCCCGATCGAGTCGAGGACGGCCGACATGGCCTTCTCCTCGAGTTCGGCGTGTCTGTCCTCGTAGCCGTCCTCGGGGATGGCGTAGACGTAGACGGCCTCGCCTTTGACCTCGTGGTCGCCGCCGACGACGGCGGCTTCGGCGATTCCTTCGACGCCGACGACGGACGACTCGATCTCCATCGTTCCCAGCCGGTGGCCGGAGACGTTGATCACGTCGTCGACCCGGCCGAGGATGGTGATGTAGTCGTCGTCGTCGATCTTCGCGCCGTCCTCGGGGAAGTAGACCCACTCGTCGGCCTCCTCGTCGGAGTACTCCTGCCAGTACTCCTCGAGGAACCGCTCGTCGTTGTCGTACAGCGTGCGAAGCATGCCGGGCCAGGGGTTGTTGACCGTCACGTAGCCGGCCTGTCCCGCGTCGACTTCCTCGCCCTGCGCGTCGACCACGCGGGCGTCGATCCCCGGCAGCGGCGGCCCCGCCGAGCCCGGTTTCATGGTGTTGACCCCCGGTAGCGTCGTGATCATCATCCCCCCGGTTTCCGTCTGCCACCAGGTGTCGACGATCGGGCACTCCTCATTGCCGATGTGCTTGTAGTACCACTTCCACGCACGCGGGTTGATCGGCTCCCCGACGGTGCCGAGCAAGCGGAGGCTCGAGATGTCGTGGTTCTCCGTGTACTCGGCACCCCACTTCATGAACGCGCGAATCGCCGTCGGCGCGGTGTAGAAGATGTCGACCTCGTTCCGCTCGACGATATCCCACAGCCGGTCCTTGTCGGGGTAGTCCGGCGTCCCCTCGTACATCACGCTCGTCGTGCCGAGCGCCATCGGTCCGTAGACGATGTAGGAGTGGCCGGTGATCCAGCCGATGTCGGCCGAGCACCAGTAGGTGTCGTCGGCCTCGATATCCAGTACCGCGTGGCTCGTCCAGGCCGTGTACGCGAGGTAGCCGCCGGTGGTGTGTTTGACCCCCTTCGGTTGGCCGGTCGTTCCCGACGTGTACATCAGGAACAGCATGTCCTCGGCGTCGCGCGGGACCGGCTCGACCGTCGACCCCTCGTGGTCGGCCACGAGCTCGTCGTAGTCGTGCTGGTTGTCCGCGAGTTCGTGATCGAGGTCGTCACCGAGTCGGTCGACGACCACGACGTCGGAGACCTCGTGTTCGACGCCCTCGAGACCCTCGTTGGTCTTCGAGATATGATCGAGCGCGTCGCCGCGACGGTAGTAGCCGTCGCAGGTGACGAGGTACTCGCTGTCGGCCGAGTTCATCCGGGTGGCCAGCGCGTCGGCCGAGAAGCCGGCGAAGACCACGCTGTGTGGCGCACCGATGCGGGCACACGCCAGCATGGCGATCGGCAGCTCCGGAACCATCGGCATGTACAGCGTGACGATGTCGTCCTCCTCGACGCCGAGGTCTCGCAGCGTCGCCGCGAAGTCCTCGACCTCGTCGAGCAGTTCGTCGTAGGTGTACGTGCGCGTCTCGCCGAGTTCACCCTCCCACTCGATGGCGACGCTGTCGCCCCGCCCCTCCTCGATGTGTCGGTCGAGGCAGTTGTACGACGCGTTGAGTTTACCGCCGGTAAACCACTCGTAGAACGGGGCGTTCCCGTCCTCGAGAACCGTATCGTACTCCTCGTCCCACGAGAGGAGGTCGGCGGCACGCTCCCAACACTCCGGCCAGTTCTCCTCGAACTCCTCGTAGATCCCCTGATCAGTGACGTTTGCCTGCTCGACGAACGACTCGGGAGGCTCGAACGCCTCCTGTTCTTCGAGTCGCGCCTCGAGATCGGCATTGTCCTGTGACATGGTACACCCAATCAATCTCTAACGAGCATAGTAAAGACGGCCTCTAGTTGTGCAAAATCGACCCGATACGCGGAAGGGAACCTAGCATATATTGACTGTATTAGGACCTGATATTCGGTCGTCGCTCGCTCGAACGGGACGAATCGAGAGCGAAACGAGCTGATCTCCCTCGAAGCGGGCTTTTATACTACATTTTCGTGCGGGGATAGAATGGCACCTCTAGAGACGTAGCCCCCCATCGGATCAGGTGACGATCCCTCGCGACGCCGTGACTACTCGCCCGGGTCGTCGAAGAACGTCCGAAGCAACTCGTGTTGGCCCTTCCGCAAGTGGTTGTGCAGCGTCGGCGAGGAGACGCCCATCGCGTCCGCGACTTCCTCGGCCGTGCTCTCCCGGGGCCAGTCGTAGTAGCCGCCGAAATACGCCGCCCGGAGCGCGGCTTCCTGTCGGTCCGTCAGTCGATCCTCGAGCCCCTCTCGGAACTCGCGGGCGGTCTGGACGGCCCGCTCGGTCTCGCGTTTTCCGACCAGTTCGGAGTCCGGAAACGCGGATCGGAGGCCGTCGACGATGGTCCGAAGGTCCGCGTCGACGGCGCAATCGCCGGTGATCGTCGCCGTGCCGCCCTCGAAGACCGCCTCGTGAACCGTCACACCGTACTCCGTGAGCGTCA
This sequence comes from Natrinema sp. H-ect4, assembly GCF_041894845.1. Classification (NCBI taxonomy): domain Archaea; kingdom Methanobacteriati; phylum Methanobacteriota; class Halobacteria; order Halobacteriales; family Natrialbaceae; genus Natrinema; species Natrinema sp. H-ect4. The sequence continues at coordinate 179,584 of NZ_JBHDYC010000002.1, forward strand.
CGATGGGACAGGAGCCGTCGACGACGACTTCGATGCGCCAGCCCTCCTCGTCGGTCTCGACCAGCCGACAGTCCTCGATCCCGGGCTCGTCGTCGGCAAGGTCGAAGACGTCGGCCGGCGACGCGTCCTCGAGGCGGACGTAGTAGAGTTGCGTCGACTCGTCGATCGGGACCAGCGAGTCGAGTTCGAACCGACAATCGAGTCGGCGCGAAACGTCGACGAAGAACGACCGATCGTCGCGGCAGACGACCTCGAGTTCGGTCACCCGGTCGGACAGCAGGAGGTTCCGGCGGCGGATGGCAGCGATCGCGTAGCCGACCTGCCGACCGATCGTCGCAAGCCACGCGCGCTCGTCGTCGCCGAACGCCGCCGGGCGCTCGGTCGCGACGGAGAGCGTCCCGTAAACGGTATCGCCGTACGCCAGCGGAATCCGGGCGACGGTGCCCTCGAACGCGTCATTCTCGAACGAATCGGCCTCGAGCGTCGCCGTCACGTCGTCTGCGACGAGCACGGTTCGGTCCCCGTAGCGGTCATCGGACACCGCGGTCGCGTCCGTGAGGTCGGCGATCGGCTCCTCGTCGTCCCACTCGTCGGGGGCGATCCGCTCGACCGCGTCGGGATCGATCCCGCTAGATGCGCGCCACTCGCGGCGGCGATCCGACACCGTCGCGCGGTCGATCCACGCGAACTCGTAGGCTCGACCGTCGGCGAGCGCTCCACAGGTCGCCGTCTCGATCTCCTCGTGGTCGGTCGAATCGAGCAGCGCGTGGGTCACGGCGCGGTGCTGGCCGGCGACGGCGTACAGTCCATCGAGCTCGTCGCGTTGTTCGCGCGCGTTCGCTAACTCCTCGTGTGCGGCCGTGACGTCGCGGACGAAGACGGCGAACCCCCGGTGGTCCCCCCGATCGTCCCGCAGCGGCGAGACGACCTCGGTCGCACGGAACTGCGACCCGTCCTCGTGGACGCGCCACCCGTCGGTTTCGGTGCCCGATTCCTCGAGGGCCTGTGAGAGAGCCCGCTCGGGAGCGCCGTCCTCGACGGCGCCGTCGGGATAGAACGTCGAGACGTGCGTGCCGACGATCTCGCCGGCCCGGTAGCCGAACATCGCGGCCGCGCTGCGATTCCAGCGTTCGACGTAGCCGTCCGCGTCGAGTCGGAGCAGCGCGTATCGGTCGCTTGCGGCCAGCAACAGGCGGATGACGCTGTCGTCGCCCACCACCGGCCCGGATCGACCACCCGATCGTCCGCGGTCGGCCCCCGACGGTCGTTCGACGGCATCGAACGCGTCGACGATCTCGGCGTCCGTCGGCTCGGGCAGATAGGACTCGAGGGCCTCGAAACTGCGCCAGCCGCCCGCAGTCTTGACGACCCGGGGGTTGATGTCGTGTTCGGCCAGGGAAGTGTGAGCGAAGTACTGCCGGAGGTCGCTCGTGGAGGCGTCGGAGAGCCCGGCCTCGTCGGACAGGTCGCTCGCTCGCTCGGCCACGTCCGAGACCAGCATCTGGAGCCGACGGGGCGTGACCGAAAAGATCCGATCGGCGCTCGAGAGATCGTTACTCCGGGCATATCGTCGGAGTTCGCGCTCGACGCGGGTCGGCAGGTACGCGGTCCGGTCCCGCGCGCCGTCGTCGGTCGACACCCGAATCAGGTACCGCGGCGGATCGATCCGAACCTGCTCGATATCGCCGATCGTGAGCCGCGCCAGTTCGGGCGGTCGGAGCCCGACGTCGCCACAGAGACGGATCACCAGCGCCTCGCGGTAGGTTTCGGCGGCGTCGAGAAGCGACTCGTACTCCCGACGCTCGAGTACCGTCTCGGTCCCCCCCTCGAGACTCATGGTTCGCTCGTTCTGGAGACGCGAACATAATTGTATCGCCTCTCGTCGATAGTCGTAACCGTTCGCCTGATTCGACGGGTGAGAGCGGATAGTCCTGGTTTCGCGATACTGGGTTCTGCGAAACGAGATCAGTCGAAGTCGCTCTCGTCGCCGATCTCGGCCTGAATTTCGCCGACGATCTCCGGATTGCGGAGCGCGCTGGTATCACCCAACTCCTCGCCGTTGGCGACGTCCTCGAGCAGGCGGCGCATGATCTTGCCCGAGCGGGTCTTGGGCAGTTCCGGCGTGAAGATCAACTCCGCGGGGTGGGCGATCGGGCCGATCGCGGATTCGATGCTCTCGAGGATCGCCCGCCGAATCGTCGCGTCGGACTCGTGGCCGCTCTCGGTGCTGACGTACGCGTAGATCTCGGTGTCCTCGGTCTCGCTCGAGCGGCCGACGACGGCGGCTTCGGCGACGCCGTGGACGTCGGCGATCGCGCCCTCGATCTCCATCGTTCCGAGTCGGTGGCCGGAGACGGTGATTACGTCGTCGACCCGGCCGAGGACGGTGATGTAGCCGTCGTCGTCGGCTCGAGCCGTATCGCCGCTAAAGTAGCGCCAGTCGTCGGTTTCGGGATCGGAGAAGCGCCGCCAGTACTCCGCGACGAACCGCTCGTCGTTGTCGTACAGCGTCCGCGCCATCCCCGGCCACGGGCGCTCGATCGTGAGGTAGCCGGCCTCGCCGGGAGCGACTTGCTCGCCCTGCGCGTCGACGACGCGGGCGTCGATCCCCGGCAACGGCGGCCCCGCCGAGCCCGGTTTCATCTCGTCGATACCCGGCAGCGTCGAGATGGTCACCGCACCGGTCTCCGTCTGCCACCAGGTGTCGACGACCGGACAGTCCCCGCCCCCGATGTGTTCGCGATACCAGTTCCAGGGCCGGGGGCTGATCGGCTCGCCGACCGTGCCGAGCAGGCGCAGCGACGAGAGGTCGTGGCGCGTGGGGTAGTCCGAGCCCCACTTCATGAACGCACGAATCGCCGTCGGCGCGGTGTAGAAGACGTCGACGGCGTTCCGATCGACGATCTCCCAGAGTCGGTCTCGGTCGGGATAGTCGGGCGTCCCCTCGTACATCACGGTCGTCGTCCCCAGCGCGAGCGGCCCGTAGACGATGTAGGAGTGCCCCGTGATCCAGCCGATGTCGGCCGCACACCAGTAGGTGTCTTCGGGTTTGACGTCGAGGACGGCGTGCGTCGTCCACGCGACGTGAGCGAGATAGCCCCCCGTCGAGTGGACGACGCCCTTTGGCTCGCCGGTCGTCCCAGAGGTGTACATTAAGAACAGCATGTCCTCCGCGTCGCGCGAGACCGGCTCGACCGTTTCGCCCGCGAACTCGTCGCGAAGCTCGTGGTAGTCCCACTCGCCGTCTCCGAGGACGTGTGGGAGGTCGTCGCCGAGCCGGTCGACGACGACCGTTCGCACGTCCTGCTCGAGGTCGATGCGAGCGTTGTCGGCCTTGCTCTTCTGGTTGAAGGCGTCACCCCGCCGGTAGTAGCCGTCGCAGGTGATGAGAAACTCGCTGTCCGCGGCATCCATCCGCGTCGCGAGCGCATCCGCGGAGAGACCGGCGAAGACGACGCTGTGGGGTGCACCGATCCGGGCACAGGCCAACATCGCGATCGGCAACTCGGGGATCATCGGCAGGTAGATCGTCACGACATCGTCTTCCGCGACGCCGAGGTCGCACAGGGCCGCCGCGAGCTCGTTGACTTCGACGTAGAGATCCCGATAGGTGTAGGTCCGGCGCTCGCCCTGTTTCCCCTCCCAGCGGATCGCGGCGTGGTTCTTGCGCCCCGACTCGAGGTGGCGATCCAGACAGTTATACGAGGCGTTGAGCCGACCGTCCGCGAACCAGCGATAGAACGGGGCGTCCGCCGCCTCGAGGACGGTGTCGTACGCCTCGTCCCACGAGAGGAGGTCGGCCGCACGCGTCCAGCAGTTCGGCCAGTTCCTCTCGAACGTCTCATGGAGCGTCGGATCGGTGACGTTCGCCTGCTCGATGAAGGAGTCGGGAGGACTGTAGGGGGAGCCGGTCAGTGCGGACGCGTCTCGATCCGGCCCGTTCCGTTCGACCATGTATCGTCCGAACGGTAGTCGGTCAGAGGAATAAACGTTCCTCCCAATCGCCGTGCAGTGTACGGATCTCGATCCCGCTGCTCGAGGTGACGTTCCTCGGGCCGATCAGAGATCGTCCTGGGTCGAATCGATATCGGCCATCTCCTCGGGATCGATCTCGTGACTTGGTTCGCGAACGACGTAGACGTCGTATCGGTGGTCGTTCGCGACCGGGCTCCCGACGCTCGACTGGGGCGCGATGACCGACCCCGCGTTCTCGGAGCCGATGAAGACGACGGAGGCCTCGATCTCGCCGGCGATCCGTCGGATCTCGCGGACGACGTTCGTCGTCGATGTCGCAGTGGGCTCATCGGAACTGACCCGCTCGATCCGAACGGTCGCCTCCGGCGCGACCTCCTCGGCCCGGGTCTGCATTCCCGTCGCGATCGCGTCCGGATCGAACGGCTCGCCCTGCGTGATCCAGCCGCGATCGCGCGCGTACTCGGCATCGTCCGGAATCACTGTCAGCACGATGACCGCCTCGTCGAGCAGGTCGCCGAACGCGTCGGCTCGCTCGAGCGCTTTCGTCGCTAACTTCGACCCGTCGAATGGAACGAGCAGTGACATACGACTATTTCATACGACAGCAGAGGTAAATGTTCTCCCTCCGCTCGACCCCACTCAGACATCGCTCCCGTCGGCGTTGCGCGGTGACTCGCTGTTCGACCGGTCACCGACCCGCTCGCCGCCACCGACGACCAGCACGGGCCGGGCCGCGATCCTGACGACTCTGTCGACGGTGCTCCCGAGTAGCGCCCCTCTGAACGACGAGCGGCCGCGGGAACCGAGAACGATCGCATCGGCGTCCCGATCGGCCGCCTCGTCGAGGATCTCCTCGTGGGGAACGCCGGACTGAACGGTCGTCTCGACGGTCACGCCGGCCTCTGTCGCCGTCGACTCCAGTTCCTCGAGCCAGCCCGCCGCGCGCTCTTGAAGGTGCTGGCGTGCCTCTTCGGGATCGACGATACCGGTATCGTATTCGGTGCGCTCGTCGACGACGGCGATGCCGTACAGCGGCGCGTCGAAGCGCTCGGCGAGCGCGATTGCGTGATCGACCGCGGTCGCCGCGGCCTCGCTCCCGTCGGTCGCGACCAGAATGGACTCGTACATGGGCGTCAGTACGTGCCCCCTCGAGAAAGCATTGGGGCTCGCGGGGCGGCGTCCTCGGACGTGGTTACCCGCGCCCTCCGAGTGCCATCCGAACGCTCCAGAACAATTATTTCCCGTCAAAGAGTCACCAGTTGTATAATGCCGCAGGAATTGGGTTCCCGTGCTCGAGAGTTGTCGAAGCCCTATTACGACGACGCCCTTCCGGCGCACGATCAGTTCCACGCCGCCCGAGTCAGAGACGTATCGATTCGGTTAGCAGCGGACTGTGAGAGCGAGGTCGACAGCGCCGTCCTTTCCGCGGCGGCATGGTTACACGATATCGGTCGCCCGCGGGAAAGAACGGGAGCGATCGACGATCACGACGAGTGGGCCGCGGCCGAAGCCGCGGAGCTTCTCGAGACGGACGGAGTGACGGCGGATCGAATCGACGCGATCACACACTGCATTCGGGCGCACAGTATTCGGGCGAACTCTCCGGAGCCGGAGACGCTCGAGGCCAAACTGCTCTTCGATGCGGACAAGTTAGACGCCGCTGGAGCGCGCGGTATCGTTCGAATGGCCTGTATCGTCGGCGAGCGGTCGGGCAGCGCCGGTGAAAAGTACGCGGTCATCGACGATGCATCGGTGTCCGGAGCGGATTCGTCGGACCGTCCCGACATCACGCTCCTCCGGGAGTGGGGCCGGGAGCGTCTAAACGAGCTGTATACCGCGCCGGGACGGCGTCTCGGCGACTCGCGACGACAGTTCATGGACGACTTCTTCGCACAGTTCGAGAGCGAGATCGGTGTCGAGGGAGAGCGATAATTTCGACTTCGCGAGTCTCGAGAGAGACGGCCGATGGGCTTCGAAGCACCGTCAGTCGCCAGTCCCCTCCCGTGAGCGATCTTCGACCCCGACACCACGCGCCGCCGTCGCCTTCACCGAGGCCACGATCGATCGCCCGGGATCGAGTCCCAGCGTCTCGACGCTCCGCCGCGTGACCAGCGCGACGAGTTCGGTGTCGCTCCCGCCGTCGCCACCGTCCGCACTCTCGAGGTCGATTCCCACCCGAGCGACGGCGTCTCCGGCCTCGAGCCACGAGACGGTCCCCGGGAACCGGTTCCGAACGCTCGTCCCCTCGGCTCGCGGCACGTCGCTTGGCGCGTGGAGACTCACGGCGTCGGAGCGGATCGTCACGGACGCCGTCGCGGCGTCGGCCGGAACGACAGCCAGAATCTCCCCCGCAGCGGTCTCGACGGTCGCGAGTTCTCCATCGCGGTCGATAACCGCTCCCCCGAGCACCGTCTCGTCGACGCGGGCGACGCCCTCGTAGGCCGCGACCAGCCGGTCGAACCGCGCCAGCAGCTCACGCGCCGTCGGCGTCAGCGAACTGCCACCGCCGTTGGCTCCGCCACGAGTGCGCTCGACCAGGGGGCCGATCGCCTCCTCGAGCGCCACCACCCGCTGCTGGAGGCGGGGGTAGGATCGCTCGAGGGCGTCGGCCGCCCCCGACAGCGAGCCGCGGTCGTCGATCGCGCGCAACATCGCGACGTCGCTGCGATCGACGGCAATGTCCTCGATCCGCAGGTAAGTGTCGAACTCCTTTTCCATGGTCATCGGTGAATTATGCGGCAGTTCCACTCGAATTGAAGGCGGTTTCCGAGCCGCTCGAGCCTCTCTTGGCGTTCACGCGAGAAGTTCGTTTTCATCGTACAATAGGTCTCCGTTGACGAACCGTGCGGTTCGCTCGTCGCGGGGATCGTCGAAGATCCGCTCGGGCGGGCCCACTTCGATCAGTTCACCCTCGAGCAGGAAGGCGACGCGATCCGAGATCCGCTCGGCCTGGTGCATATCGTGGGTCGCGAGCAAGACGCCGTGATCGCGCCCCCGGGCGCGTTCGATCGCGCGCTCGAGGATGGCCGTGTTCCGCGGATCGAGATCCGAGGTCGGTTCGTCGAGGACCAGCAGGTCCGGCCCGGCGGCGAGCGCGCGAGCGAAGGACACCCGCTGTGCCTCGCCGCCCGACAGCGAGCCCGCGTCGCGATCCCACGCCTCCCGGAGCCCGACGAGGTCGAGGGCCTCGAGCGTCCGGTCGTCGACCGTCGGCGCGCTCCGGATCCACCGGTCTGCGACCCGTCGGATGAATCCCCGAATGCGCTGCGACCACGGCCGTCGAACCCGTTGGCCGATATCGACGTTCCGCGCGACCGAGGTCTCGAACAGGCTCGCTTGCTGGAAGACCATGCCGATCCGCCGACGGAACTCGAGTCGGTCGTCTCGCGACAACGACCAGGGATCCATCCCGTCAAAGCGGACGACACCGTCTGTCGGCCGCTCGAACAGCGCGGCCAGCCGCAACAGCGTCGTCTTGCCGGCCCCCGAGGGGCCGATCACCGTCATGATTTCGCCGGAACTGAGAGTCAGCGAGACATCGTCCAGAATGTCCGTGTCGTCGACGCCGTAGGACGCGTGCTCGAGCTCGAGGTTCATCGCTGATCCGCCTCCATTGCAGTCGCTCGAATCATTATCGACCTCCGAGCCGCAAGACGATCCCGTTGACGAGCAAGACGAGGACGAGCAACACCGCGCCGAGTACCAGCGCCGTCTCGAACTCGCCGCGGCGCGTCTCGAGCGTGATCGCGGTCGTGATCGTGCGGGTTTTCGATGTCCCATCGGCGTAGGCGATGTTGCCGCCAACGATCAAAACCGAGCCGACCTCGCTGATCGCACGGCCGAAGCCGGCGAGAATTCCGGTCACGACGCCGTAGCGCGCCTCCTTGAGGGTTATCAGCGCGACGTCGGTTCGGGTCCCCCCGACGCCGTATGCCGCGTCCCGGACGGCGTCGTCGACGCTCTCGATGGCCGACAGAGCGACACCGGTGATCACCGGCGCGGCGAGGACACACTGGGAGATGATCATGGCTTCGGGCGTGTAAACGAGCTCGAGCGCCCCGAGCGGGCCGCTGTTCGAGAGGGCCATCAGGACGAGCAGTCCGACGACGACGCTCGGAAAGCCCATCCCCGTGTTGATGACGGCCGTGATCAGTCGCTTTCCGCGGAAATCCGCGAAGCCGACGACGAAGGCGATCGGCAGACTGAGGAGGGTACTCAACAGGATGGCGGTCAGGCTGACCGTCAGCGAGACCTGAATGATGCTCCGGAGATAGTTCGGTTCGGCGAGGGACTCGAATGGCATCGGTGGTAGGTTGTTTCGTCCGGGTAGCAGGTTGTTTCGTCCGGATAGTGAGTTGTTTCGTCCGGATAGTGAGTTGTTTCGTCCGGATAGTGAGTCGTTTCGTCCGGATAGTGAGTCGTTTCGTCCGGGTAGTGGGTCTGTCGATCACTCCTCGCTCGAGGCCGGTTGCCATCCCTCCGGGACGTACTGCTGGAAGTTCGGGTCCGCCGACAGGGCCTCGGGGTAGAACAGCTGTTCGCCGTTCGCCGTGTAGTCACCGACGAGTTCCTGTCCCTCCGGACTCGTGAAAAAGCCGATGTAGGCCATCGCGAGGTCGTAGTTGACGTTCGAGTGGATCTCCGGATTGGCCGCCATGATCCCGTAGGGGTTCGCGAGCAGCTCCGGCCCGCCCTCGATCGGGCCCTGAAGCAGGATCTCGAGGTCGACGTTGTCCCGCATCGAGAGGAACGTTCCCCGATCGGCGAGCGTGTACGAGCCCGACTCGCTCGCGTTGTTCAGCGTCTCTCCCATGCCGCTCCCGAGTTCCTGGTACCACTCACCGCCGGGCTCAGCATCCGATTCGTCCCAGATGGCTACCTCTTTCGTGTGCGTGCCCGAGTCATCTCCGCGCGAAACGAACTGCGCCTGCGCGCTCGCGATGGCCTCGAAGGCCGCCGTCGCCTGCTCTGTGTCGCCGACCTCCGCTGGATCGTCGCTCGGCCCGACGATCACGAAGTCGTTGAACATCAGGCTCCGCCGGTTGACTCCGTGTCCGTCACGCATGAACTCGTCCTCGAGCGAACGGGCGTGAACCAGAATTACGTCGGCGTTGCCGTTGCGAGCGGACTCGATCGCGGCGCCCGTCCCCTGAGCGTTGGCCGCGACGGGCGTTCCGAACCGCTCCTGGAACGCAGTGTTGATCTCGTCGAGCAGCCCCGTATCGTACGTGCTGGTCGTCGTCGCGAGCGCGAGTTCCTCGCCGGTGATCGATCCCTCACCCTGGTCGCTCCCGAGCCCGAGACAGCCGCCCATGGCTGCGGCGATCCCCACCGCACTCGCCCCGAGTAGCTCTCGTCGCCGATATTCCATATTGGGAACAACGATGGAACACAGTGTGATAAACATACCGCTCAGGGAACCCGGCAGTGGTTACCGAGACCGCTCTCGGACTGGATGCGAGTGGAAACGTAACTGTAACCGATTACGTTGATGGGATCGATCCGATCGACATCCGATCGACGCCCGATCAAAACTAGTCGGACTCCGCCACCGCTACCACGACGTTCCGGACGTAGCGCATGCTCGTCGCGGTGGCCATGATACCCTCCATCAGCGCCTGCTGTGAGGCACCGTCCGGATAGATCCGATGCTCCTCCTGGACAGTCTCCGCCTCGCGCAGCTGACAGGAGACGCCGTCCGCATCGAGGAACGTATAGAACCCCGGCGTCGCCGCCAGCATCGGCCCGACGTACTCGAGTAACTCGCCGCGTCGCTGATCGTCGCGGAGCAGGTTTCGGGCCCGCTCGGTGTCGAACCCGCTCCGGCCGACGATCCGAACCGGGCCGAACTCGGTCTCCTTGACGACGTGGACCGGCAGCTGCGAGAGTTCGACCTGAAAGTTGAACTCGGTGTCCTCGTCGGAGTGGGGAGTCACGTTTCGGATGGCCGTGTCGTCCAGCCAGTGGCGGACCTGCGTTTCGCTGATGTGTCTCGTCATACAGGGCCGTCAGCGAGCAGCAGGATACGGCTTCAGCGGGATAGCTCCTGTTCCGTTCACCGGTTTTCGCCTCGAGTCGGAATCGGGCGAGTGAACCGAATCCGCGCTCTCAGTGCTTGTCCGGCATCGTCGAGTGGCGCGTGGTCTTGCGCATATCCGCCCGTTTGGACGGCGGCGGTGCCATCGTCGAGTGACGGCTGGGGCCGCCGGACGCCGTTCCACGATCCTCGTCGCCGCCGAGACCCGATCCTAAGAGTCCCTCGTCGTCCTCATTAGCGCCCTCCTCGTCCGCCGCGTCATCGGCTGTCGCTTCGTCGGCGTCCTCGGCGTCGCCTGCGGTATCACTATCGGCGCTTCCGGCGCTCGCCGACTCGAGTCGATCCTTGAGCTGCTGGACGTCGTCGCCGAACTGCTCGAACGAAGATTCCATCGACGATCGAAGACGGTCGCCGAGATCGTCAGCCGTCTCGTCTGCTTCCGATTCGGCCGCCTTGTCCTCGGTAGCCGTGGATTCGTCGTCCGGCGTGTCCTCGTCGGCTTTGCTCTCTTCTTCCTCCGCTTCTTCGGCATCGGATTCGGCCTGTTCACTCATCGTTTCTTGGAGATCATCGACAGCCCCTTCAAAGCTATCGTCGTCAGCCCGGTCGGCGAGGTTCGCGAGGTGGAGCAATCGCTGGAGGTCCTCGAGGTTCTCCTGCTCGCCGCGAGCGATAGCCTCCGGGATCGAATTCGGTTCGGAGCCGTCTTCGAGCGTGTCCAGTCCGACCGCCGCGAGTAGTTCGTCGGGGTCGGCCGACTCGAGCAAATCGCTCGCCTCTCGGGCGGTTTCGAGCAGGTCCCGCTCGGCCGACTCGCTCTCGTCGCTCGAGTCGTCCTCGCTATCCGAGTCACTGCTGGAAACGATCGATCCGCTGAACGCGTCGGCTTCGTTCAGAACCTCGTGCACTCGATCGTGGAGTTGTGAGTCGCTCATCTGTGGTTTTCAGGTTTTACCGCCGTGTCGTGTGCGGTAGTCGGATCGGGAGCGACGGAGTGTAGTCGATCGTCTCGTCTCCGACAGTCGTCACTCGGCTTCCGCTTCCGTTTCCGATTCCTCGTCCGAGTCCGACTCCTCATTCGTGGTGGAATCTGACCCCCCGTCCGTCACCGCCTTGATGATCTCGTCGGTCATCTCCTCTCGGCTGAGGTTCGCCTTCACACCGACGTCCTTCGCGACCGACTGCAGATCGCTGTATGACATCACGCCGAGGAAGTCCTCGAGCGTGTCCTTCCGGAGATCCTCGAGGTCCTCCGCGGACGGCTCGTCCTCGCCCGCTTCGGGCGGTTCGGCTTCGTCGCCCGATTCGTCGCTTTCCTCAGCTGTCTCTTCGCCGTCCTCGCTCCCGCCGCCGACCGTCTCTTTGGCTTTGCTGGCAGCGCCTTCGACCGATTCTTTGGCCGTATCGGCGGCCTCTTTGACTGGCTCCGTGGTACTCGTTTCGTCGCTTTCAGTGCCGTCGTCCTGTGTGTCCGTTTCGTCCGTTTGCTCTTCGTCCTCGGATTCCGCCTGTTCTTCGCTCTCGGCTTCGTCCTCATCAGTGTCGTCGCTCTCGTCGCTTCCGACGCCGTCGAGGAGTCCCTCGAGACTGCTGCCGTCGGTCACGCCTTTGGCCATCGACTCGAGCGAGTCGCGGCCCTCCACGTTCGCGACCGCCTCGCGGAGGGCGTCCTTGATCGCCGCCGAGAGATCCGTTCGGATCTCGTCGAGTTCCTTTCCTGCCTCGACACCCGCGGCGATCGTCTCGTGGACCTCCCGACCGATGGCCGCGCCGACTTCGCGCCCGAACCGTTCGCCGAACTCGCGACCGACCGCAGCGCCGACCTCGCCGCCGTCGATGTTGTCCTCGAGACTCCCGTCACCGAGCATATCGGCGACGTCGATCTGGTTGCTGACCTCGTCGGCGACCATACTCTTCAGTCCGGACTCGTTACTCACAGCGACCACCTCGAGTCGGTTCGTGGAGCGAGTGCGTTCCCTGAATCACGGTCTTATTCCTCGGCTTCGGCCGTCTGCTCTGATTCGTCGTCCGCCGATTCCTCATCCGCCGCGTCCGATTCGTCGTCGCCTTGCGCCTCGCTCTCGTCGGCGTCGTCCTCGGCGCTCTCGCCGTCACTCTCGGCGTCGGTCTCTTCTGCACCCTCTTCGTCCGCGTCGTCTTCTTCGTCGGACTCACCGCTGTCTTCGGCGCTTTCGTCCGCAGACTCGTCGTCTGCTTCATCGTCTTCCTCGCCATCTTCGGCGCTTTCTTCGTCGGACTCCTCGTCCGTTTCACCCGCTTCCTCGCCGGAACTGAGGAGTTCGTCGACGACCATGTTCCCGATCGTCCGACCGAGGGATTCGCCGATCGCCCGGCCGAGGATTGCGCCGATCTGTCCGCCCAGCGCCTCTCCGAGCGGCTTGTCCCCGTCGATCTCGTCTTCCCACTGCGTTCCGTCGACCAGTTCGTCGACGTCGATGTTATCGGTGATCTTCTCGGTATCGACCCGCTCTGTGAGTGAGTCGTCACTCATGATGCAGCCTCCGCCCGTGACGGCTCCGCCTGTCCACCGCCCTCTTCGTCCTGATCCGGCTCGAGTTGCTCGAGCAGCTGTTCGAGCACCGCGCTAACGATCGCCGACACGATTTCCTCAGTCGGGAGGCTGGGAACGAGTCCGGCTAGCTTCTCTCTCACCCAACTCGCCGCCCCCATGGCTCCGTCCTTCAGACGCTGTACCGCCGACGAAAGCGGACCGGGGGACTCGTCTTCGCTTTCGGACGCTTCTTCCTCTTCGGCGTCCGCCTCGCTCGCTTCCTCGTCCCCGCCGAAGAGCCCCGTGAGCTTTTCGACGGGCTTGTGCAGCAGGTTCTTGACGAACTCGATCGGCTTGCTCAACAGCGATTTCGCCGTGTCGATCATCGCGCCGGGGCCGTCCAGCAGCCCCGATACCGCCGACAGCAGATTCCCCAGCAGATTGTTCTCGCCCGGTCGCGCCGAGACATCCAGCGTCACCGGATCGAGGTTGACCTCGAGTCCGAGCAGATCGAGGAACAACCCGTCGAGATCAAGGTGGACGACGCCCGACGCGTCGTCGCCCTGGTAGACCTCGTCGGCACCCTCGACGTGGTACTCGTTTTCGTCCGCCTCACCCTCGTCTTCGTCCGCATCCTCGCCCTCGCTTTCGGCTTCGCTCTCCGGTTCCTCCGCCGACTCGTCTTCAGTCTCCGACTCATCCTCGGTTTCCGCTTCGTCCTCGGTTTCCGCTTCGTCCTCGGTTTCTGGCTCGTCTTCGGATTCCGCCTCCGCAGCGTCGCCTTCGGGCTCTTCCACACCCTGCCCTTCATCTCCGGATGCTTCCTCGCTCGAGTCATCGTCTTGTTCGGCGTCGGACTCTTCCATCTCCGCCTGCCCGCCATCGGTGAGCAGCCGGCGTGGCGGTCCTGCCATCAACTCGGCCTCGTCGGGACGGCTCGAGGCCCGTTCGGCTCCGTCGAGATCCGAACGTTCCTCGGCGCCGTCGGATGCGAAATCCTCGATCATTATACGGAACCACAGACGAGAGTGAGCGTTGTGGGGGTTGGCCTTGCGTATGCGACTGTCCGACGGACTGCGACAGAACATCCCGCGGACGGCCGAACCGATCGACCGCGTTACTCGAGGGAACCGACGCGAAGCGCGTACTCGCCGCGCGTCTCGCCCTCGTCGTGGTACTCGACGGGTTCCTCGATGGCGGCAATCGTGCCACCACCGACGGCGGCTGCCGTCGCGATCCCGTCGAGGTGCTCGTAACCGCTTACGCCGGACTCGAGATCGAACCAGCGAACGGCGTGGGTATCTGGATCGCGAACCCGGAAGTTCTGTGCGCAGGGGGTGACCAGTCGCCCATCGTCGGCGGCAAGCCCGTGAACGAAGCCACGGACGTCGTCGTCCCAGACGAGGTCTCCGTCGGCGTCGAACGCGGCGATACGGTGTTCGTTCGGGTGTCGACTCTCGGTCTCACGGCTCTCGACCGCGTAGGTATTGCCCGTCACGAACGCCACTCGGCCCTCGTTCGCGTACGCGTGATTCGGATAGGCGTACAGCGTCTCTCCCTCAATTTCGGTCTCGACGGCGAGGTCGACGTGCCAGCGCTCAGCACCGCCAGGCCCGAGCAGGTAGCCGCGTTTGTCGCCGTGACTCGAGACAGCGATCGAGTCCCCGTCGACGGAAACGTCGCCGACGCGCCGGTCGCCGTCCGTTCCGGGGTCCCAGGTCCACTCGAGGTCGCCCGAATCGGCCTCGAGGACGACGAGTCCGGTGTCGTGCTCGCCCATACAGCGGTTGTAACCGACCGCGAGCCGTTCGCCCGACGAATCGAGATCGAGCGCGATCGGCGAGGCGTCGGTCTCGTACGTCCAGCGGACCGAGCCGTCGGCGTCGAACGCGTAGACGGTACTGTGCCACCGTCGGGTTTCGCCGTCGCGCTCGTAGCGTCGCGCGGCGGCGTACAGCCACTCGTTGCCGTCGGAATCGGTTCCGGTCTCGAGCGCGACGACGTAGGGCAGGTAGAAAACAGTCTCCTTGACCGCCTCGCCGACGTCGTCGGCGGTGTCGTACCGCCAGCGCCGGTCGCCCGTTTCGGCGTCGTAGGCCGCGATCGTCCCCATTTCGCCGCGGCCGGCGACGACGATCGTGTCCGCACCCTCATCGATAGCGGCCTCGAGCGACGCGATCCCGACCGCGTGATCCGGATGATCGGCCGTCCACCGGGCCTCGAGCGTGTCTGCGTCGCGGGCGGTGACGGTTCCGTCCCACGTCCCCGTGACGACAAGCCCACCGGACTCGGCGACGTGGACCGCGGATCGAGTCCACATGTGGCGGCTGCGGGCCGTCTCGATCTGGCCGAGTGGAACCCGGCAGAAATCCACCGTGCGTTCGGCTTCAGGTACAGTTTCGCTCATCGTCACTCCTCGACCGGGAATGTTTCGTGGAGCGTATCGTGGGCGTCGCCCAGCCCGTCTACGATACTCTCACCCTGCGCGCTCAGCCGCTGGACAGCCCGCTCGGCGTCGCGGACCGCCAGCAATCGCCCGCGCGTGTAGTCGTATTCGGGGTCGTCGCTGTCCATCGACGCGACTTCCTCCTCTAAGTCGACCAGCGCCGCGTCGAGGTGGCGTTCAATCTCCGCGAGGCTGTCCGCCTCCGCGAGGCCCTGAATGGGGCCCTCGAGGTGGCCCTCGAGTTCGTTCTCCGCGTGATCGCGGGTGCTGTCGTCCCCGACGCCGAGGACGGTCATCAGTCCGAGTCGTAGCGCTTCGATTTCGTAGCAGCTCATTGGTTGGATATTGTGAAGTGTTGATTTCGCGTCGGTCGGTTCGATTACAGCGTCTGATCGACGAGGTCGCTGACGATGCGGTCCCGGTCGAGGTGGTCGGCCACGATTCGTTCGGCGTCGTCGTCTTCGACACCGCCGTACCAGATCCCGTCCGGATACACCGCGACCATCGGCCCGTCGCCGCAGCGTCCGAGACACGAGGAGCGGGTGATACGGGCGTCACAGTGCGCGGAATCCCGGACTTCCTGGCGCAGGCGCTCGAGGACCGCCGGCGACCCCATCTTGGCACAGGTCTGGTTGGTACAGACCGCGACGTGCTTTTCCGGCGCGTCGTGACTGTGCGGTTCGTCGTCGATGTCCTCGCGGTCGGCGTGAGCCTCCTGATGAGCCAGCGCGCGCAGCATGGCTCGAGCCCCGCCGACGTCCTCCTCGTAGCCCTCGAGGTCGACCTTGTACTTGCACGTATCACAGGACATCTCGACGCTGTCGGTGCGGGCCTCTTCCCAGCGGTCGGCGAAAACGTCCAGCAGCCGGGAGTCGGTCCCCAGCGGGTCGCCGGCCAGCGCATCGACGTAGGGGTACTCGGCATCGAAGTCCGCCGTCCAGTCCCGGACCCGCTGGGTGAGGACGCCGTCGCCGAGCATGTACGGTAGGACGACGACCGCGTCGGGTCGGTGCTTCGAGAGTCCGTGAAGGCTCTCCTCGAGCGTCGGTTCGGTGACGCCGATGAACGAAGCCTCAACCCGGTCGAACTCGCGGCCCTCGTAGAGCAGCCGGGCCAGCTTGTGCACGTCGCCGTTAGCGTCCGGATCGCTCGAGCCGCGACCGCAGACGACGACCGCGACATCGTCCGCCTCGCGGTCGACGCCCAGTTCGCGTTCGACGGCCGCGGCGCGATCGTCCAGCAGGTCCAGAATTGCGGGATGGACTCCCAAATGCGCGCCGTTGGCGATTTCGAGGTCGCGCTCGGCCCGGGCCTGTTCGATCGCCAGGGGAACGTCGTTCTTGACGTGGCTCGCGGCGAACAGCGAGCAGTGGACGACGGTAACCTCCGACGCGACGGGTTCGAGCCCCGCAAAGGCCTCGTCGATCGCCGGCTCCGCGAGCTCGAGGAACGCGGCGTCGACCGGGATCCCCAGCCGGGACTCGAGGTCGGCGGCCAGTTTGCGGACCTGTTCGTTGGATTTCTCGCGCCGGGAGCCGTGGCCGATCAGCAGGACGGCCTCGTCGTCGAAGCCGGCTGTCGGTGCGGGCGTGATCTCGTCGGGTGTGCTCATCGATTGTGGTGTCCTACGTCTCGTCGCCGTCGTACGCCGACGCCTGCTCGAGGCTCTTCTCGAGTTTGCGGCGGCGACTCGGTGCGAACAGGCCGGTTTCCTCGCAGTTCTCGTAGAGCCACGTGCCGAAGTCGGGCGCGGCGTCGTCGTCGACGCCAAACCAGTAGCCGCCCGACGAGGTTTCCGAGAGGTCGCCCATCGGAGTCTCGGAAGACTTCGTCTTCCGATGGTCAGACGATCTTCGATCGTCTTCGACCTCGATGGGGCACTCCGCGATCAGCTCGCGGGCAAACTCGAGCAACTCCTCGTCATCGTGGACGAACGAGATGCCGACGGTACCACTCGAGGACTTGAAGCAGATGGTGCCACAGCCCTCGAGCAGCCCGCGGAGCAGTTCCCGATCGTAGCTCGCAAAGGCCCCGAAGCGGTAGTTCCCACGGCCATCGACGGGGAGGCCGAGCGCGCCGCTGCGCCCGAGCAGGCCAGAGTCGTTGGTGCCGGCCGCCTCTCCCCCCTCACCGCCGATCGAGAGCGTGTACTCGTCCTCGGTTCGCGTAATGGACGTGTCGTGGGCGTAGTCGCGAGTGGTCGTCTCGTGCTCGAGGTCGCCGCCCGCGATGGCGGCGAGCACTTCCGCGGACGCCTCGTCATTGGTGACGACCTCAATGCCGTCATCAGTCACGGCGCCGCTTCCGGCGACGTGGCCCCAGAAGTACGCGCTCGCGGCGTGACCCGCGAGCGGGTCCGACGGGACCTCGATTTCGATTGCGGATTCCGCGTCGCTCATTCGCCCACCTCCTCGACGATGATCGCGTCCGTCGGACAGGCCGCGGCGGCCTGCTGGGCCTCGTCGATGCGGTCGTCGTCGAACGTCGCGACGACCCGTTCGTCGGTGTCGGTGACCTCGCCCTCGCAGTCGTAGACCGGATCCGCGCCGGGATCGATCGTCGCGAGGCCGTCTTCGCCCTCGACGAATCGCGGGTCGCGGGTCAGGCAGGCAAAGATGCCGTCGCAGGCGTCTTTCTCGATGGTAACTTCGTATCGTGACATTGTGGATGTGCTCCGAATTGCGCTCAGTAGTCGTACTTCGTCTCGTAGCCACGCGGGGTGACCATCCGGTCGTCCCAGACGTAGGTGTCCTCGTTGCCGACGACGATCGTCGTCGTCATGTCGACGATCTCGCTTTCCCCGAGTTCCTCGAGTTCCCCGAGTTCGGTGATCAGCACCTGCTCGTCGTCGCGGCCGGCACCGTGGACGATGCCGACCGGCGTGTCCGCGTCGCGGTGGGCCAGCAGGATCTCGCAGCACTTCTCAAAGTTCTCCCGGCGCTTGCGGCTCCAGGGGTTGTAGATCGTGATCGTGAAGGACTCCTTGGCTGCGGAGTGCAGGCGCGACTCGATCTCGGGCATCGGAACGAGGTGGTCCGACAGGGAAATCGAGACGGTGTCGTTCACGAGGGGGGCACCCAGCCGGGCCGCACAGGACTGGGCCGCCGGGACGCCGGGCACGGCCTCGAAGTCGACCATCGACGCCGTCGCGCCCTTGGACTCGAGGATCTCGAGTGCGAGCCCGCCGAGCGCGTAGACGTTGGGGTCGCCGCTGCCGACGATAGCGACGTCGTGGCCCGCGAGCGCGCGGTCGATGGCTTCCTCAGTGCGGGACACTTCGCCGCACATCGGCGTGTCGTACAGTTCGTCGGCCTCTTCCGTGATCTCGTCCGGAATGAGGTCGATGTAGGTCGTGTAGCCGACGATGTGGTCGGCCTCGAGCAGCGCCGTCTTCGCGCGGTCGGTCATCCCCTCCGGGTGGCCAGGACCGAGGCCGACGGCGCTCAGCTGGCCCGGCTCAGCATCGAAATCCTCGATCGTGGAGCCGACCTCCTTCTCGTTGGAGCTACTGTCGTCCGAACTCGAGGCCCCGCAGCTACTCGAGGACGAAGACGAGGAACCGGAACTCGAGGAGGCACCGCACGTGGAGTCGCTCGAGTCGTCGGTACTGCTCGAGGCGCCACACGTCGAACTCGAGCTATCGGTGCTCGCTTCGCTGGTGTTCTCCGTGCTCGAGGCACCGCAGTTGGAAGTCGATTCGTCGTCTGCGTCCGCGTTTGTGTCAGTACTCATCGTTGTGGTGTATGGTGGGTTAGAAGTCGTCGACGTCACGCCCGCCGCGCGGGGTGACGAGATACGTTCGATCGTCGTTGCGCCAGGTTTCGGTCTCGTGGTTGCCGATGATCAGCGAGGTGCCCATTCCCGACACCTTGTCGTCGTGGTCGGCGGCCTCTCCGAGCGTCGTAACATGCTGGCTCTCACCGTTGCGGCCGGCGTCCGCGCGACCGGCGTCGTTGACGATGGCCACGTAGGCGTCGTCGGTTCGCTCCTCGCGGACGATGTCGACCGCTTTCTCGTAGTTCCGCCAGCAGTTGTAGAGGACGATCACGAAGTCACTGATCGCTGCTGCGCGAAGCTTCTCCTCGATCTCGTCCCAGCCGCGCCACTTGTCCGACAGCGAGACCGTACAGAAGTCGTTGCACAGCGGCGCGCCGACGTTCGCCGACCCGCCCAGTGCCGCCGTCAGGCCGGGGACGATCTCGATCGGAATATCGGTGGCGTCGTCCTCCTCTGCCATCTTGAAGATGAGGTCGGACTTGCCGTAGACCGACGGATCGCCGCCGGAGACGTGGGCCACGTCCTTCCCCTCTCGGACGTGGTCGAACGCCGCGCGTGCGAGCTCGATCTGGCGGCCCATCGTCGAGCGGACGATCTCCTGCTCGAAGCCGTCCTCGCGGTCGCCTTCGGCTCGCGCTGCGGTGCTGTCCTCGCGGACCGCGATGCCGTCCTCGTCCGTCTCCGCTTCCGGCAGCAGGGTGCCGTCGTCGCGCAGGAACTCCTGATAGAGGCTCGAGGCGATGACGACCTCCGATGACTCGATGACCTCCTTGGCCCGCTTGGTCATGTGGTCGGGCAGACCGGGACCGATGCCGACGACGTAGAGGGTGCCGTGGTCATCGGGGGTGCCGCCGGCTGTCGCGTCCGTAGTCGTCTCCGCCTCAGCGGACTCGGCGTCCGAACTCATCGACCGATCGCCACCGTGACCTCGTTCTCGTAGCCGATCTTCTCGAGGACGAGTTCCTGTTCGGCACCGCCCGCGATCGCGCTCGCCTCGGAGACGCCGGGCCAGCCGATCAGCTCCTTCGATTTGGAGGGGGTCGGCCCCTCGTGTGCGAGCAGGGTCTCCTTGTCGAAGGCGACCACACCGAGGTCGAGTTCCTGCGCGGCCTCGAGCAGGCCCTCCTCGTCTTCCTTCCGGGTCGCGGTCCCGACGAACTCCACGTCGTCGAAGCCGTAGTCGGTCTGCTCGAGTGCTTCCTCCCACGCGGCGATGAACGACTCCGTGCTCGCGCCGGAGACGCTGCCGGTCCCGATCACGATGCCGTCGTTCTTGTTTCGCTTCAGGACGGTCACGTCGTCGCCGACGAGTACCGCTCTGGGGCCCTCGAGCCGAGCCACGGGCCCGAGGTTCTCGTCGAGGACGGCGAGGTTCGTCTTCACCGTCGAGTCGCCGTTGACGACGTGGGTGTCCATCGCCTTCGCGCGGGACTCGACGCCCTGTTTGCCGGCCGCCTCGCTGGCGGTCGTCATCGCCGGCACAGCCCCCATCGTCGCGAGGTCCTGTGCGACCTGGTTCGCACCGTGGTGGCCGCCCGTGATTGGGATGGCCCACGTCAGCTCCTCGTCGACGACGCAGATCGCGGGGTCCTCCCATTTGTCGTCGAGCAGGTGGGCCGTCTTCCGCATCGCGATTCCCGAAGCCATCAGGCCGATGAAGCAGTCGTACTCGCCCCAGTGTTCCTCGAAGACGTCACCGTGGTACTCGATGATGTCGATCGCCTCGTAGCGATCGCCGATCTCGGCTTTGATCTCCTCGGCGGTGTCCATCTTCCGGCCGAAGGAGATGATCGCGATCTCTTCTGCGACCTCGCCGTCCGAATCCGCCGTCGAACAGTGGCCACCGCCGGAATTCGTACTCGAGTCGTCCGTCGTATCCGTGTTCTCAGTTCCTGAACTCATGATGAAACCTCCATGGTACCGAAATCGTCCTGTCCTCGTTCGAACGGCCCGTCCTGTCCACCGCGGGGGTGGGACTGAAAGGGGCCAGCACCGTCGGCGAAGGCGGCCGACGTAAGGACCGCAGGCCGACGGCCGAGGACCGCAGCGAGGCCCCCAAGTCGACGGGGCTGGGGGCTTTCACCGTGTTTGCAGTTGTACTGACTCAGCTCAATCATTACTGGCCTCCGTCTCGCCGGCATTCCCCGAAGACGATCCTCGATTCGCCCAGTCGCCGTAGAGGAACGAGCGCTCGTAGCCCGCGCCGGTCACGGCGTCGCCGATGACGACCAGCGCCGAGGCCCGATACCCCGCTTCCTCGACCTTGTCGGCGATGTTCCCGACGGAGCCGATGATCACGTCCTCGTCCGGCCAGGAGGCGTGGTAGATCACCGCGACCGGCGTCTCGGGGTCGTGGTCGTCCTCGAGCAACCGATCCATCGTGTCCCGAACCGCGTGGGTCCCCAGATAGATGCAGGTCGTCACGTCGCCCATCTCGACGAAGTCGGAGATGTGGTCTTCCTCCGGCGTCAGGGTCTTCCCCTGCGGCCGGGTGAACGCGACGTGGTTCGACACTTCGTTGAGCGTCAGTTGCGTCCGTAGCGTCGCGCTGGCCGCGAACGCCGACGTGACGCCCGGGACGAAGTGAGTTGGCACTCCCTCGTGTTCCAGCGCGTCCATCTGCTCGAGCGCCGCGCCGTAGATGGCGGGATCGCCGCTGTGGAGTCGGACGACGTTATCGCCGTCCTCGTAGGCATCCCGCATGAGGGGAATCAGTTCCTCGAGGTCCTTCCCGACTGAGTTCACCAGTTCGGCGTGGGCACAGTACTCGTCGAGCAGTTCGCTGTTGACCAGCGAACCCGCGTGGACGACGAGGTCGGCTTCCTCGAGCAGTTCCTTCCCGGCGACGGTCAACAAGCGCGGGTTTCCGGGGCCGGCACCGACGAAGGGAATGCCCTCCTGTTCGTCGCCGGCGCTGTGCTCGAAGATCCGATCGTCCAGTTCCTCGCGGCGACGTTCGCCTTGGGAATCGATCGCGTCCTGCGGGTCGTTCGGTGTGTCGTCAGTCATCGGTGTCCTCCGCGGTGTCCGCCACAGTCGCCGCCCTCGCAGCCTTCAGCGTGCTCGATCTCGATTAGCCGACCGCCGTCGGTCACCGGCTCACCGTCTGCGGTCGTTTCGTCTGACCCCGCCTCGTCGTCGGTCTGAAAGGCCGCCGTCGCCTGCTCGACCTCGAGGTCTTCCTTCTCGGCGTAGGCGAGCGTGTAGTAGTCGCGCTCGTCGATTTCCGCGGGGTCGTCGGTAACGATCGTCTCGCCCTGCTCCATGAACAGCCGGCGACCGTAGGTCACGTCGTAGCCGGCCTCGAGGAGGCCCTCGTGAGTCGCCGGCGCGTCGGTGACCTTGAACAGGATCATTCGATCCGGACCGGTCGGACTCGCCCCGCTGGCAGCTTCTCGCAAGGAGAGCCCCGCACCGGCCTCGATCTCGACCCCCATCGCGGTCGCGAAGGCCGTCACCGCGCTCACGCCGGGGACGATCTCCAACTCGACGTCCGGATGAAAGGCGTCAATCGTCCGGCGCAGGTGGCCGAACGTCGAGTAGACGTTGGGATCGCCAAGCGTCACGAAGGCGACGTCGCCGTCGCGAGCGTTCGGGGCGATCTCCGCCGCGGCCGCCTTCCACGCCGTTCGCAGCTTCTCTTCGTCTTTCGTCATCGGGAAATCGAGGTCCCCGATCTTCGACTCGTCGACGTGGTTCAGCGCGACCGTCCGCGATAAGCGGCCCGGCGAGTAAACCACGTCGCACTCCTCGAGGACCTCCTTCCCGCGAACGGTCACGAGATCGGCCTCGCCGGGGCCGAGTCCGACGCCGTACAGCGTCATTGTCGACTCCTCCCGCTACCGTCTGCGGCGACTTTCTTCCCGCCATCGTCGTCCGCATCTTCGTCCGGCGTCGCGCTCCCGACCAGCATGTACACCGGGTTATCCGAGTTGAAACTCGTCGCCCCGGCGAGTTCGTAGCCGTGGCTCACCTGAAACTGGACGACCTCCTCGAGCAAGTCCCGCTCGCGGAAGGCTTCGGTCGCTTTGCCGGCGACCTCGAGTCGCGACACGTTCATGATCACGCGGTCGATTTCGGTCTCGACTGCGTGATCGAGCACTTCCTCGAAGTTGCGGCTTCCGCCGAGAAAGAGCGCGTCGGCGTCGTCGGGCAGCCCCTCAGGCGCTTCCGCGTTGCGCAGTTCGACGTCGGCGCGGACCGACTCCTCGTTCGCGGCGAGGTTCTGCTCCGTCGTCTCGACCCGTTCGGGTTTCCGCTCGAGGGCAGTCACTCGCCCGGCTCGCTGTGCGGCTTCGATCGTGACGGCCCCCGTACAGGAGCCGACCTCCGCGAAGTGATCGTCCGGCTCGAGCGCGAGCTTCGAGCCGACGACAGCGCGGACCTCCGACTTGGTCGGTCCGGCCTTCGCGTCGTGTGGCAGCGCGATGGGTGGCATCATCAGGTGGAACAGAGGCCGTCCCTAAAACAATTTTGTTTGGGGTAGAACAACTGCGATTGTCCATGTAGACTTGTAGTAGAACAATGGAGGTTGATCTCCGGATCGACCGTTCGTCTCGGGCGAAAAACACGGTCGAGAACTGCTGAAGCGAGGTAGAAACGGAGACCACTGGACGTTGCTCGGGCCGACACACCACCACAGTAGTGATGTTCTGTGGCTACGACAGTTCGAGTTCCTTCAACCGTATCGCTACCACTCCATGCCACCGTTGATCCCGAGGACCTGCCCGGTCATGTACTCCGCCTGATCGCCGACGAGGAACCGGATCATCCCGACGATGTCCTCGGTCGTTGCGAACCGGCCCAGCGGAATATCTTCCCGGATCTTCTCCTGGACTCGCTCGGGCACCTTCTCGAGCATGTCCGTCTCCGTGAAACCCGGCGCGACGCAGTTCGCCGTGGAGTTGTGACTGGCGAGTTCGAGCGCAAGCGTCCGAGTGAACGCGAAGAGGCCACCTTTCGAGGTCGCGTAGTTGGCCTGTCCGTAGTTGCCCTGCTGGCCGACGACGCTCGAGATGTTGATCAGCCGGCCGTGATCGGAGGTCTTGATGTCCTCGTAGAACGCTTTCGTGCAGTTGAACGTCCCGGTGAGGTTGACGTCGATAACTGTCTGCCAGTCCTCGTAGGTCATGTTCTCGAACGTTCGATCGATGGTGATCCCCGCATTGTTGACGAGCACGTCGATCTCGCCGAGTTCAGTCCGGATCTCCTCGGCCATCCGCTCGACCTGCGCCGGTTCGGAGATGTCCGCCTGGACGGGCACTGCCGCCTCGCCGTTTTCCTCGATGGTCTCGGTCACCTCGCGGGCCTTTGCGTCGGACGAACGGTAGTTCACCGCCACGTCGGCACCGCACCGGGCGAGTTCGAACGCGATCTCGCGACCGATCCCCCGCGAGGATCCGGTAACGAGACAGGTTCGATCGGTCAGCGGACGGCGCTCCAGGGGCTCGAGGCGCTGCATCGTTTTGGCCATACGGGAACCTACGTGCCGATTCGTGTTAATGACGTGACTCTCGTTTCAGAACGTGTGAACGAACGTTCGAGCGTCGTCTCGTTGGAACGGGCTCAGTTCGCGATCGACTCAAGGAATCGATCGAACGCCCCGCTCTCTGGATGGACGTGAACGTAGGTGCCCAGCGACTCGTACTCGGTCAATCCGTCGTGGTTGCCGTCGATGCCGTCACCGCGAACCGTCTCGAAGGCGAATCGGGCGTCGTCGTCGACCGCCGCGCTCGAGTAATGGAACTCGTGACCGCGGATCGTCTCGTCAGCGTTCGCCGTCAGCGTCTCCTCGGTGGCCTCGAGTTCGACGTGATCGAGCGCCTGATAGCGGTCGTGCATGGTAACGTCTGCAGGGAGAATGCCGGCCATCTCGCCCTGTTCGCCTTCGGCGGTCGTCAGCGACTGGCTCATCGCCATCAGGCCACCGCACTCGCCGAGTACCGGCATCCCATCAGCCGCGAGGTCACCGAGCTCCGAGAGGGTGCCCGCCGACTCGAGTTCCGCGGCGTGGAGTTCGGGGTAGCCGCCGGGCAGATAGACAGCATCCGCGTCCGGGACAGCATCGCCTGCGACCGGCGAGAACGCGACGGTGTCAGCTCGCTCGCGGAACCGTTCGATGGTCGCCGGATACCGGAAACAGAACGCCGCGTCGCTGGCGACGGCGACGGTAGCGTCGACCGGCTCCGCGCTCGTGGCCCTCGCCGATGCCGTCTCGGGGGCCGGCGGCTCGCTCGCGACGGCGGCCAGCCGGTCGGCCTCGAGCGATTCGGCAGCCTCCCGTACCGCCGCGGTCGGCAGCGCCGCCTCCTCGCCCATCTCGAGGCCGAGGTGCCGATCGGGAATCTCGAGGTCGTCGTTTGGCGGGATCCGGCCGAAGAACTCGAGGTCATCGGGTAGCGCATCGCGGATCCCCTGCTCGTGGCGGCCGCCGTGGGCCCGCTGGGCAATGACGCCCGCGACCTCGATGTCGCGGCCGATCGTCGCGGCGTACTCGCGAAATCCCAGCGCGGTCGCCGCGACGCTCTCCATACCGGCCTTGGCGTCGACCACGAGGACGACGGGAACGTCGAGCGCTTCGGCGACCATCGCGGTGCTCGAGCCGTCGCCGTCGTAGAGCCCCATCACGCCCTCGACGACGCAGACGTCGCCCTCGCCGCGCCGGTAATTCCGGCGGAGACCGTCCGCGCCGCAGAGCCACAGGTCGAGTGTTCGGGAGGGGCGGCCCGCGATCGCCTCGTGGTGGCTCGGATCGATGAAGTCCGGGCCCGCCTTGGCTGGCTGGACCTCGTAGCCAGCGTCCTCAAGTGCCTGCAGAATCGACAGCGTCGCGACCGTTTTTCCGACGCCGGAACTGACGCCGCCGAGGACGAATCCCTTCATGGTCTGCGTCCCGGGATCTGATCCGCCGCTCCGGCGATCCGTTCGTATCGGGTCGTCGTCTCGAGGTCGTTCATCACTACATTTGGATTAGAACAACTGAACTTGAATCCATCGGTGGCACCGACCGGTCAGATCACCGCTCATCGCAGCGACGATCCGCACTGATCGGATTGGGGGCCCGGACAGATGGCCAGCGACACTCGCTCCAAGCGACATACTATCACATCAGACACAAAAGTCGTGTTTTGGAAATCGAGTTACAAAACGTCGTTTTGGCGACTGTTTTAGCACGCCGGTGTCGTATCTGACCGTGATGACACGGGAATCCATGCCCCACGTCGTCGCACTCTGTGGCAGTTTGCGCGACGAGAGCAGAACGAAGGTCCTCCTCGAATCGCTGCTCGAAACCGCACGGAAGACGGGAGCGACGACGGAACTCGTCGATCTCCGATCGTACGAGTTGCCGAGCCTGCACGCCGTTGAGTCGGAGCCGCCGGACGCCGACCGCCTCCGAGCGACGATCGACGACGCGGATAGCGTCGCGCTCGGGACGCCCAACTATCACGGATCGTACACCGGATCGCTGAAGGACGCCCTCGACTACTGTCGTCGCGAGGAGTTCGCCGGAACGACCGTCGGCTTGCTCGAGGTGGCCGGCGGCGAGTTTCCGGGATCGGCGATCGCACATCTCCGGACCGTCAGCCGGACGCTGCACGCGTGGCCGCTGCCGACCGATGTTGCTGTCCCGAACGCCCGCACGATGATTACCGACGAGGAGATCGCCGACGAAGCGGTCGCCGAACGGGTCCGCCAGCTCGGCCGCGACCTCGTCGCGTACGCCGACGTGTCGCGCTATCCCGAGACGGTCTCCCGAGGGACGGCGACAGAAACGGAGTCCGAGGCCGATGACTGAACACAGCGTATCGACAGCCGACCAGTCGGGCGCGAGAGCAATGCGAGCGATTCGGATCCACGAACACGGCGGTTCGGACGTGTTGAGGGCGGAGACGGTCCCCCGGCCCGAACCCAGCGATGACGAACTGCTCGTTCGCGTTCGCGCCGCCGGTGTCAACCCCATCGACTGGATGATCCGCGAGGGTTACACCGACGAGGCGCTCTCACCGTCGCTGCCGTCCATTCTCGGCTGGGATCTGTCGGGCATCGTCGAGACGGTCGGGCCGGACGTGTCCGAATTCGGGCCCGGCGACGAGGTTTACGGTCTCGTGGGGATGCCTGATCCGGGGGAAGCCTATGCCGAATATGCGGCCGTCTCGGCGGACGAGGTCGTCACCAAGCCGGCACCGCTCAGCCACACGGAGGCCGCCGGACTTCCGATGGTCGGTCTCACCGCGTGGCGTGCCCTCTTCGACGCGGGAGCGCTCCGCGACGGTCAGCGTGTGCTCGTCCACGCCGCTGCCGGCGGCGTCGGCCACGTGGCCGTCCAGCTTGCGGCCCACGCCGGGGCACACGTCGTCGGCACTGCATCCAGCGAGAACGAGGCATACCTCCGGGAACTCGGCGTCGACGAATTCGTGAACTATCGGGAAGAGCAGTTCGAGCGTGTCGTCAACCCCGTCGATCTCGTACTCGACGCAGTCGGCGGCGACACGCTCGAGCGATCGATACCCGTGCTGGCCGACGGTGGTCGCATCGTGACGCTTCCGGAACCGCCGTCCGAGGCGGTGAGCGAGACGGCTCGGCGGGAGCACAACGCGACCGTCGACTGGTTCAGCGTCGAGCCGGATGCGACGACGCTCGCGGCCCTCTGTTCGCTCGTCGAGGACGACCATCTCCGGACAACGGTTAGCGGAAGCTACCCGCTCTCCGATGCCGCCACTGCTCACCAGGAGAGCGAAGACGGCCACGTCCGCGGGAAACTCGTCCTCACGGTCGGCGGTGACCGATCGACGTGAGCCCACCTCCGGTCCGCGCTGCATGACGGCCGAAAGTAGCTGAAAAGAAACACTTTAGCGGCTTCCCGCACTCAGTCCGATCATGAATCGAATGGAGGCAGTGATACGCGCTCAGGAGTCGGAGCACTGTCTCCGTCCTGCCGAGGCGTTCTCCCTCATCGGCGACGAAACGAGGGTCGCGATTCTCGAGGCCCTCTGGAACGCCGACGACACGCCAGTACCGTTCTCGCGGCTCTACGAAACCGTCGAGACCGACACGAGCCCGCAGTTCAACTATCACCTGAAGCGGCTCACCGGACAGTTCGTTCGGAAGACCGACGCCGGCTACGAACTCCGAACGGCCGGCGAGCACGTCGTCCGCGCGATCGTCGCCGGGTCGTTCAACGCTCACCCTCACCTCGAGCCGTTCGAGACCGGCGACGACTGCACCCAGTGTGGGTCGCCGCTACGAGCGAGCTACGACGACGAACGACTCGCCATCGACTGTCCCGCTTGCGGACGGACACACGGAGAGTACTCGTTTCCGCCCGGCGGCCTCCTCGACCGGACCCGCGATGAGATTCTCACCGCGTTCGATCGTCGCGTCCGCCGTCTACACTGTCTCGCCACGGACGGCGTCTGTCCGGCGTGTAGCGGCCGAATGCGGACCGAACTCGTCCGTGAGGGCGACTGCTGTCTCGATGTCGACCTTCAGGCGGTGTATACCTGTGAACAGTGCCACCACAGTCGCTGTTCGACAGTCGGGCTCGCACTGCTCGACCAGTCCGCTGTCGTCGCGTTCTATCGCGATCACGGCATCGACCTCGAGTCTGCGCGGTACTGGCAGTTCGACTGGTGCGTTAGCGACGAGTACACGACCGTCCGATCGACGGATCCCTGGCGAATCGCCGTGTCGATTCCGCTCGAGGACGACACGCTCGAGAGTACGCTCGACGGCGAGTTGTCCGTCATCGAGACGCAGCGACTGTGAGCCGTCGGCCGTCCGGACGCCCTCGAGTGAGGGTTCGGACCACCGACGAACTTAACCGCTCGAATCGGTTACGACCGCCCCCTCAAACTATGAGTGAAGCAAACGGAACCGACACCGAACGGCACCTCCGCGAGGCGCTTCGTCACCTGGGTCAGGCACAGGACGACGATACTCTCAGGAAGACCAACGCCGTCGCGCTCGAGGAAGTGTCGAACACCGTCTCGTCGGTACTGCGCGAGTACGAAGGGGACGAATAGAACCATTCACAGTCGATTTTCGATGCCACAGGTCGTCTCTGAGTTCCGACCTCGAGCGATGTCTAGCCCCATCCACGGTATGATTTAACATACCATGGTGTGTACGAACGATCGTGATGCAGCCCGAAACCGACCACCCGTCGAGCGCGGACGAACTGCGTAACAAAGACGAGACCGAGATCCCGATCGGCGAGGCCCAGGAGCCCGAGAGCCGCGGGTACACCATGTGGCGCTGTCGGTCCTGCGGCGAGATGGGACGGCTCGAGGGAGAGCTGCCGGAGGCGTGTCCCGGGTGCGCCGCACCGCGGGAGGAACTGTACTACTGGGTTGCCGACTGACGGTCGCCCGGCGCTCGAGAACGGGGCCGTCTCGAACCGGGCCGCGGCGAGACGACGACGCGACCGTTATACCGGCTGTCGCACCGCGAGCACAACCAGATCCGAAAACGGCGTGTCGTCTTTCCCGTTCCCCCCGGCGTGTTCTGCCAGTTCCCCGAGCGTGAACCGGTGGATCCGCTCGTCGTCGTGGGTCAGCTTCTCGAGCACCAGCGCCTCGAGGTCGGGTTCAGCCCCCGCCTCGAGCAAAAATTTCGCGATATCGCCGGGCATCCGGTCGTAGGGTCGGGGGAGGACCAGCAGGTGTCGTTCGTCTTCCGTCGCTACGGCGGCGAGACGGTCCATGTCCGACTCGAGGTCGCCGCTCTTGTGCAGCGTGACGAACTCGGTGTCCTCCATCGGCGTCCGGGCGCGACTGGCGGCCAGCTGGATCGATGAGATACCCGGAATCACGCGGACCGGGATATCGGGATCCCCGTGCTCGACTGCATCCTGACGAGCCTGCGAGTCAGGGCTCGTGGAACTCCGTTCCACGGCGTCCTGCACTTTGCCGACGAACTGGTAGCCCGAGTGGTTCGGATCACCCATCGCAACCGCAGTCCCCGACTCGCCGGCAGCGACGCGCTCGCCGAACTCCTCGAGCGCCTCGGCCTCGTCTTTGTAGCCACAGGTCAGCAGGTCGGCGTCCGTCTCGTCCTCGACGAACTCCACGACCGTCGTGAAGCCGACGACGACGTCCGCCTCGCGGATCGCGCGCTCGCCCCGCGGGGTGAGATATTCGGGGTTCCCCGGCCCGACGCCAACGGCGTAGACCGGGTTGTCCGTCTCTTCATCGATGTCCGGTTCGGCCGCTCCCGCGGCGAACGTCGCCGGATCCGGTCCCGAATCGAGGTCGTACTCGCCACTCATCGGTTCCGGCCGTCCGCGGCTCGCGTTTCGGCGTCGAGCTCGAGGTCGATTTCGTCGGTCCGGACGTCTTTCGCGACGTGAATCAGTTCGTTCGTCAGCGCCGCCGCCAGTCCGCTGCCGCCGCGGCGGCCGACGTTGGTGATCGCCGGCACATCGTATTCTTCGCTGACTTCGCGGATGCGCTGGCGACTCTCTTCTGCCTTGACGAAGCCGACGGGGGTCGCGACGATGGCGGCCGGCCGGGTGCCGTCCTCGATGCAGTCCGCCAGCGCGAAGGCGGCCGTCGGCGCGTTGCCGATCGTCGCGATCGCGCCGTCGTAGACGCCCTGCTTATCGAGCTCGAGCACCGAGGCCGCGGTCCGGGTCATCCCCGTTTCCTCGGCCAGTTCAGCCCCGTTCCCGATCGCCTTGCGCTTCTCGCAGTTGTGCCCGCGGCCGGTGATTCCGGCTTTGGACATCGTGATGTCCGTGACGATGGTCGCCTCCTCGAGGACGGCTCGAGCGCCGGCCCGGACCGGCGCGTCCTCGTCGTCGCCGAGTTCGTCGCTGCCGGTGAACTCGATCAAGTGCTGGAATTCAATGTCGCCCATTGAATGGACCGCCTTTTGTCGGATGCGGTCTCCAAGAGTCTCATCCGGCACGAACTGCCGGACGATGTCCATGCTCGTCTCCGCGATGTCCATCGCGTTCTGCGTCGTTGCACCCAGATCGGCGTACTCCGCTTCGAATTCTTGTTCAGTCATCAGTGGTCACACTCACAGCCTCGTTGGTCGTCCGCGCCTCGAGGTCGCCTTCCACCTCGAGGTTCAGGTCTCGAAGCCGATCGATCGTTTCGTCGTCGGCGTCCCAGAGGTCCCGCTCGATGGCCTCGAGCAGGGTATCCGTGATGGACTCGAGCGCCCACGGGTTCACGTCACGCATCCAGTCCTGGCGATCCTCGTCGAAGGCGAACTTCTCGGCGACCTCCTCCCACAGCGTGTCCGAGACGACGCCGGTTGTCGCGTCCCAGCCCAGCGTCACGTCGACCGTCGTCGAGAGGTCGCCCGCACCCTTATAGCCGTGTTCCTCCATGGACTCGAGCCAGTCCGGATTGAGGACGCGGGAACGCATCGCCTTGCGAACTTTCTCCTCATTGGTGTAGACATCGACGTTGTCCGGGTCCGAGGAGTCGCCGACGTAGGAGGCGGGCTCCTCACCCGAAATCTCGCTCACGGCGGAGATGAAGCCGCCGTGGAAGGCGTACCAGTCCGAGGAGTCGAACTCGTCTTGCTCCATCGTGTCCTCGATCTTGACCGTCGCGTCGACGGAAGAGAGCCGGCGCTCGAAGGATGCGTGGGCGTCCGAGACGCGGCCTCTCGAGCCCATGGCGTAGCCGCCCCACTGGATGTACACCTCGGCGAGGTCCGAGCGGTCGTCCCAGTTGCCCTCGTCGACGGCCTTGTTCGTCCCGGCACCATAGCCGCCGGGGCGGGTCGTGAAGACCCGATGCTTTGCTGCCTTCCGAGCGTCCGATTCGTCGAGACCTTCCTTCTCCTCGAGGTCCGCCTGTTCGGCCTCGACGTGCTTTTTGATGTAGTTCATCTCGAGGGGCTCGTCGAGGTCGACGACGGCGTTGACGGCGTCGTGGATGACGCCCGCAGCCGCCGGGAACGCATCCCGAAAGAGACCGGAGACGCGCGTCGTCACGTCGATTCGGGGTCGATCCAGTTCCTCGAGCGGTATCGGTTCGACGTCGTCGATCCGACCGGCGTCCGTCCACTGCGGCTCGACACCCATCATCGCGAGCACTTGGGCGATGGTCTCGCCGCGGGTGCGTACGGTCGGCGTTCCCCAGGCGACGACGCCGATCTCCTCGGGATACTCGTCGTTTTCGCTGTGGTGGCGCTCGAGCACGCCCTCCGCGACCTCACTTCCAACCTGCCAGGCTGCCTTCGCCGGCACCTTGCGCGGGTCGAGCGTGTAGAAGTTCCGCGCGGTCGGCAGCAGGTCGACGCCGCCGCGAGTCGGCGCGCCGGAGCCCCCCGGCGGCACGTACTCGCCTGAGAGGGCGTCGGCGGTTCTGGGAATCTCGTCTTCGGCCCCCTGCACCCGGGGCTGGGCCTCCTCGCAGATGTACGCGAGGGCCTTCCGGAGATCGTTGTGTGCGCCGGATTTCGCGCGGCCGTCACCGATCGTCTCGAGGTCGACGACGAGTAGGTTCATGTTGACCTCGTCGTCCGGCACTCCAGCGGTTTCACCGCCTTCGCCTCGCGATTCGTTCCGAATCGCGCGCGCCTCGCGCTCCGATTTCGGCACGTCGAAGTCGTGTTCCGCGAGCGTCTCGATCAGGTCGACGCTGGTCTCGTAGACGATATCCGCGGCCTCGGCGTAGGTCATCCCGAGGTCGTCGTCGTACTCACCGGGCGCGTTCAGCATCTTCTCGTAGTCGACGCCCAGCGCGCCGGCGACGCTCTCGCGAAGGCTCGGCGCACCGGGGTTCTCGAGCCGAGTGAGTGCGACCAGATACTCGGTCAGGCGCTCGCCCTCCGGCGGCTCGGACATGGTGTGCAGCCCCAGCCGAATCTGGGTCGTCTTCACGTCGGTCAGGTACTCGTGGATCCGTTCGACCAGTTCGTCGATATCGACCTCGTCGCCCTCGACATCGCCTTCCTCGAGCGTCGAGCCGGCCTCGTCGGGCCCGCGAACATCGGCCTTCTCGTCAATCGTGCCCGTGATACCCAACTCGACGGCGAGATCCAGTTGCTCGACTTTCTCGCGCATGAGGTCTGCGAGGTGCTCGCCGTCGTCGGCGCGGGCGTCCTCCATCCCGGCCTCGCGGTACTGGTTGGCGAGTTCCTCGAGTTCCGAGAGTTCGTCGTACGTTCCGGCGTTTCGCATGACGGGCGTGAGGTAGTCGACGATCGCGGCGTAGGAGCGGCGCTTGGCCTGGGTCCCCTCGCCGGGGTTATTGACGATGTACGGGTAGACGTTCGGGATATCGTCGATCAGCTGATCCGGTGCGCTCTCGCCGTTGAGTCCGACGGTCTTGCCGGGGAGCCACTCGAGACTGCCGTGGGTCCCCAGATGGACTATCGCGTCGGTCTCGAAGCTGTTGCGCAGCCAGCCGTAGAAGGCGTAGTAGTCGTGTGGTGGCTGCAGGTTCGAGTCGTGATAGACCTTCGAGGGATCCATCCCGAACCCGCGCGGGGGCTGGACGGTGACGAGGACGTTCCCGAACTCGACGCCCGGAATCGCGAACGGGCGGTCGGGTGGGTCGCCCCATTCCTCTACGATGTTCGACTGAAATCGGTCGTCGGCGTCGGCGAACCACTGCTCGTACGTGTCCGGTGAAACGACGTCGACCGAGAGGTCGCGGACGTCTTCGGGTGCGACCCAGCGGTCCTCGAGCGTGAGCTGTGCGGTCAGTTTCTCCACTAACGTTTGCCCGTCTTTCGGCATCTCGTCGTCTCGTGGATCGCACCGCTCCCCGCTCGACACTTCCGAGGCGCTTCGCGCCTCGCTACCCAGGTCGTACCCACGCTCATCTAGTTCATCGAGTAGATTGACCGTCGACTCCGGCGAATCGAGACCGAACGCGGTCCCGATCCCGTCGTCGCTCGGCGGGTAATTGTGCAGGACGACAGCGACCTGCTTCTCCTCGTTGGGCGTGTGTCGCAACTCGGCCCAGTTGACTGCGAGTCGGGTCGCGTGGTCGATCCGGTCCTCGATCGGGAAGTGGTGTTTCGGCGCGGAGCCGATGCCGGCCTCGTCGTCGGTGCGTTCCTTCCCGGAAATCGGGTGCGTGATCACGTTCCCGTCGAACTCCGGCAGCGCGACCGAGAGGGCGAGTTCGAAGCCCATCACGCCCGTATCGCTGGACTCGTAGCGCGACCGCGAGCGCATCGTCGTGACCGTCTGGAGGACCGGCACGCCGAGGCGATCGAGGAAGACGTCTTCAGCAGAACTCCCTTCGTCGTCGGCGCTGCGGCCCCGCTCGTCCATCGAGAGGGAGAACATAAAGGACGAGAGCACGGCGTCGGCGATCGAATTCCCGTCGTCAGCGATAAGCCAATTGTCGGTCACCCATTCAGCGTCTTCTTGCTCGTCGGTGTCGGTCGCCGGGTTACAGAAAATCGGCAGGGCGTTGGCACCTTGCTCCTCGAGCGCTCTGACCTGCGCGTCCACGTACCGGGTGTTCTCGTGGGTCCAGTGGGACTCGTAGAACCAGACCGCGACCGTCGGCTTCTCGGGATCGTGCGTCTCGAGCAGGTCCTCGTACTCGATTCCCGGGTGATCCGGGTGGTAGACGCCCTCCGTCGGCAGTTCGGTGGGACCGTCGTATTCGACATCGTGGCCCTCGTACTCGGCGGTGAGGAACCGACACAGGTTTGCGGTGTTGATCGTCCCACCCTTCTCGAGGTAGTCGGAGACGCGGTCTCGGTGGGCCGCCGAAACCGTCGTGTCCTCGACGGCGAAGGCGTCGCCAGTCGCCTTGACGATCAGCGGGACGCCCGCTTCCTCGAGCGCGCCCGTCGCGTAGTCGTAGCCCGGCATGCTGTCTTCGGCACCGTGCAGCCAGAAGATGGCCGCCGCGGCGTCGTGCAATTCCTCGACGAACTCCTCGACATCGGCTTCGTCCTCGAGGTCGCTCTCCGACCGGACGACCAGCTCGACCCCCTCGAGGCGCTGTGCGGCCCGCCCGATCGAGCCGAGTTCGTTCTCCGTCGCAGTGTAGATCCCGATCCGTGTCATCGTGTTTTTAAACCCTGGTTGTATTAGCGCAAGTATGGTTGCAAACGCCGGGGGCAAAAAGCTGTCGTCACTCCCCTTTCCGGCGATCGTCGGACAGGACGAACTGAAGCGCGTGCTGCTCGCCGTCGCGGCCAACGACGGCCTCGACGGGGCCCTGATCGTCGGCGAGAAGGGAACCGCGAAGTCGACCGCCGTTCGGGCACTCGTCGATCTCCTGCCCGAGCAGCGTGCCGTCGCCGACTGCCGATACGGCTGTTCGCCCGACGACCCCGATCTGCAGTGCGATGAGTGCCGCGAACGCGACTCCGACGACCTCCCGGTCGAGACGCGACCGGTCCCGCTCGTCACGCTTCCGCTCGGTGCGACTCGAGACCGCGTCGTCGGCACCCTCTCCGTCGAAGACGCGCTGGCCGGCGAGGCCGACTTCGATCCCGGCTTGCTGGCTCGCGCAAACCGCGGCATCCTCTACGTCGACGAGGTCAACCTGCTCGACGACCACCTCGTCGACGTGATCCTCGACTCGGCGGCGAGCGGCGTCAACACCGTCGAGCGCGACGGGATCAGCGTCTCTCACCCCGCGAACTTCACCCTGATCGGGACGATGAACCCCGAGGAGGGCGATCTGCGCCCCCAACTGCGGGATCGCTTCGCCCTCCAGGCTACCGTCGAGGGCTGTCGCGAGATCGACGACCGCGTCGAGATCATCGACCGCGCACTCGAGGCCGACGGCGGCGCTGGCGGCGCTCCCGATCCGCGAACGGAGTACGCCGACGAGGTCGAGACACTGCGTGACGACCTCGCTGCGGCCCGCGAGCGCCTCTCGAGCGTCAATCTCCCGCCCGATTTCAAAGCGGAGATCGCCCAACTATGCCTCGAGGCCGGCGTCGACGGCCACCGCGGCGACGTGGCGACGGCTCGAACCGCCATGACGCTGGCCGCGCTCGAGGGCCGCGAGACCGTCATCGAGCTCGATATCCACGAGGCCGCGACGTACGCGCTCCCCCACCGCCTCCGGAGCACCCCCTTCGAGGACGAACCGGAGCTCGACGACCTGCTCGAGGACCGGTTCGACGATGAGTCGCCGGACGAGGGCGACGGAGAGAGAAACGAGTCCGACGGAAGTGACGCGGACGACGGTGATGGAAGTGACGGCGGAGATTCAGAGTCAGAACCCGAAGCGGGAGACGGAGACGAGCACGGTGATCGCGAGGTGGGCGGAGACGACGGATCCGGCGATGATGACGGTGGTGCGGACGGCGACGACTCGAGCGACGGCACCGATCCCGAATCCGACGCTGTGGACGGCGACGACTCCGGACCCGAGCAACGACCAGAGAGCGGCGACCAGCCGACATCACCGAACCGGTCGTCCGCCGATACCGGTGCTGACACCGGTGATGGCAGTTCGGACGACGACTCGAGCGAACGCGACTCGGAGTCGGACGGGTCGTCCGATGACGGTGACGAAGACGAAACCGCCCAGCCGCTCGTTCCCGGCCAGCAACGCGCGAAGATCGGCGAAGCGCGGGCACCGGATCTCGAGACGCCGACCGCAGAGAGAACGGAGAGTGCGGCCGCAAGCGCAACGGGAACGCGGGCGAGCACGACACCGAGTGCGGACAACCGAGGCGCTCGCGTCCGGACCGAACCCGCGTCCGGCGAGGGGCCAATCGACGCCGCGGCGTCGGTGCGATCGGCCGCGTCCCGCGGCGAGTCGCGGGTCGACAAGCGGGACCTCCAGCAGTCCGTTCGCACCGGCGAGACGTCGGTGACGATCGTCTTTGCCGTCGACGCCAGCGCGTCGATGCGGCCCGCGATGCGAACTGCGAAAGGCGTCGTCCTCGAACTCCTGCGCGACAGTTACCAACACCGCGATCAGGTTTCCTTCGTCGCCTTCGCCGGCGATGACGCCGACGTCTTGCTCCCGCCAACCGACAGCGTCTCGCTGGCCGCCCGCCACCTGAAGGACCTTCCCTCGGGCGATCGAACGCCGCTTCCGGCCGGTCTCGAGACCTCGAGACGCGTCCTCGAGCGAGCCGACACTGAGGCCTCGGTCGTCGTCCTCGTTACTGACGGGCGAGCGAACGTCGCCGACGGGAGTCCGACCGAGGCGACGCGAACCGCGGCCCGAGCGCTCGCGGCGGGCGACACTCGAGTGATCGTCGTCGACGCCGGCGACGATACCCGCGCCGGCCTCTCGGAACTGGTCGCCAGCGAAACCGACGGCGAACTGGTGGCCCTCGAGTCGCTGTCAGCCGAGACCGTCAGAACGGGAGCCGACCGCGCGGCCGACGAGACGGAGCGATAGGGGGGATCCCAAGGGTGCCTTCGAGCGACATCGACGAGCGCGGACCATATCCCGTTTTACCCGCCACTCGAACCGTGGTACGCAACCCGGCGTTCTAAGAGCGAGCGGCCCCCAGTCGTTGTATGGCAGAACTCGAACTCGACGACGGGACCATCTGGTACGAGACGATCGGTGACGGGCCGCCGCTCGTGTTTGTCCACGGCGGCTGGATGGACGGGACGACCTGGGAGCCACAGATCGAACACTTCGCCGACGACTATCGGGTCGTCACGCTCGACGTGCGGGGCCACGGCAACACCGGCGTGACGGAGCCCGATCAGTACTCGATCGACCTCTTCACCGACGACCTCGAGGCACTGCTCTCGCGACTCGAGATCGAACGGCCAATCCTCTGTGGGCTCTCGCTGGGGTCGATGGTCGTCCAGGAGTATCTGGATCGCCGTTCCGACGACGCGGCGGGCGCGATTCTGGGCGGGGCAGTGCGATCGATGCCCCCCGTGGAACTGCCGTCAGGAGTGAAGTCGTTCTGGTCGCCGATGCCCGCGCTGGCCACGTCGCTGTCGGTCTCGGGGTCGGCGGGGACCTTCCGTTCGATGCTGTATTCGATACAGGCGACGACCGGAGAACGGTGGCTGTCGGTCGACCCCAGTACCAGGGCCGACGCGATCGACACCGTCGGCGACATCCCGTCGGCCGAGTTCCGGAAGATCTTCGACGCGCTCTACCAGTACGATCCGCCCGAGCTATCCGGCATCGAAACGCCGACGCTCGTCGTCCACGGCGAGCAGGAGGCCCCGCTGGTCAAGCGACAGGGCCGACAGATCGCCTCGGCCGTCGCCGACGGCACGCAACTCGAGCTCGCGGAGTCGGGACACCTGGTCAATCAGGACCGGTCGCGAGCGTTCAACGCGGCGGCGACCGACTTTCTCGAGGAACTCCCCGCTGCGTAGGCGATCACTCCCTGTCAGGGATCGATTCGCCGAACCGCTTCGGTGAATCGCTCGCACGGGTACAGTGTCAGTCGCAGTCGACACCGATCGCCGTCCGGGGTCACCCGTCAACACTCACGAGAGTCACGGTTGGCAGCCCAACATGATTTGGCGATACCCCGAAGACATCAACCGTGGTACCCACGTGCGGAATCGGCAGGTCACTCGAATGACACGCCGACCCAGAACTAGATCAATGAGTAGTCACTGTACGGACACCGACAGCGTCGACTCCGCGCCAGCAACTGAGCAGTGGGCCAATATCTCGAGACACGTCTTTAACAGCTACGTCGAGGCCAACAACGCCTTCCTCGCCGCGATGGGGTTGACACGTCCGAGCGAGGCATCCGCCACCCAGCCGGACGTGGACACGACGACATCGACGCCGGCCGTCGAGGTCGCGTTCGGCGACGAGAACTGGGTCATGGAACGGTCGACCGACGACTTCGATACCCTCGGCGTCGGCGACTACGTCCGCTTTCGCAAGCCGATCGCGGACGTGGACGTCACCGCGTTCGCACAGGTTTCCGGCGATACGAACCGGCTTCACCTCGAGCCCGAGTTCGCCGAAGCCACCCAGTTCGGTGGCCGGATCGCCCACGGGACGCTCGTGGCCGGTACCATCAGCGCCGCACTGGCCCGCCTGCCCGGGGTGACCGTCTACCTCTCGCAGGACCTCGAGTTCGTGGGGCCGGTCCGAATCGGCGAGACGGTCACCGCCGAGTGTGAGATCGTCGAGGATCTCGGCAGCGATCGCTACCGGCTGCACACCGCGGTCGTCAACGAGGACGACGAGACGGTTATCGACGGCGAAGCCGTCGTCATCATCAACGAACTGCCCACCAAGTGACGCGTCGCTCGAGGCGAGCAGACGAGTAGCGTCGACGCCGGTCGCCCGTTTCGCAATCGAAACTCCGGGCGCCGAGCGATATGAGCGACCGAGCGTTGGGACGACAGGATGGATAGCGGTCGCTCTCCGTTCGGATACAACCAGTGCGACGGACTCGGTTGCTTTGGCGTCGAATGGGATATCCGGTTCCAGTCGACGGCATATCGGCACGGAGACTCGTCGCGAAGAACGCAAAGCTGGTACCCTTCGAGTGAGACCGTCGTGACGATGACAGACGATTCACGTGCCGTCGACGGGCGATTCGAGACGGCACACAGTCGGCGCCGAATACTCCAGGCCGTCGGCACTGCAACGGTTGCGACCGCCGGGATCGCGGGCTGTCTCGGGCAACGCGGTACGGACGAAATTCCACTGGTGAACACTGGCCTCGAGCAGACCGTTCCCGACGGTGTTGCCCAGTTCAGACACTCGCTCGAGCGGTGGGGATACTATCCTGACGCCACGGTTCCCGGCGAGGTCGAACGGGAGTGGCGGCTCGACCGACTCAATACGGGCTCTCACGGCGCCGCGAAGGCCAGCGCCGTCCCCTTGCCGGACGGTGGTCTCGTCTTCCCCGGCGACACGGGATATCTCGTGGCGCTCGACGCCGACGGCACCGAGCGCTGGCGCACCGGGACGGACACCGACAGCCGCGGCATCCACGGAACCCCAGCGATCGCCGATGGCCGCGCGTACGTCGGTGCGTACGACGGCGTGCTCTACGCCATCGACCTCGAGACCGGCGACATCGAGTGGCGAAACGACCTCGGCGACGCCATCGGTTCGAGCCCGCTCTATCACGACGGCACCATCGTCATCGCCGTCGAATACTACGATCCCGAGGGAAGCACGTTCGCGGTCGACGCGGCGGACGGATCGATCGTCTGGGAGGACCCCGAGGGACGGCCGACGGATCACCCGCACTCGACGCCAGCGATCGATCCCGACTCTGGCCATCTGGTCTGTGGATCGAACGACGGCAATCTGTACGGATGGCGTTACTCCGACCTCCCCGACCTCGAGTTCGCCTGGTCGTTCGAGACCGACGACCGAGACGACAACAACAGCGAGATCAAGGGGCCGATCGCGACCTACGACGGTGGGGCCTACTTCGGCTCGTGGGATCACAACGTCTACCGGGTGAACCTCGAGGACGGCACCGAAGACTGGTCGTTCCAGACGGGGAACCTGGTGATGTCGGGGCCGGCGCTCGATCCCGAACTGGACACGGTCTTCATCGGGAGCCACGACGGCAACCTGTACGCGCTCGACGCGCAATCGGGCGAGCGACACTGGTCGTTCGAAACCGACCTCGCGATCACGGGCTGTCCGACCGTCTGCGACCAGCGGGTGCTCGTCGGCTCGAAGGACACGACGCTCTACGCGCTCGAGAAACGCACCGGTGAGCTGATCTGGGAGG
This sequence comes from Natrinema sp. H-ect4, assembly GCF_041894845.1. Taxonomy (NCBI): domain Archaea; kingdom Methanobacteriati; phylum Methanobacteriota; class Halobacteria; order Halobacteriales; family Natrialbaceae; genus Natrinema; species Natrinema sp. H-ect4. The sequence goes on from NZ_JBHDYC010000002.1 coordinate 219,934, forward strand.
TCGACAACGACGGCGTCGTCACGAGCACGCCGCGCGTGATCGACGGCGCAATCTACTACGCCGAACGCGCGCCGAACCCGCCGGAAGACGACGAAGACTCGTCCGACGAGGATATCGATACCGACGGTGGCGGCTACAAGCTCGTCGACGCCGAGTGAGCGATCAACTGGCGGCTACAGTCAGTGATCGGCTGGCGGCGATAGTCTGCGATCGACCGATTCGACGACTCCGTTTCGACCCGACGTCAGCCACGCGCGACTACCACCGGCATTAATACTACCACCACCACAATCAGTGGCCGAGAATGACCGATCGGCCGCCATCCCCATCGACACCGACTGCCGCGCCTGCGATCGCGAATACCGGACCCGAGGATCGCGTTCTCGCGACGACGACCCAGTTGACCGACTCGATCGAGACCGCGCTCGGCTGCCGGCTCGACGAAACGGTTCTCAAGGACCTCCTGCTCGAGTTGGACCGTCACGACTACGTCGACTGGGTGACGGTGTCTCGCGGTGGCGACCACGTGTGGGACCTCTCGGAGTCGGCTGATCGCATCGGTGACGCCATCGCCGCTGCTATCACCGAACAGATCCGGTCGTGGCTCGACGTCGACGAGTAACTCGCGGCAGTTGGAGGGCCATTTTTCGGCAAGCCACAGTTATGCTGTGTTCGAAAGGTGTGTAGAAATCGTGGCCAAGACGAGACGGTTCTCTCCAATGTTCTCTTGGGGTCGTGTTGTAGCATGAAGTTGGATTCCAACTACCCACAAAACGAAGGGGCCTGCAGGCTCCGGATCGAGTGTCGAACGAATCGTCCTTTCAGGCGTGAGGCGGCCGAATACGATCGTCTCAAAACCGCCGTTTCTAATACCTATTCGAGAAGTCAGCACTTCCCGTGCAAGAATATAGGGCGCGTATTCAGAGCGGAGAATCAGTACCTCACAAAGCCGGTTAGTTAGACCTATGTGTCTACTCTCGGTCTGTGGATCTCGTTACTCTCGAATTTTCGCGTCTAAACACGGCCCACAGCGCGTATTCAGCAGACACAAACGTTCGATCAAAGCGGTTGAGGACTCGATCAGTAGGGACACATCCGTGGCAACGCTGCACGTAGTCACGTAGGCCCAGTTCGCCCAGAACTACCAGAGAGCGGGTGGTATCTGAGATCGTCTCTGGATTGGCTGAGATCGACGTGTTCAATGTTCGTCGGGATGCTCTAGTGCTGCCCTGGTTCGTTTGTTGAACCCCTCAAGTTCACGTTTTGCGGCGTCAGGGAGTCCATCTGCGGGTGACTGGAGTGCAGGCTGAGCGTCAGAATCGAGTTCTGGCTTGCCGACAATCACGCGTCCGACCATGCCCGTCGCTTCGTGTGTTTGATGATGGCCATAGGGACCTTGTCCACGGTCGGGTCCATGGCCATGTTCGACGACGGTACAGGTGTAGTCATAAATCCCCGCCTCTTCGAACGTTCGCTCAAACGTCTCTCCCCTGGTCCGATACAACTCACTCCGCCACGGGCGGGCTTCTTCCGGCATCCGCCGCTCGGTCGCTGATGGGAGCAAGTCAGCATTGTTCGGATGGTAGCTAACCGTATCGTGAGCGCCACTCTCCAGAACCCACCTGACCGTTCCTCCCTCCTCAATGTGGACAACGTGTGGGACGAAGTGGTTACAGTCGCCATCCGATTCCATCCGTACGTCTATCTGCGTCTCTGGATGGCCGAGCTCGTGACCGCTCTCGTGATCGTGCTCATCGCTACCGCTGGTAGCTCCTTCGCCATTGCCGTCGTCAGTAGAGTCGCCGCTATTGCCGTCGTCGGTGCAACTAGCGGGTGAATTACTGTTGGTTACACACCCTGCCAGACTGGTCGAAATTGCTCCGCTCGTGAATGCGATCAAGCGTCGTCGCGTGGGCATAGTATTCACGGGAGGAGTGCCCCGAGTTCAATCTCTTCAGTCAATGACTTCATCGAAATCACCCGACACCGAGTTTTGTATGGTATACTCCATCATGACCATTACTCCTGGACAGGGTTAACGGTGCGGGTCCGATGGGACAATCTGCTTTCCCGTCATCAATTGGAAAATGAACTGTTTACTCGGACCAGTTGTGCTCTCAGGCCACTAAGTGCCGCGCTCAGACTCTCTAGTCAGCACCGCGTTAGAATCCTGCCGCCGGAATTATGTGAATGCCCAGGAACTGACGTCGACTATCGTCGACTATAGTTCGCCATATGAGTTGAATCGGTCGCTGGTTCGTTATCCGCGCACGACATCGACGAGGCGCTGGGCGAATCCAGATGACTGCTGGGTCGCGCTCTCGATAGCCGACTCCAGGTCGTTCCGGTCGATAATGCCGATGAATTCAGCGGTCTGTTCACCGTTCGCGTAGATGAGTGTCGTCGGCGTCTTCCGGACGCCGTACTCCTCGGCTGTTTCCAGATCTTTCTGGATGTCGACCTCTCGAAACTCGACGTCGGGGTATTCGTCCTCGAGGCCGTCGTTTTTCTCCCGCTGTGTTGCGCTCGTGGTATCATCAGGCACCGTGAGCCTGTTCGCAGCTCCATCGCTCCCTACCGACCTCGTCACGCACTGGAACGCAGCGGGAGAACCGGACACCACCATGTCGAAGCAACTCGCACTCTGGCTATTTCCTGCTCTGACGGCGGGACTGTTCGTTGTGTTCGCCACGATTCCTCGGATCGGTCCACTCCGTGAGAACATCGCGGAGTTCCGGGCCTACTACGACTGGTTCGTCGTCATCTTCACCGGATATCTGTTCCTCGCCCACGCTGGGATCGTCGCATTCAACCTCGGCTACGAGTTCGACTTCACGACCCTAATCTTGGTCGGCGCGGCTGGTCTGTTCTATTACGTCGGTATCTTCCTCCCGCACGCCGAGCCGAACTGGTTCGCCGGTATCCGGACACCGTGGACGCTCAGCAGCGACGAGGTCTGGGATCGGATCCATGCCCTCGGCAGTTGGCTGTTCAAACTCACCGCCGTCCTCACACTGGTCGGGCTCTTCTTCGGCGACCTATAGTAGCCACTGAAAGTCATTGCACACCTGATCGAACGACAGCTATACGCTCAGTGTGTGAATCGTTTCAGTGGCTACTATAGCAATTTATTTCCTTCTCGTCCCGCTGCTCCTGACGGCCGGAGTTACTGCCGTATACTCGTACTACCTGTACGAGCAAATCGAACGGGAACCGGATTCGACCACGGGGTCGGATCTGTAAGCCGCTGGCGCGAAATTCCAGTCACGTCTCCCGGCTGCGGTTTTTGACCTCGTCCAACGAAATAAGTAGATACAGCACGCCGAACCCGCGGATTACTGGAACGAGTCCGTCCTTCCATTCGACTGTCTCTGGGTTTTCGTACGAGATGTTCATACTGAACTGGAGTGCCCGCTTCGGAACGAAGAGTGCAATAGCACCGGCCAGTCCAAGGACGTACATCGACACACGATACGCCGTTCCTCCCAGTACACTCACGACCACGAAAATCACGCCTTCCGCTCTAATCGCTGGCGTAAACGAGGGCCTGGGGCTCACCTTATCAGAATTTTTGAGGGCGAGCTGCTCGAACGCTTCCCGAACTCGTGCTGGAACCAGGGCCATGATGAGCCCCACGAGAACGAAACCAACTCTGGTCATAAGCCGATAGTAGGTTGGGGGAGAGAATAACGATATCTCTCCGTTGAGTCCACTTTCTTCGTCCCGTGATTGGCCGCAGTTCCAGCCCCGTAGTCAGATCACAACCGTCTCGTGACGGTTCCGTCTATGTACGTCGAATGTAACCTCCGATACAACAAAATGGAGTGCATACAAAGGAGGGAGTTATGGGAGTAATCGAGCTTGACGGGTTGACGAAGGATTATGGAGACGTTCTCGCTAACGACGACGTCTCGTTCACCGTCGAAACTGGCGAAATCTTCGGATACCTCGGGCCAAATGGTGCAGGGAAGACGACAACGATTCGAACACTGCTGGGATTACTCGAACCGACATCTGGAACAGCGACTGTTCTCGGTGCAGATGTTCACGATGAGGGCGCGCTTATCGACGCCAAGCAGCGAATCGGGTATTTACCGGCGCATCTCGGATTCAACGAGGAAGTGACGGGTGCAGAAGTCCTAGACTATCATGCGTCCGTCAAGGGTGGTGACCGGCGAGACGAACTCCTCGATATATTCACGCCCCCGGTGGAGCGTCCGATCCGGGAGTATTCATCCGGGAATAAACGCATGCTCGGCATCATCCAGGCCTTCATGCACGATCCCGAACTCGTGATTATGGACGAACCGACATCCGGCCTCGATCCGCTTAAGCAAGAGGAGTTTAACGAGTTCGCCAGGAACGAATGCGAGCGAGGAAAGACGCTATTCTTCTCATCTCACGTGCTGAGCGAAGTCCGCCGCATCTGTGATCGGGTTGGGATACTCCGCGACGGAAAACTCGTCGGATTAGAGGATGTCGAGACGTTGATGGAACAAGGGGGAAAGCGTGTCCGGCTCCGAACGACTGACGAGGCCAGAACTGAACTCACAGCACTCGATGGGGTCAGTGATGTGCAGACGTTCGCTGACGGAATCCAATTCATTTACACTGGCGAGTACAACACGCTCCTCCGCGAACTTGCGACACATGACGTGCGTGAAATCGACATCAGTGAACCACCGCTCGAAGACGTCTTCATGCACTACTACGGGGCAGACAGAGCAGGAGAATCCAACCAGGAGGTGCAATCGGATGCTTGAAACCACGCGATATGAGACGAGCCGCCGTCTTCGAGGAACTGTGATCCTGACGATTGGTGTGAGCCTCTACGTAGCCTTTATCGTCTGGTATTTCTCTCTCGTTGACGCATCCGCCTACGCGCAGATCGCGGACTCAGTGCCGCCTGCGATGAGGGAAGCGTTCGGCATTCAAACGATTGGAACGATTGAAGGATGGCTTGGGGGGCAGATTTACACATTCGTCTGGTTGGTGGGGCTCGGGATCTACTTTGCATACTCAGCGGCGGGGAAGATCGCAAGTGACATCGAGAATGATCGAATGGATCTATTGCTCTCATTCCCGGTTTCTCGGAGCCAGTTACTTCTCGAAAAATTCGCATCGATGGTGCTTCCACTTATCCTGCTGAACGTAGTTGTGGGTGGCGTCACGTACGGTCTTGTGGTGGCGATCGGCGAAACGATTGATCCGATGCATCTCGTGTTGGCGCATCTCCTCTCGATTCCGTATCTCCTTGTCTGCGCTGCGATTGGAACAGTTCTCTCGGTACTCGTGAACCGGGCGGCGGTTGCAGAGCGGGCTGCTATCGGGCTGATGTTCGCTCTTTGGCTCGTTGAGTCCGCAGTTGGCGCGGCGGAGGAATTCTCGTGGATTCAATACATTAGCCCAACCCATTACTACTCCCCAACACCGGTTCTCATTGACGGCACGTACGAAGTAATGGACGCTGGAATTCTCCTTGCTGGATTTTTGGGATTGCTCATCGTAAGCCAAGTACTGTTCCAGCGGCGAGACATATAGGGGAACTCAGTTCAGGTGTAATCGTAGTAGTTCGACACTATCTGTAGTGTATCCGGGCGCACAGTAGGGTTGCTTGGTCATCCCAATCTCTATCTCATTTCATTGTGATATTTCGTCATGACGCTCGTAGACTCCGGCACTGGTGGCATCACTGAATTATTGATAACTCTTGTCGCAGTCGCTCTTGCTCTTCTCATGACATTATACATCTACCGAGACGCGGACAGCCGTGGAAGTTCTCACGAACTCGCATGGGGCCTCGGCGCATTTTCCGGTGGTCCGGTCGTTTGGATTCTCTACTACGTTGTACGTGATGAGGTCGGCCGGAGCGGGTCAATGTAGCGGTCGCTACATCGTACCCTTCGGGTTATCGGACTTCTCACTCGTGTAGTTCACGCTCTGGACTTACCTGGGCACACTGGGTCTGTAGCCGGGGTTTCAACAGAGTCAGAAACGCACGACTCGGAAAGGGAATCCCGTCAATCGGCGATTGATTTTCTGAAACGCCACCAGTTTGGCTGTACGCGAATCCCGGTGACAGCCACTCGCCCATTCGACCATCGAACGAAAGCAAATCTGTGCCCATTCGATCGATAACCTCTACGCTGTCAGGGGATTATATCTCGTCAAATGTATGGGCGCTGTAGGCTTGCTTTCGATCGACGAAAGCATCGCCCTCTCACGGTTTCCACCGTTTGAGGCACAATCTATAAAAGATTCTTGATAGGTTCTGGATCGCCACCACGAACCATGAGTCTGGAACCAATCGAACCCGACACCGCGTTGGAACTCTACCTCGCGGACAAGGGCAACGAACTTGCCGAAGCTTCGCTCGAAGCTCACGAGTACCGTCTCGGTCACTTCGTCCGCTGGTGCGACCAGCAGGACATCGAGAACCCCAACAACCTCAGCGGGCGGCAGCTCCAGCGCTATCGCGTCTGGCGGCGAGACGAGGGGGACCTCTCGCCAGTCTCGGAGAAAACTCAGATGGACACCCTCCGTGTGTTCATTCGCTGGCTCGAGACCGTTGATGGCGTCGAACAGGACCTCAGCGAGAAGGTTCTCTCGCCGGACATCACGCCCGAGCAAAACGCCCGCGACGTAATGCTGGACAGTGACCGCGCTACCAGCGTGCTCGCTGAACTCGAGAAGTACCACTACGCGTCGATCGAACACGTCACGATCGCGCTTATGTGGCACACAATGATGCGCGTCGGGTCGGTTCACGCTCTCGACCTTGAGGACTACTACCCGGACGAACAGTACCTGAAAGTCAGGCATCGACCTGAGACAGCAACGCCCATCGAGAACCAGCAGGACGGCGAACGACTCGTTGCACTCTCGGTCGACCTTTGTGAACTCCTCGACGACTGGATCGAGAGCCAGCGCCGCGACGTCACGGATGAATGCGGTCGGGAGCCTCTCTTAACGACTGCACAGGGTCGTCCCTGCAAGTCGACGCTCAGAGTGTACGTCTACAGGTGGACACAGCCCTGTCGCTATGACGGAGAGTGCCCGCACGATCGAGACCCCGACGAGTGCGAAGCGACCGAGCGCGACCACCTCTCGAAGTGTCCGTCGTCGGTCAGCCCCCACGCGATTCGTTGGGGGAGTATCACGCACAGTCTGAACAACGACATGCCCGACAAAGTCGTCAGTGATCGGGCCAACGTCAGCCAAGAAGTGATCGATATGCACTACGACCGTCGAACAGAGCGCGAACGGATGGAACAGCGGAGGGACTACCTCGATAACCTATAACGCGACGAGTCAAGCAATTTCCTCAATCAACTCGAACCCATTTTTGAACTGAACGCGCTCGTCAAACCCGTTTCGTGAGAGCGCCGAAACGATACCTTCGCCGGCGTCAATGTCGGTCGTCACGATGCACGCGAACTCGACGTCACTGCCCGTAAGCCGTTCTGCCGCAACGGCCGCGAGTGCGGTATCTGCTTTCTCGATCTGATCTTCCCGCCGGTTTGACGATTGGGCGATATACGTTCGTACGTCATCCATCACCTGCGACACGATGCTGTTCGCATAGTCTGGCTCCCCGGCCACCGTTACCCAACCTGCATTAATCGCGCTGTCGATCGGGGTTTGACCAGGTGTACTTCGATTTGGCGCCCCACCGAGTTCATCGTACACACGTTGCGGAATCACGAACGAAAGGCCATTCCGGTGGGCAAACGTTTCAAGTGCGGTGTACTTGTTGTTTTGTTGACGTCCACAAGCCACGAACAGCCCCGTATCTGCGACCCAGACGACACCCTCTTCCAACGAGTCGAAAGACCTGCTCATCTCTGCAACCCGCTAGCCCTCCGTCTCAGAAGGTTGATCGCGGGCACTTCGAATGTCGTCGAAGTACGGATCGACCGTCTGCATGTCGAGTACAACTTCTCGAAGAGCTTGCAAGACGGCGATGGCAAAGGCGTGCTGGAAATCTAGTTCCCGGGCAGCAACTCGCTCCGACATCTTGCCTTCGGCGTATGGAATCGCGTACGTGAGTGCGGCCGCGAGTTTTCCCAAGCCGTGCTTTTCGATCAAGAGATCGAGATCCTGATCGTGCGGCGAGCGACCGAAAGCCTCGATGAGGGTCGGGGTGACCGTGTATTCGTCCCCGTCAAGGTTAGCGGTAAGGGTGATCGGCACCGCCGAATACGTGTGTGTCTTCTGTTCTTCATCGCGCGTCAACACCCCAAGATCGACGAGCGTTCCAGTATCTGAATACGCGGTCGTCCGTGGCATTTCTAGTGCATCGGTGATGTCGTCGATGGTGAGTTCGCCCTCGCGAAGGATGAACGTATAGAGCCGAGCCAGTCGCGGCTCTTCCAAGAGCTGGGCGACCGACAGGAGGCCGTTGACGGCTCGCTCGGGGTCCCCGGCGGCTTTCGACATACAATTCATAATTCGTGTATTGAGTAATAACGTTTGGGGACGGTGGGTAGTAGAAATTGGAGAATGATCGTGGAGAGGGGACGCAAGTCCTCAATAACCGTGAAGCCGCTCATGATCAACTAAAAGACTCTGTTGAACCCCTCTAAATTTCTGGTCTTTCACATCTGGTGCTATAGACAGGTAGAGAACATAGCGAGTGTATCTCTCGGGTGTTCTGGCGGTTCGTCACTCCCCGCCGTCCCGGATGACCATCACCTTGACCCGGTTTACACCGTCAAAGTCGCGGAGTCGGTAGGTGAGGGTACGTACCTGCTCGGCTGGCCCTCGACAAAATAGCGATTCGAGGCACCATTCCCCTTGGTGCGTATGACTCGTGTTGAGGATCACATCTTGATATTCGTGCTGGACTGCGTGGAGTTCCTGTATCACCTCGTGGTGGCGATAATCGAACGCGACGAGCGCGACGACTTGCCCGCTTGTCTCTTCGAGGCGGGAGTGCGACTCGATGTACTCCAGCATCGCTTCTCGGACCGCTCGCGATCTGTTTTCGAGATCCTGCTCTTGCCAGACTCGGTCGAACTCTTCGACGACTTCGTCTGGAATATTGAAACTCGTTCGCATAGGTACTGGCTCGTCGGGGTTCTACAAGAGAGTCTCGTATGACGATTCCCCCATTTCGGTAGTAACAACCGTTATTCACGTCGGTAGCAGATTCTCGAGCAGGATGTTACACGGTGAAGCACTCGGCCTTTTCGTCGGTGCGATCGCGCTCGGTGCCGTTCACGGCATCGAACCGGGTCACGGGTGGCCCGTTGCCGCCTCGTACGCGCTCGACCAGACGAACAAGTGGGCGTACGGGTTCGCGGCGAGTCTCATCATCGGCACCGGTCACCTTATCAGCAGTATCGCGATGGTGGGGGTGTTCTTCTACGCGAAGAACTACTTCAACCTCACGCAGGTCAACGAGCCGATGACGATACTTGATGGTATCCAAATCGGTGGACCGGTCAGTCTGGTGGCCGGTGTCCTCCTCATCGTGCTTGGGATTCGTGAATACTCCTACGGGCATTCTCATGACAATCACGATGATGACGGCCACTCCGATCATCACAGCCACGACCACCACCACGATTTGGACGAGCATTCAAGCCATTCTCATGAGCAGGGCCATTCGCACGAGCACAACGATGGATTGATCCCTCGCTTGAAGGGTCTCGTTCCCTTTGTCAGTGAGCACACGCACTCACACGATGACCCCGAAGCGACCGCTGACCGTGGCCTCCTCGGGATCGCGTGGTTCGCGTTCGTACTCGGGTTCGCCCACGAAGAGGAGTTCGAAATTATTGCGCTCTGCGCCGGGTCAACCCACTGCCTCGAACTGATGAGTGCGTACGCCCTCACCGTCATCGCGGGGATCGTCGGACTGACGATGCTGTTGATTGCAGGCTACCAGCACTCAGAGGAGAAGGTCGAGCAGTACACGCCATATCTTCCAGCGTTCTCCGCGGCGGTCCTCATCATCATGGGAGTTGGTTTCATCACCGGAGTCTTCTAACTCGCCTGTTCAATTCACAGTCACAGCATCGCAGCTTATTCAATCAGTTCCCACTGCGATTGTTGTCTCTAGATCGTCCCATACAGAGACGAAAACGACCTCACGGCAGGCGAGGCGTGTATGTGGAATCCCGACGAAGGAAGCTATTGCTAATCTAATGAATAGTTAGATTCGCAAATTCCCGTGTCTGTGTATCCGGTATTATTGGCGCTCTGCAATCACATTAGGATCAAAACGGGAACCTGTCCCTGACCGACTGGAACGCGAGGCGGCCAAGCAACTGGGCGGGACCGCGCTTCGGCAGGTCGCGGGCGACATCCATAGCGCCTGGTGGCTCGCTCACCCCAATGCCGAATTTCCAGTCCGTCTCTGACTCGAAGCGGTCTACCGCGGTCTCGACGCGGTCGCGCACCGCTTCGGCATCCATCGTCTTCACTTCGTCATCTTGCATCAGCACGTTGCCGTCCACAATGACCGTTTCTACGTCTGCGGGCGCCGCGTTGTTGGCGACCTGCGCCGGGATGTTAGTCAGCGGCATGAACTTTGGCTGCTCGACATCAAGCAGGATGACGTCGGCCCGCTTGCCGGGTTCGAGGCTGCCGATCTCGTCACCGACGTCGAGTGCCTCTGCTCCCTCGATGGTGAGCATCCGCACCAGTTCCATCGAATCGTACTGACCGGCCGACCGCTTGAGATTCGCAGCGAGCCGAGCCTGCCGAGCCTCACCGAACATACTGTACGAGTCGTGCCAGTAGTGGTCGTCGATGCCGAGGCCGACGTCGACGCCCGCTGCACGGAGTTCTGGCACCGGCGTCCACTGCACGTCACCGTTCGTGTTCCAGTATGCGAAAATCGACGGACAGTGCGCGATCGATGCGTTCGCGTCGGCAGTCCGCCGGATGTCCTCGTTGTCGGCAAGCCGGAAGTGGGCGGCCACTAGTCGGTCGTCAAGGAGTCCGACATCGGCAAGGAGGGAAAGCGAGTCCTCAGCACCGTTCGCCCGTGCCATCGTATTGCTCTCCTTGAGTTCAAGTAGGTGAGTGTGAACGAGCAGGTCGGGGTACTCGGCGGCGAGATCAGCGGTGCGCTCCCACAGATTGCGGGTACACGACCAGTCGTCGTGGGGGTTGATCGTCGCTCGAATCCGTCCGTCGTAGGTGTCGTGGTACTCGTCGATGAACCTGCGGGCACGGGCGAACTGCTCGTCGACGGGAACGTCCCAGAAGAGGTCGGAGAATGCCATCCCGAAGAACCCGCGGAGGCCCGCCTCGCCGAACGTCTCGGCGCCCGCGCTCGGACGGACGTCCATCGAGTTGACGGTGGTGACGCCGCCGGCGAGGAAGTTGAGCGCGGCGAGTTCGTACCCCGCCTCGGTGAGGTAGTCGTACTCGCCCTCGGCGATGTGGCCGAAGATGGCGGTCATCCCGCTCATCATCTCCATCAGGTCAAGGTCGCTGAACGCGCCGATCAGCGGCGTCAGCTCGAGGTGAGTGTGGGCGTTGACCAGCCCCGGCATCACGAGTGTGCCCTCGCCGTCGATGACACGGGCGGCCGCGATGTCCGCATCGTCGTTCCGGGAGGATCGCACATCGGTGATGCGACCATCCTCGATGAGTACCGTACCCCGTTCGTAGAGCCGATTTCGGTCATCGACCGTGAGAACGTATGCGTCGTGAATCGCGATGTCAGCCGTCATTTGCGCCCACTATTCAGATAGTTATCTAGTTGCTATTATTGGTACCCGTTTTCACCCCGTTGAGAGCCCATGTACGGTTCGAGAGTCGGAAAAACCGCATCTCGTCTGGAGTGACCGGCTAGACCGGGGGAGATCACGCGCCATTGGTGGAAGTTCAGGTGACTGTTTGCGTCGTTCGTCGGTACCCCTCGTACACAGCTGGCAGTCCGAGGGGAAGTGCGAGGAGCCCAAACCCGAGAAGGACGTACCCGGCCCCCTTTCGTCGTCGTACTGCAAAGATCGTCGCGACGATACCGAACAGTGCAATCACGTAGGCGGTATTACTCCAGATCACGTCGTACGAGGTGCAGTACAGCCAGCAGACGAACGTATAGGAGGGGGCATTCCACGTCGGCGGATGGAGTTTCGGCCAGAAGAACCGACAGTATGTCGTCCAGCCAACCATCGCCAACGTGGGGAGACTAGCGAGCCACAGCGTCGATCCGAATGGCGTCTGCGTTCCGAATCGTCTGTACCCAGCGAGGAACAACGACGGAAACCCGATAATCCACAGCCAGATTCCGATGGTATAGCTTACTGGCCAGTGCTCAATCCGAGGCTGCTCGAACGGCAGTCGAAGTGACTCCGACAGCGTCGCCCACGGGAACGAGGGGTCTGGCACCGGATTCGTGATGAATGCGACCAAGCAGAGTCCCGTTCCAATGAGTAGTCCGTAGAGGCCCAGCGTCGTGTATCGGTCGAGCCAAGCTGGGAGCGAGGGTTGGCCAGTCATGTAACGGCGGTCAGGTGTCAGCGTCATCCTTCAGGTCAATCCTGACGTGATTCCGTGTCGCGTTGGAGAGTCTCTCCGTCGCTGTTCGTACTCCTCGTCGGTCAGCTCGCCGCGAGCGTATGCGAGCCGAAGTTCTTCGAGCGCCTGGTCTGAGCCACTCTCACTGCCCGTTACAACCCTGTAGATGAGATAGCCACCGCCGACGAGGGCAGCGAGGAACAGGAGTTGCATCAGGATTCCAACGATGAACATCCAGCCCGGTATCGTCCCGTCGCTCCACATTCCACCGCCCCACATACCGCCCATCATCGGCCCGAATCCCATGAAGAACATCGGGAAGATGACGAACGCACCGATGATAATGAGGAGAATCGTGACCAAGCGTGTGTCCTCCGTATTTTCAGGCATATATGTCCCTCCGTGAGTCAGCCTCTAGTGTCCAGTACGTGGTCACGGTTCAATGCGATTACGCCTTCGAACCCTCTGCAATCCAACCGTACAACTTTTGAATCCATAGTCGAGGGGGCTCTGAAGAGAGGGATATTAACGGGAACTGCAATAGATGATGCTTACGTCGATACAACCATGCAGGCGACGATGATTGAGGGAGTCTTCGAATCCCTCCGCATCGGTGTTGGATTTCTCTGGACGGCGGCGTGGGCGATCATCATGGGGCTCACGATCACGAGTCTCGTCCAAGTCTACGTCTCCAAGGAGCGAATGGCCCAGGTCCTGGGTGATGGTGACCTGAGCGGCCTCACGAAGGCGACCGCCTTCGGAGCGGCGAGCAGTGGGTGCAGTTTCGGGGCCGTCGCCATCGGGAAGGGGTTGTTCAAGAAGGGTGCCCACGTGGTGAACTTCCTGGCGTTCATGTTCGCGTCGACGAACCTCATCATTGAGCTCGGGCTGATGATTCTGATTCTGCTGGGCTGGGAGTTCCTCGTCGCGGAACTGCTTGGCGGTCTCATCCTCATCGCCGTGATGGCGGTCATCGTCCATCTCACGCTTCCTGAGAACCTCTTCGACGAAGTCCGGGAGACGCTCAACGAACGCGACCGCAAATCGGGCGTCACGGAAGATCCGACCTGTGGGATGGAAGGCAAAGACGAGTATTCCCTCACCACTGACGGCGGTGAGACGCTAAAATTCTGCTCGGAGGGCTGTATGGAGACGTATCTCCAAGAGACATCGAGCGGTGGTGGGTGGCGCGAGGAGTTGCTGTCGTGGGGTGGTTGGTACAAGGTCGGGAACCAGTACCGCAAGGAGTGGTCGATGATCTGGAAGGACGTCATCGCCGGCTTCCTCATCTCCGGGTTCGTTATCGTCTTCGTCCCGCAGTGGGTCTGGAATACGCTGTTCATCCAGGGTGATGGCCTCCTCGTGACCGCCGAGAACGCGATTATGGGTGTCGCAATTGCCGTCCTCAGCTTCGTCGGCAGTATGGGCAACGTTCCCTTCGCCGTTGCACTCTGGGGCGGCGGCATCAGCTTTGCCGGCGTCATCGCGTTCGTCTACGCTGACCTCATCACGATTCCCGTGTTGAACGTTTACCGGAAATACTACGGCTGGAAGGTGATGCTGTACATCCTCGGCGTCTTCTTCGTCACGATGGCGTTCACCGGCTTCCTCATGGAGCTACTGTTCGACGCCCTGAACATTGTCCCGGATTTGGCCGGTGGTGAGACAGCGACCGAACAGACGTACTTCGAACTCAACTACACGTTCTACCTTAACCTCGTCGCGTTCGCCCTCTCGGGAGTCCTCCTCTACGTCTATCGCCGAGGACTGGGTGCACCTGGCCAGTATCGTGACCCGGTCTGTGGGATGCGGATCGACGATAGCGGGCCGAGCAGCACCCACGACGGCGAGACGTACTACTTCTGCTCGAAGACCTGCAAGCGATCGTTCGAGAAGCACCCCTCCGAGTTTGCCCATCAACATCCACAGGTTTCAGGGATAGGAGCCTCTCAGAGTCATGAACATCACTGACTGCTGTGTCTCGAGACCAAGCGGCTTCGAGTTTTGTGTCGGCCAATCACAACTGGTACGGCGCTGTCTCGCAAACTATCACGCATGAACAGAGATCACGACAAATCGAGGTGGGATGGATGAATCGACATCGATCAGACACGCTGGTCGGTCTCCTCGTCGCTGCCATCTTCATCGTCGGTGGTGCGCTCAGCTGGCAAGCGTACCAGCAACAGCAAGCCATCGAACAAATGGGCTCGATGATGGGCACGTCGATGGGGGCGGTTCACGGAACGAATCCGCTCTGGTACGTCTTTTGGACCTTTCTTGCCGCGGCTGTCATCGGTGGGGGGTATCTCGCAGTCCGCGACGACTTCACCAGCACAGACGCAAACGCCCGCTCACAGAAGGAGATGTCGGAACCAGCCGACCCTGAGAGCACAGCACCGGCGGCTGACACCCAGCCAGATGAGGCCATCAATCCAGAGTCTCAGCCACAGGCTCGCGTGTTGGACCTCTTGCCGGACGACGAACGTCGGATTCTCGAACCGATCGTCTCCTCGCCCGGCATCACGCAGATCGAATTACGGGATCGCTCGAACTTCTCGAAGAGCAAGGTCAGTCAGACGGTCAGTGCTCTCGAGAGGCGGGGTCTGTTGTATCGCGAACGTCAAGGGCGGACGTACCGTATCTATCCGAGCGACGATCTGCGACAGAATCAGGAGCACTAGCCACAGGGGCAGCAGTTCAGGCCCAGTGGAACTATCGGCCGACAGTGAGGTATCCGATGCAGTATCGGGCACCGTGTTAATCGGCGGCCTGTGCCTGTCCCGTGCTCTGGCTCTGCCCCCATCTCGGCAGGGTTCTTCATGCCCTCCTTGACGCCGAAGTAGACGAGCGTGGCGTTGATCGGGTCCGCAAAGACGAATCCAACGGACAGTGAGAACGCCAGCGGTCCCCAGAACAGGAGATCAGAGATGTGGGCTTGACTGGCGATCAGCAGGTCCGTTCCGATGGCAGCGATCTCCATGATAGTGATGCTCGGTGTCTCACTATAGAGGGCGGTGAGCATCGCTTCACCGAACTCGACGCCCTCCTGCATAAGTGGGCCGACGGTGAGCGCGTAGCCGAATAGGTACGCGAGTGCGAACGTGCCTGCGGCGACGAGAAGCGTACTCTGGAGTGCGAGCAGGCCCGCCAGCAGCGCGAATCCGAGGACTTCTCCCGCGCCACACCCTAAATAACAGTGGGCCGTCGAGCGAAATCCACGTCGCCACAGCGAGTCGTTGCTGATTTGCGTTCGACCGGAATACCAGTAGACCGCGAGGCCGAACGGGCCAGAGTAGAGAACGTCAACTTCCAGACGCCTTTCATCAACGACCGGAGCGCCTGATTGCGGTTACGGATGTCCCACCAGAGGGTGCCGACGGACACGACGACCGGTAGCGCCCAGAAACCCATTATGAGTGGGTCGGACAGAATCGGTTTCATAACGTGTCGAACTGGTGCGAGTGCGTGTTCGATCTGTGCGAGGTATTCTTGGAGTGCCATGGTAGCGTTGTGGGGGAAGTCTCCAACTGTCTCGTTACAGCTTGCAGTCGCGGAGTGTATCGTTCCTATGGGACATAATTGGGGCTGGCGACTTTATGGAATTGTGGCTAACGCTCCAAACTGTAACTCGGACTACCGGTTTCCTCGGTAGTCTTTCCAAAGCAGCAAGGACGTGAGCTCGGAGCCCGCCGAATTCGACGTGGATGAACGATCTCATTCCTCAAAAACGATTAAAACGTCCTATACACGTTCTCGAACGATCTCCTGTGTGGATTTACACCCATCGTGATATCCCCCAAGCGGTTCTACGAGTAACCGAGGAGAACGACAATGACCAACTTCACACTCGGCGGCTGGCTGCTCGTGGCGCTCGCAATCGTCGGACTCGCGTTTGCCCCGCCTGTGGTCAGCGCACACGGCACCGACACGACCGCTGACGACGCGCCACCGTACGACGGAAATGCGACCGTGGACGACTGGGCGGCCTGGATGGAAGGCCACATGACTGACCACATGGGCCCTGGTAGCGTCGAGTGGATGGAGTCCCACATGGGTGTGACCGTCGACGAGATGGCCCAGGACATGGCTGACGACGACTACAACGACGGAATGTACGGGCAGGGCCACTGCTGACAACCCTGACCGTTTCGATCGCTTCGACCCAACACCACGACTCACAAACCCAAGATAATGACGCAATTCACCACTCACATCGGACGCACTGCTCGTCGACTCACGATACTCGCCGTCCCGCTGCTGGTCGCGGCGACTGGAACGGCTGTTGCCCACGGTGGCGGGAGCTACGGCGGCGGCATGATGGGCGGCGGCGGGGGGCTCTTCGGCGGAGCGATGGGACTCTGGGGGCTCCTCTGGATGGGGCTCCTCATCGCCGTCCCGCTCTACCTCGCCCATGCGATGCTCAACCGAGGATCCGGCGGGAACGATGAGCAGTCGCTGTCGGTTCTCCGCGAGCGCTACGCCCGCGGTGAGCTCTCGGATGACGAATTCGATCGACGGCGAAAACAGCTCGAACGTACCGGATGACCGGAACAGCTGCTGTTCCAACCGGTTCACCACACTCCCAACACCCGCCGTTGCGGCACCCAATCATTACCCCCGTAAACGGGGTATAATATTCCATGGAATACACAATACAGACTTCAGTTGCCGGTGAATTCGACCAAGTGGTCGAGACGGCCAAAGAGGCACTCAAAGACGAAGGCTTCGGCGTCCTCTGTGACATCGACGTCCAGGCGACACTCAAAGAGAAGCTCGGCGAAGAATTCCGACAGTACCGCATCCTCGGAGCGTGCAACCCGGGACTAGCACACGAGGGCCTGAACGAGGAAATCGAGCTCGGCGCGCTCCTCCCGTGTAACATCATCGTCTACGAAACCGACGACGGTGAGGTCATGGTGAGCGCAGTTGACCCACAACAGCTCGTCGGTATCGCTGACAACGAGGCGCTCGACTCGATTGCGACCGAGGTTCACGACCGGTTCGAACGCGTCCTCTCGAGCGTTGGCACCGAACTCGAATCCACCTCGGAGGCCTAATACCCGATGGCGTCATCGAACCAACTCGACACCACGACTCTCATCCTCCTCATCCTGGGGGCGATCATCGTCCTCCCCATGCTCATGATGGGGATGGGATTCGGCGGGATGATGGGATACGGTGGAATGATGGGTGGCTACGGAACGACCAGCGGGTGGTGGCCACTCGTCGGGATGCTCGTCCAGCTAGTCTTCCTCCTCGTCCTACTCGGTGGGGGATACCTCGTCTTCCGCCGGGTGACGGACTCGCGGTCGTCGCGGAATCCCGCGATGGAGGAGCTTCGCACTGCGTACGCCCGTGGCGAACTCACCGACGAAGAGTTCGAAACCCGTCGGGACAAACTCGAACAGTCAAAGTGACAATCTTCTAAACTATATTGGAGATGTATTTCTAATTCAAAGCCTGGGCGTCTCCATAGCAGCATAATTGAAATGAAAATCCGCTAAAGAGAGGGGGACGTACGTACTCTTGTATGACGACAATCATCACCGTAGAGGGAATGACGTGCGGCCACTGTGAACAGACGGTCGAAGAGGCGCTTCAGGGAGTCTCCGGCGTGACCGACGTGACTGTCGACCGGGAGAACGAGCAGGCGAGTGTCGATGATGACGCAGATGCCACGGCCCTCGTGGAGGCCATCGAAGACGCCGGATACACCGCTCACGCCTGAGGATCGCCCCCAATCTGAGGACAGCACAGAACGCTCCTCGGTGAACGGCCCACTGTTCTCCTCGGCGTTTGTTCACGTAGACCTTGCTGCACGATTTCAGGGGCCGAACATTCAGGAAGCCAGCGAATCCATCTCAAGAGAGAGAGCATGACCTATGGACGACCACAACGATACACGTGAGAACCCCACGGGAGGGGAAAACCAGCAGGACAACGACAGTCACCACCAGCACGGATCTGGCGACCACGATGAAGCGGTCAACGAGTCTGACGAGCAACGGGGAGAACAGGGGCTACTAGCGGAAGAGACTCACCCAGCCGCAGAGGGTGAAGCGACTCACCAAGAGCACCATACGCACGCCGAACACGACGGCGAGGGCCACGACTCCGGTTCCCACGAGGGGCACGGTGAGGGCCATGGCGGGATGCACGCGGGCCACGAGCAGATGTTCCGCCGGCGCTTTTTTGTCTCTACGCTGCTCTCGATCCCGGTATCCTGTACAGCGAGACGCTCCAGGAGTGGCTTAGCTTCTCTGTCCCCGCGTCACCGGCAGCGAGTGGATCACTCTAGTGTTCGCAATCGTAGGCTCCATGGTAGCCTCCCTCATCGGCGCCCTTCGGCCTCGTCATCGATTATCGACTGTTGGCGCACCACCTCGTCGGACGCCGTGTCGTGGTCATGTCCGTACTCATGGACGCGACAATGGTCGTGGTCGCCCATAGTTCCTCTTGATCGCACTTACGCGCTCGACTGTGATGGAGATAGAGTCCCCTATGGCCTACTGCGCCGCCCAGACGCACTGGTCGGCTCAGTCGCTCGGAACGGGGCGCCGCTGCGGGCGGTGTCGCTGCTCGCCCCTTAGATACGCCGAGAGCGTTGTCAGGTTCGACTCGTCGTACCCGAACGCGTCGACGTCGTTGTGGTCGGCGACGTTCGTCATCTTCAGGGCGCGCGCCTGATCGACGCCGAGGGGAATCGAGGAAATCGGATCGACTGCGTGCAGCGCGACCGTCGCCAGTCGCATCGGCACCGGAAGGATCTCGATCGATTTCCCGTCGGCCTCGTAGAGCATACGGGTAACGTCACCGAACGAGAGTACCTCCGGTCCGCCGAGTTCGTAGACCTCACCGTCGTACGCGTCGTCCTCGATGCCGTCCGCGAAAATGTCGACGCAGTCGCCGATCCAGATCGGCTGGAACCGCGGCCGGTCTCCGCCGTCCGGGAGCACCGTCAGGTACGGCGTGGTGTGGCGCCTGACGAAGGTGAACGTCTCGCTGCCCTCGCCGAAGATGAACGACGGCCGGAAGACGATCCAGTCGAGCTCCGAGTAGCGGACGACTTTCTCCCCGAGCCCCTGAGTCCGCCAGTAGGCGGTGTCGCCGTTCGGATTCGCCCCCAGAGAGCTCATCTCGACGAACTTCGAAACGCCGTGTTGTTCGGCGGCCTCAACGGCGTTGATCGACCCGCCGATGCAGACGCTGTCGTGGCTGGTCTCCTTCGGCGGCTGGTGCAGCGGCGGCAGCGCCGCGAGGTTGACGGCGACGTCTTTCCCTTCGAACGCGCCCTCGATGGAGTCGTAGTCGGTTACGTCACCCTGCTGCAGGTCCACTTCGCTCGGCAGGACCGACGGGTCGGGCGTTCGCGAGAGCGAGGTGACGTCATGGCCGCGGTCGAGGAGTTCGGAACAGAGGTGCCGGCCGACGAAGCCATCGCCGCCCGTTACGAGTACATCCATGTGTAACAGCTACACCGACCACGGGCGTAAAACGCCGGTACGCCAATCGATCAGTTGCCTGGGCCGCACAGTGTATATTGCACGAAACTCACAAGTACACATAGTCTATCGACGCCTGCGGCGACGCAGTGATAGAAATATGAACTCCGACCTTCAGGCCATCTCGTCGCTGGAGGGCGTCGACGGTCAGCCGGATCGCCAGTTCGACCTGACGCTGTCGCGCGCCCGCGGGTCCGTCGAGTGGCTGATCGACGGGCAGGCCTACCCCGACGCCGACCCGCTGCGCGTTCGCGAGGGCGAGCACGTCCGGATTCGGATGGTGAACCGCAGCCCGGTACCCCACCCGATGCATCTCCACGGGCACTTCTTCCGGGTCGGTGACGTGGTCAAGGACACCGTGATTGTCCCGCCCCACATGGGCGAAGTGACGATCGACTTCGTTGCGGACAACCCCGGCGACTGGCTGTTCCACTGCCACAACCTCTATCACCTTGAATCCGGGATGGCGCGGGTCCTCCAGTACGTCCAGTGATCCCCGCGTCCGGTGATCTTTGCCATTCGGCAACCGCCCGACGCACAATCATCTCGCCGCGGTTGCCCGAGCGCGTCAGACACAGTCAGTACACGTAGCTCCAGAAGAACGGGTAGCCTCTGGCGGCGATGGCTCGTAGAATCGCCGGCCCCGCCCCGCAATGGACGATCACGTCCGCCGCGAACAGGGCGGTGGTCCGACCGAGGTAGACGATGCTCGGATGCCACCGCTCGTCGTACTCTTTCGGTCGCCGTCCTCGGAGCTCTCGGAGCGCGTTCTTCGCAGCTCGTCTGGCTTCCAGCCCCGCCGAGTACCCGTCTTTGACTTTGTCGGGATAGTCGACCACGTCTCCGACAGCGTATACGTCGTCGGCGCCCCGACAGCGCAACGACGCGTCGACGAGCAAGCCCCGCTTGGTCCGCGGAAGGTCGAAGCGCTCGATCACCGGGTTCGGTTTGACTCCGCCCGCCCAGATCGTCAGGTCGCTGTGCTCGACGCGCTCCCCGTCCAGGACGACGCCGTTCTCCGTCGCTTTGGTCGCGCGCGTCTCCGTCCGGACGTCGACGTCTCGTCGCCCCAACTCTCGCTCGGCGATGCGTCCCGCACGCTCCGGAAAGTCAGCGAGCAGGTGGTCGCCCGACGTGAGCAGCGAGACGTCGAGGAACCCGAGCGTCGCCGCCGTCTCGACGCCGACCGGGCCCCCACCGACGATAACGACATCGCGAACACTCCCGGAGTGTACTGCACGCTGAATTTCCCTGGCGTCTGTCCGAACGTCCGACACGCGACTGCGGTCGACGGCGTCGAGTCTGGTCACACCGCCGAGCGCGATCAGGAGGGTGTCGTACTCTATCGACCCGCTCCGCAAGTCGACTCGCTTCTCAGTTGTGTCCAGTCCCTGAACGTGATCCCGGACGACGGTGACGTCCCTGTCTGAGAACGCGTCCCATAGGTCGAGTGTCGCCTCGTCGAACGGCATTCCCTTCATCACCCGATAGAGCAGGAATGAAAACACGTGGCGCTCTCGCTCGGAAACCACGACAGTGTCCGTCTCGCTCATACGCTCGAGGTACGCCGCGGCGATTAGACCTGCCTCTCCACCGCCGAGGACGACCGTCCGTTTCATGGGTAGTCGGCCAGTCGCGCCGGAATGTTCGAGGTTCGACGCATCGGTCTCTGAGTAATAGCTACGTCAGGGCCTGTAAGAGTTGGACAGACCGGTCGCCATTACGGAACTTAGAGGTAAGTTTGCAAGGGGGTTTACTTGACCTAGCTGTCCTCGTTTCTCTTGTAGCCACATCACCAGATAGTGACCCGCGACGGCGTGAGTGGTCCGCATGGGTGTTGAATGTGCGCCTGAACTCACTTGCTCGAGATCCATTCATAGGCAGAGCACGCGAGAGAGGGTCGTCGAGTCGGCCGTTGTCGTTTCCTGAAGTTCGCTGAATCGTTGTTCTCCGTACAGGTGAAGGCTCCTGAGGATGGTAAGTCGCCACTTTGACCCGACGATCTCGAATGCCCGGGCAACGGGACATACCTCGAACACATCGTCATCGGGGTCTGGTTTTGGGGGGTAAGTCTTCGCACGCCATAATGTTACAAGTTAGCACACCACCCGGCAAAAAGGTATCGCGTGCCTCCACTGGAGACCAGTTTGGTGGCCGTCCGTCAATTGGCGATTGATTTTCTGGACTGCCACCTGTTTGGTTGTACGCGAATCCCGGTGGAAATCACCAGTCGTTTGACCATCGAACGAAAGCAATAGCGCTGCATTCGATTCAGCAACCGTCCCGCCGCTGTCAGGCGATTACCTCCTTCGAAAATATGGGCGCTGCAGGATTTGAACCCGCGACAGCTTGGTCCGAAGCCAAGAACTCTGTCCAGACTGAGCTAAGCGCCCGCATCGCTTCGTTCCCGATGTATCCGTATAAGTCACTCGATTTTCACCGCTTTCGACAGTGATAGACACGCTCACGCCTCGAGAGTTTTCACCCACTGACAATCGCCGTCAGGGGTCTTTGTTATGTAGCCTCAATGTCTACACGTACTATGACGAAATCCGAGGCCCCCGTCCCCGGCGAGGTGCAGTCCGGTGCGCCCCCGCTCGAGTTACTCTCCGACGACGAGTACGTCTGGACCGCCGTCCCCGCGGACGCAAGCGGCGACGAGCGGGTGAGCAAGTGGCTCGAGGTCGAGGACGAGGTGCTCTGCGACCTCGAGAAGTGGCGCTGAAACGGCGACTGAGACGAAACGAAAGCCAGTTTTGCTCTCGTTCGACTCCCGTCTCGTTCTGATTGCGAGGGAATCCAGTCGGTGTCGCCTCCGCCTTCTCCAGTGATCGACTCGAGTTCCCACCGAAATGACACAGCACGCGCCGATCGCGCTGACCGACGGCGAAGCTGCCAGCGGCCAAGCCGACCCCGAAGCAACCGACCCGAGAGCGCACACGGCCTCCCGACGGCGGACCGCACCGTTTAACCGGACCGCATGACCACTCCAGCGTATGACAGGCGGGGAGACTGGTCGCGGGTTGCTCGAGTTGACGCGGCCGGTGAACGTGATCGCGGCGGGCGTGTTGACGTTCATCGGCTCGTTCGTCGCCGGCGGCGTGACTGAGGAGCCGATCGCGGTCGCCGCAGCAGTGGGTGCCACTGCGTTGGCAGTCGGTGCGGGGAACGCGATCAACGACTACTTCGATCGGGAGATCGACCGGATCAACCAACCCGAGCGGGCGATCCCCCGCGGTGCGGTGAGTCCGCGCGGCGCGCTGGCGTTCAGCGTTGTCCTCTTCGCCGGCGCGGTCGTCCTCGCGCTGGCACTGCCCCGGCTGGCGATCGGTATCGCGGTCGTCAATCTCCTGGCATTGATCGCGTACACCGAGTTCTTCAAGGGCCTTCCGGGACTGGGCAACGCGCTCGTCGCCTACCTCGTCGGCAGCACGTTCCTCTTCGGCGCGGCAGCGATCGAGGGGGGCGAGATCGGTCCAGCGGTCGTGCTCTTCGTGCTCGCGGCGATCGCAACGCTGACCCGGGAGATCATCAAGGATGTCGAAGACCTCGAGGGCGATCGCGAGGAGGGACTCCGCACGCTCCCGATCGCGATCGGGGAACGCAGGGCGCTCGCCATCGCGGCCCTCTTGCTCGTAGCGGCAGTCGTCGCCAGTCCGATGCCGTACCTTCGCGAGGAGTTCGGGGTCGCGTATTTACTCGTTGTCGTCCCCGCAGACGCAATCATGCTCGTCGCTGCCTACGAGAGTTTCGAAGACCCGACCGCCGGCCAATCACATCTCAAGTACGGGATGTTTCTCGCCGCAGTGGCGTTTATCGTCGGTCGTGCTGCCCTCTCGATGTCACTGTCGCTATAGTGGCGATTGCACCGGTATAGCGCGATCGGAAGTGGACGATAGCCCGGACATGTGGGACGATTGAACGAATGAGCCGTGTATTTTAATCAAAAGTACTATAAGCGGCTTCGCGTATTCTCATACAACACGCCGGCTATCGGAGTGAGCTGTGGTACCAGCTCGTTGCCACGGCGATGGATGTGAGTATCCCGTATGTATGACCTCGCAGATGTCCTGCCGGACGCCAAACTCGATCCGGGGACGAACGTACTCGTTGCGGGCCCGCCACTGACGGGGAAACGACGGATCGCCTTCGATATCCTCGCGAGCGGCGCGAACCGCGGTGACGGCTCGATCATCGTCACCACGAAGGATAGCGCAGACAAGGTCCTCGAGAGCTTCGACGACCGCGTCGACGAGGGCGTCGAACCTGACATCGGCGTCGTCGACTGCGTAACGAAACAACGCGGCATCGGAACCATCGACGACGATCCGCGGATCAAATACGCCTCCTCGCCAGTTGATATGACCGGCATCGGAATCAAACTCTCCGAGTACCTTCAGGAGTTCTACGAGACGCGAGGGGTCACCCAGAACCGCGTTCTGTTGCACTCCGTCTCGACGCTGCTGATGTACTCCGATCTGCAGACCGTCTTCCGGTTCCTCCACGTCTTCACGGGTCGAATCCAGAGTGCAGACGCGCTGGGCGTCTACGTCATCGATTCGACAGCTCACGACGACCAGACGATGAACACGCTCAAACAGCTGTTCGACGCCGTCATCGAACTCGAGGAAGCGGCCGACGGCGAGGAGCCCACGATTCGGACGGCCGGGCTTTCGACGTAGGTGTCAGTCACGGCCTTTTCCATCCTCAATCGGAGGTAGCCGTAGCCACTGCGATTTCAGCGCTGTAACGGCCGACCGCCCGTCCGCTATCGAGTGGGAAATCGAACGGGGCCGAACGCGATGGGGATTTCGGGGTGGGTGCGGCATCGGATCTCCCGAGGATCGACATTCTCGACGCTACAACTCACTACCGCCATACCTCCGCGCCGCAACTCACTGCCGCCATACCTCCGCGCCGCAACTCACTGCCGCCACGATCCCGAGGGGTTTACTCCACGAGCCCGTACGCTACGGTATGTCAGTCAAATCCGCGGACGAACTCGAGACGATTCTCGGATACGACGCGATCGGCGTCGTCGGCTGCTCGAGCACGCCCGGGAAGGCGGCCCACGACGTACCGAAGTACCTGCTCGAGCACGGCTACGACGTGATCCCGGTCAACCCCTTCGCGGACGAAATATTCGGCCGCGAGGTGTACGACTCCCTCGCGGACGTCGAGGAGGAGATCGATATCGTCTGTATTTTCCGCCCGAGCGACGAGGTGAGCGAGATCGTCGACGCAGCCCTCGAGCGCGACGACGTGCGAGTCATCTGGACCCAGCAGGGCATTCGCGACGACGAGGCGGCGGCCCGCGCTGAGACCGACGGTCGAACCGTCGTCCAGGATCAATGCATGAAGGTCCAGCATCGACGGTTGATGGCCTGAAGGGTGGCCAGAGGGAGACTGCAGTCCTGAGAAGCCGCCGTAGACCGATCGATTACGAAACCGACCCGGACGCCGTTCGAAGATCGGCTAGCGCGTCCTCGAGGGTCGTGTGCATCACACCGTCGACGATCGACTCGAGGTGTTGCAGGCGGATCGCCGTTCGAACGACCGGTTCGTCGGGGAGTTCGGTGACGGTCGAACCGATTTCGTCGGCGTCGACGGCAGTCGGGTGCCGGTATTCTTCGACGCGCTCGGCAACGTACCGACGCGTCGAGCGCTCGTCCCCCGTCAGCCGGTCGCGGATGTCTCGTCGCTGCTCCGGCGAGACGGTCTCGGCGACCGGAACCGAACAGACCGACTCACAGTACCACGTCAGCGCTCGAGCGGCGGCCGCGAGCAGCGCTTCGTTCGATCGGCCGAGCGAGGCAGACAAGTCGGACGCGGCGGCGTCGATTTCGGCCCGGCGCTGGGCGATGAGTTCCTCGAGTCGGTCGGGAACGTCGGACGCGAGGACGGCCTCGATCAGTGTCTCGGTCGAGCGGTACTCGTCGGGATCCCCGTCGAAGCAGACGAGCGGCAACGTCGCGACGCCGTTCTCGACATCTTCGGGCAGGTCAGCGAGGTCGTCGATGACAGTCAACACGAACAGGCCGTTCGTCGCGATTGTCCGCAGGTACTCGAGTTGCGCGTCGGAATAGCGGCCCAGAGCCGCAATGATCTCGACCGCGAGCTCGCCCCAGATGCCGCCGCGCTCCTCGATGCGAGCGATCGCATCGTCGACGGTCGCCGTCGTCGTGTCGAACACTTCCTCCGCGAGCTGGCCCGACCCGATTTCGCGGACGGTCTCGAGTACCGGGCGCAGGTTGACGTCGGCCGGCGTCTCGGCGATGGCGGCGGCGACGTTCGTGAAGGCGAGGTCGCCGACCGAGACGTGTTCGTTCAGGCGCTGCTTGCGATCCGCGCCCCACGTCTCCGCCTCGTCGATCGCGTCGTCGTGGAGCGCGCTCGCGACGAAGAGATCGGTCGGGATCGACGCGAGCCTCGCGGCGAGTTCCTCATCGTCGGTCTCGAGCGACGCGAAAAAGTACGTGAACGTACCCAACAGGCCGCCCTGGTCGGCGTAGGCGTCGACTTTCGGCCGAAGGGCCGGAGGCAGGTCCGCTTCGGACTGGAGGGGGTCCGACAGCCGGCTCATACCCACTTCTTCCGGGGAAATCAAAAGAGTGTACTGGTTAGCGGCCGCATCCGGATCGATCGTCGGTCCGTCGGTCGATCGATGTCCCGGTCTGGGGGCGGTCTACGACGTCCACTCCTCGAACGAGCGGTAGATTCCCTTCGAGAGATAGCGCTCGCTCGAGTCGGGGAAGATCGTGACGACCGTCTCGTGGGGAACGTCCAGCTCGCCGTCGTCGATCCGTTCGGCGACCCGTTTCGACGCCACGCTCGCGGCACCCGCACTCGAGGCGACCAGATGGCCCTCCTCGCGGGCGAGCCGTTTGAGTTCCGCGTGGGCCGCCCGATCCGAGACGGCGTCGACCGCGTCGACCAGTTCGGGCTCGAACAGCTCGTTGGTCGCGGTGTCGTGGGTGCCGATGCCCTCGGTCTTGTACTCGGCTTCCGCGCGCTCCTCGCCGAGGAGTTCGCCGTACACCGATCCCTCGGGCTCGACGGCGACGATGTGGGTTTCCGGGTCCCGCTCGAGCGCGTAGCGAGCGATTCCCATGAGCGTGCCGGCGGTGCCACAGCCGGCGACGACCGCGCCGACCCGACCGTCGAGCGCCTCGAAGATCTCGGGTGCAGTCGTCTCGTAGTGGGCTTCCGTGTTCAGCGGATTCGAGAACTGCTGGGGGACGGCGGCGTCTTCGAGTTCCGCGGCGAGTTCGTGAGCGCGCGCGATCGCACCGTCCATGCCGTCGTCGGAGGGCGTGTTGATGACCTCCGCGCCGAGCGCCGCCATCAGCTGCTGTTTCTCGACGCTGAACCGCTCGGGGACGACGAAGATCGACTCGAGGCCCAGTTGCTCGGCCGCGATCGCCAGCCCGATCCCCGTGTTGCCGGCCGTCGGCTCGATGATCGTTCCGCCCGGTGGCACGTCGCCACGTTCGAGCATGCGCTCGAGCATGTACTTCCCGATCCGGTCTTTGATACTGGCTCCGGGATTGAACGTCTCGAGTTTCGCGTAGATGGGGACGTCCGCGGGCCCGTCCTGCAGCCGAACGAGCGGCGTTCGACCGATCGTCTCGAGGACCGAGTCCGCCGGCTCCTCGTGGGTCGTCATCGTGCTGGCAGAAGGTATCCCCGCTGTTAGCTCTTGTCCCGAAGCGGTACCCGAGGCAGGGAACGTGAACGGACGAAACGGCGGGAGTCTCGAGCCGTTATTCTGCGGTCGTGTCGCCCGCGGTCGCCTCGGCCGTCGCGTCCGAACTCGTCGCCGATCCGTCGGCGTTCTCAGCGTCGGCCGTTTCCTCGAGTTCGGCTTCGTCGATCGCCGCCTCCGCCAGGATTTCCTCGCCGTCGAGCCCCTGTTCCTCGGCGATGGCGAGCAAGAGCGCGCGCTGTTCGGTGAGCTGGTGGTCCATGCGCGTGACCGTGTCGTGGGTTTCGTCCATCTCCTCTTCCAGCCCCGTAATACGCTGCTGGAGTTTCTGTACCTGCTTGTACATCGCTTCCGCTCGGTCCGAGATGCCCTGAATCTTCTTTGCGGTGCTTCCGAGTCCCATACCCGAAGGATGTGTCGGGTAACTAATGGGCCTTTTCCTCCGCCCGCTCGAGTATCGAACCGAGCGGCCGTTCGCCGGTATGCCGTTCGTCGCGGCTCGCGGTGTTTTTCGTTGTGAGCGGTCCCATCCTGACCGGCGCAGCTGTCGGGGACGAGAATTGGTTCATCCTGCGCAGTGAAAGAAATCGATACTACGAACTCCGAATTCGACCGCAAAACGGCCTCGAAACTGTTGACAACCGCGACTTACTGCTGCTCGCCGCCTCCGACTTCTATCCCGGTCTCGGCGTCAGTTCCGGTCGCAGTACCCGTCTCAGAACCAGTCTCGGCGTCGGTCCCGGCCTCGGCGTCGGTCCCGGCCTCGGCATCGCTCCCGGTATCGGTCTCGGCCCCGATTTCGGCGGCAGTTCCGGCTCCGTCGTCTCCGCCGAGCCAGTAGCGCTTGGCCAGGATCGCCCCGACGGCGGCGACCCCGACGATCGGCGCGTACTGCTCGAGTCGCTCGAGCAGGCCGGTCGACGACGTATCACTCGATAGCGGCTCGCGTTCGCGGTACGGCCGGATGGGGTCGACGACCTCGTCGACCCGCAGTCGCCGGGTGAAGTCCCGCTGCAGATCGGCCACCTCGCCGCCGGTGATGGCGGCCGAAAACGTGTACTCGCCTGTCGATTCCGGATGGAAATACCCCGTGTAGATCCCGTCGTTACCGACCGGATCGGGACCGCCGCGGTCGTCGCGGAGGGCAATCTCCTCGGTCTCGTCGCCGTTGGTTGCGGTCAGCGTCACGTCACCGCCGGTGTAGCGTTGTTCTCCGTTCGTGGCCTTCAACTCGACGCGGAACATCCCCGTCTGCTCGTAGTGGAAATCGTTGATGAACAGGTCGGCATCGATCGGCGAGTCCGCACTGACCTCGGTCGTCGCCACCTCGGGCCGGGAGAGCTGTTCGCCGGTCATGGTGAACGACCAGTCGCCGGTTTCGGGCTCCTCGACGGTCCAGATCTCGCTCGTCTCTCCGACACGGTGAATAACGCCGTCGCCCTCGGAGAGCGGTTCACCAGTGGGCGTCTCGGGCTGCAACGTAATCTCACTCCCGGGATACGAGAGGGAGAACTGCACCTCGTCACAGCTGCCGTCGACGGTGGCGCTGCCCGAAGCCGTGTCGCCCTCCGTGAGTTCCGCCCGCTCGGAAGTGATCTGAGAGCGATTCTGGACGGAAATCGAGAACTGCTGGAACACCTGCCGAATCTCTCCCGGTTCCGGTCTGAACGCGGACTGGCCGCCGGTTTCGTCTGCGAGCCGCTCGAGGAGCGTCTCCCCCGCTGACGATCCCATCCCGATCGTGTAAATTGTCACGCCAAGTGACTTTAGCTCCGGCAGGATCGAATCCGGCGACGGCGGCTCGTTGTGTTCCCCGTCCGAGAGCAAGATTATCGATTTCGGCCCGGTCGTGCCCCGAAGCAGATCGAGGGCCTCTCGCAGCCCCGCGCCGATCGACGTCCCCCCGCTCGGAGAGAGACGATCGATATCGTCTTTCATGACGCCCCGAGCGTCCTCATCGAGTGACTCGAGTGACGAGGTCGTCGTTGCCCGATAATCGAAATCGACGATGCCGAGTTTGTTGCCGTTCTCGACGAAGTTGACGAGCGATCGGGCGCTTTGCTTGGCCACCGCTATTCGGGAGTCTCCCGAGACGGTGTCCCGCTGGTCCATACTTCCCGACGTGTCCAGTACCGCGACGGTGTTGGGAAACTCGGGCTCCGCGGAATCGCCGCTGTCTCCGCTTTCGGCTTCCCACTGTCCCGGGCGCGTCTCCCCGACGACGATCCGCTGTCCCGTCGTCCGCATCGACGCCGTATCGACGCCACCGCTCTCGTAATCAGTGGAGTCGACCTGCCCCTCGTGAGTGACGATCGAGCCGCCCGCCGGCCGCGGGAACTCGGTCTCGTAGGAATACTCGAGGTCGGCGAGGCCGGTTGTCAGCTGGGGTTGCGTTCGGAGCTGGGTCCCGAGGAACGAGGCACGGTCGCCGCTCGAGGTACTCGCCGAGATCGTGGTTCGCTGGCCACGGTCAACCAGGCCGGTGACGGTGAGATAGACGCCGCTCGCGCCGAACTCAACCGTACTGTCGTCTCTCCCCGCGTATTCGACCGTCCCGGTCACGTCGACCACCGTTCCGGGCTGAACGGACTCCGTCGCGGGGACGACGCCCCAGACGTAGGGGACGGATCCGTACCGATCGAAGAAGCGCTGATCCGCGTCCGCGGTTCCCGCGAGACGCACCAGCTGATACTCGTCGTAGAACGACGACTCGAGCGAAACGTCGCCGCCGCTCACCCACGCCATCGGCTCGAACAGCGGGCTGAGTATGCGATCTCCCTCCCACTCGAACTCGTTCCACTCGAGATTGGCGGAGACGGCGGTTCGCTCCTCGTTCGAGGCCACCGCATTGAGGACGACCCCCTGAAACTGAATGTCGGTTCCGATGACCGGGTGATCGGCCGTGTCGAACTCGATGAACAACTGCGCGAGTTCGCCGACGGGGATCGCCTCGTCGAATCTGACCTCGTCGGCGTTCTCGATCGTGTCGGTGGTTCCGACGTTGACGGCGCTTCCGCCACCGTCCCCGCCCCCGCCGTCGTCGTCGTTCTGTGCCGCCGTGCGTCCGGTCGCAAGTACACCGGCGGCGGCCGTCGTCGAAACGAATCGCCGTCGGGAAATGCTACGCCTGTCGCTGTCGCCGTCTCGTGTGAAATCAGTCATCCGTCCCCGTATTCGTGTCCGTCTCCGCGTCCGATTCGCTCTCTTTCGAGAGGTACCTGTACAGCGCCGCACCGCCACCCAGCGCGCCGAGACCGGCACCGCCGACGAGCGGTCCCCACGAGGGAACTAGCGAGGAGCGCTCGTTCGTATTTGAAATACGATCAGTTCGGCCGGCCATATCCTCGACCAGCGCCAGAATTTCCGTTCGCGTGTATTCGTTTGCGGCCGTTTCGTACTCAGGTTGGATCCACGATTCGATATTCGCCGTCAACGAGTCTAACCTCTCTCTAGCCGCGTCGTATTCGCCGTCTTTCATCCGGTCGTAGAACGACTCTACCGTCGACAGGAGTTGCTGCCTGCGGTCTGCCGGTGCGTCGGTGAACCCGTGATCGGGTACCGACCGAACTGCACCGGTGAGCGTCCGTTCAAGCGGGTTGATCGACGTTTTAGTCTCCGTCCCGTCATGTTCCACTGCCAGCTCTGTCGTCTCCTCAGGGAACGGCGCAGCGAACGTAAAGTGACCCTCAAGGCGATCGTTGTTGCCGCCGTGACCCTGGATTTCGATCGAATCCGCGACCGTCTGCGTCTTGATAACGGTACCATCATCGGCCTTGATCTCGAGGGTGATCTCGCCGTCACTGCTAGACGCCATGGGTTTGCCCTGCCGGGAGGTGGTGGGCCCGATTTCGATCTCACCGTCGTCGGTCACGACACCGTTCCCGGACAGGATCGGAACGGAGTCCAAACCGAGCTGCTCGACCGGCGGTGTCGGACTCAGCTCGTCGTCGATCGATTGCTGATAGATGTACGCGTCGGCCCAGCGCTGTTGGCGTGTATAGCTCATATAGGAGCCCAGCGTCCACTGATCGTGATCCGGCGCGTACTTCGAATCGGCGTCAGCGAATTCGCCGCTCTCCTGAAGTAACGTATAGATCCCGTTCGAGAGGTCAAACGCGCGAGACCGAAGGGCCGTCGAATCGTAGACCGTACCGGTCGCATCGTCGCGCTCCTCCGTGCGGGCGTGGCTGTTATCTATCTCGACCGAGGAACTCGAGTCGCCTCGCGTTCGCATCGACAACTCGTCCGGATATGCGAACGATCCGTGAAAATGATGGCCGATTTCCTGTGCGGCGACCGCCGCCATGTGTTCCCGAGACGAGTTCGCCTCGACCGTACACGCGGCTTGTGGCTGGGAAAGTTCCACCGCCTCGTATGCCCCGGACGATCCGAGGTGGACCCCGCTCGCTGCCCTGTAGTGGTAGAGGTGATAGTAAGAGGGGACAACTGCGACGATTTCGTCGAACGACGTTTCCGAAAACTCCGAACTGACCTCGTCGTACGCGGTCCGAAGATCCGTCTCGAGTCCGTCCGGTGTTCCGATATCCGGCAGAAATCCGCTCGCGGTCTTCCCTTTGAGGGAGTCGGGATGTATCTCGTACTCGACTGATGGGACCGGGTAGGTTCTCCGGAGGTAGTCAACGGACTCCTCGACGATCGATTCGAACGCCGTTCGCGAATCGGGTTCGTCGTCGAGGCTGATCGTGCCGTCCGAATCCCCGTACGCAGGGAGTCGTTCATCCCGGTCGTCCTCGTCGATGTCTTCGAGACTGAACCCCATCGCCTCGAATTTCTCCTTGAGCGTCGTTTCTGGTGCTTGTATGGCAATAAATCCGATCGTCAACGGCTCCATCTCCGCAATATCGAAGTCTGTCCCCGCCTCTATTGGAGCCGACGTGCCATCGATACGCAACGGTCCCGACTCGTCGGCGGCGGACAGCGAGACGCTGATCGACTCCGTGTCCCCGGCGAGTTCGAACACCGGCGGCCGTCTGTCCGGCGGCGCGTCCTGAAACGTTCGCTCGACCGGTGCAGTCATCGACGGCTGATCGGAACGGGTGATGCGCTGTATCGTCTCTCCGAGCATCGTCCCCGTTGTCTCGGTGGTGCTCCCATCGGCGTGAGTCTGCGTGACCGTCACCGACACCTCGTCGTCGTCCGCCAGTGTCGATTCGTTCTCGGCATCGACCGTAAACAGGACCGAAGTCGGGCGATCGGCGACCATATCCGGGTCGTCGATAGTCGTCGTGACGCTGCTCGAACTCACGTAGGTGTTTTCGACGACCTGCACGGGGCGAAGCGACTGTGGGGTGAGTGTCAGTCGCTCCATGACCGTCACCGGTTCCGTGGTCTTCCGCTGGTCGCCGGTAACCCGGAGGCGTAGCGAGACGTTGTGCTCGCCCGCGTTGTCGAACTGCGTAGTAATCTTTCGACCGGTCGTCTCGAAGCGATCGTCCCCGTCGAGGTCCCACTCGTAGGTAGCGTCCGCGGGTGCACTCGAGCCCCCAGCATCGAAGGTCACGTCTTCACCCGTCCCCGGATCCGACGGCGCGTAGTCGATCTGCGGCTCGAGGGTCGACGATTCACCCGCCAGTTTCACCAGCCGCGCGCTCTCAGTTCCACCCTGCTCGAGCGCTCCGACCACGAGCGGATCGTCACCGCCGACGACGGCGTTCGCGTAGTCGACGGCGTTCGTTTCGTACGTGGTCTGCCAGACGACCTTGCCGTCGGCGAGGAGCTTCACGACCCACGTCGACTGCTGGCCGCGACCGGCCGAGGCGGTCGAACCGACGGCGAGATACCCCTCTCCGTGCCGGACCAGTGACGTGAATCGGTCGTCGTTGCGTCCGCCGACCCGCTTTCGCCACGTCTCTGTGCCGGTGGAATCGATCTCGACGATCAGGCCGTCCGTCCCGCCGCTCCCCGCGGATTTCGTCCCGCCGCTCCCCGCGGATTTCGTCCCGCCCGCGAACACGTAGCCGTCGTCGTGAGCCGGCACGACGGCACGGGCGTAATCATCCTCGCTCCCGCCGTAGACCTGATTCCACTGCGCAGTCCCGTCGCCGTCGGTTGCGAGCACCCACGCGTCGCGGCCACCGCTTCCAGCGGAGTCGGTTTCGCCGACGAGCAGATACCCCCCGTCGTCCGTCCGGACGTGGTCGAACACCCAGTCGTCGCCGGGCCCGCCGTAGACCTCGTTCCAGTCGCCGTCTCCGCTCTCGTCGACCCGCATGAGCCAGGCGTCGACGCCGCCGCTCCCCGCGGATTTCGTCCCGCCCGCGAACACGTAGCCGCCGGGTTCGGACAGTACCGACGAGGCGCGGTCGTCCCCCGTGCCACCGTAGGGCCGCTGCCACTGTTCGGTGCCGTCGGCCGCGAGCTTCACCAGCCAGGCGTCGAGTTGGCCGTTCCCTCGAGAGGCGGTCTGGCCAGCCAAGAGGGAGCCGCCGTCGGCTGGCGTCGCCGCCGAAATCCAGTCGTGTGCGCCGCCGCCGAACGTCTCCTGCCACGCTTTGCGACCGTTCCCGTCGGTTTTGAGCACCCACGCGTCACGACCGCCGCTACCACTCGTCGTCTGGCCGGCGAACAGGTAGCCGTCACCTGAGCCGTCCACTGCCGTTATCGCGATATCGTCGCCGCCTCGATCGAACGTTTGGGACCACTCGATACTAGGAGCCTGCCACTGCATCCCCGAGGTACCTCGAGCGAGTCCCGCCGAGTACGGTAACGCATTCCCGACTATCGTTCCCCCACCTGTCATTTTGATGAACTTCCGCCGATTCATATCCGAAGCTGACAGTCACGTATCTATACTACTCGTAATTGATCGTTTCGGCTAGCGCAGAGATGACGGACCGTGCCTCGGGTGAGTATGGGGCTTGTTCGGCCGCTCTCTTTCCATCCGATTTCACACGGCCGTCTGCGGGAAAGACGAAAGACCCTTACGTCTCACCCGACTCCATTGAGATGGACTAGGTCGGGCAGTTTGGCCCTGCTCGTTACCCGCGCTATGGTCATTAGCGGGGACCGAACACCGCGGGCGTCCGGTCAGACCGACCGGGGCCTCGGGAGCCAACAGAGAAGCCTCGTCCGTCGGGGACAGCGGTCTACGATGGCTGTCCGCAGGGACGCCCCATCGTGGTTAGTCGGCGACAACCCATCAGGCGCGGAAGCGAGCAGTGGATCGCCGGACACCTGTCGCTCGACGGGTTGCGGGGTGGAGAAGGCAACCGAGATTCCCCCGGTCGGAACGCCGGGCAATCGGGGTTGTCCGCATTCATACGCAACGAAATTTTACTCTGCAGGCGCGGCTTCGCCGCGCCTTCGGTAAAATTTCGATCAAAAGCACTCCTCCTTCCGTTCGTTTCACTCACATCAGTCGTCGGCCCGCTCGCTCAGCCGGTCTCACGGCCTTCGGCCGTTCGACTTCTCGCGGCGCGTAGCGCCGCGCACGGCTTCGCTCGCGGTCGGTACCGGGTAACCGCCTGCCCTTCCCCGGGTCGTGCGGCTCTCACTATCGCTCGAGCCGCGCTCCCGGCCACTGACTGTGTGATTCAACTCGAGTCACAAAGCAGCCCGCTATCTGGACACAGTAACAGAAATACTTACGGTAACTCTTCTAGCTGTGCACACTAATGACGACTCGTCGATTCGCAGCGGCTCTCGGAGTCATTGTCGTGGGCGTTCTCCTCAGTGGCTGCGTCGCATTCGACTCCCCCTCGAGCGATCCCAACGATCCCGATGATCCCGACAACCCCGATCCCGAGGCGGTGTTCGAGGGGGCGTTCGTTCACGCCGACAATCTCGAGGACGTGCAGGGGAACCGGACAACCAAGGTGACCAACGGGTCGGTGACTGTTACCGAGGTCGAACGCGTCCAGAAACGGCCGTACGTCGACGAGCGGACCGAGGTGCTCGAGGCGTCGGACTCCGCCGCGATCGGGAACATCTACGTCTCGAACGCGACGATGAACTGGTTCTACTTCCCCGATTCGGGAGTGGCTCAGTACTTCGAGCCGGACGAGCCGTTCGACGATGACGCGGTCCGATCGGACCGGGCCGAGATAGCCGCGGAGAAGGTCGAGAAGTACGATCTCGAGTATCAGGGCACGGAACAGATCGCGGGCCGGGACGCACACGTTCTCGATGTCGAAGCGAAAAACGAGACCGTCGAAAACGGAATTTCGGCTATCATTGGCGACACCAAGTACGTCTACGCCCTCGAGACGAGCGACCCGAAAGAGGAACTGCAGGCCGTCGAACAGACGCTGTGGATCGACACGGAGTACGACTACCCGCTCAAGGAGCGAGTCGTGTTCGAGGAGCCAAACGGCGAGCGCATCGTCATGACCGAACGGTTCGTGTCGGTCGCGTTCAACACCGGCCTCGAGGACGAGACGTTCGCGTTCGAGCCGCCGGAAAACGCAACGGTCGAAGAGTGGTGAGACGGCTGCCTCTCACACCCCAGCGCTATTCTGCCGGCTGGACGACGCTCTGGCCGCTCTCGAGGTCGAGGCCGCCCTCGAGCGTGCGGACGGGGTAGGGGATGTCGATCTCCTCCTCGTCGAAGCGACGTTTGACCGCGGTGACGTACTCCCCGCGGGTTCGAACGAAGTCGGCACGAGACGGGTTCGAGATCCAGATCCGCGACTGGAGGCCGACGTCGGAGTCGCCCAGTTCCGTCAGGCGGACGGAGGGTTCGGGGTCGTCCATGATGTCGGGGTGGCGTTCGGCCTCGTCGACGATGATCTCGGTCGCCTGCTCGATATTGTCGTCGTAGCCGATGCCGAAGACGAACTTCAGCCGGAGCTTGTTAGCTTCGACGGGGTTTTTGAGTACGCCCTCGGTGAGCGCCGAGTTGGGGACCGTGAGCAGTTCGTTGTCGAACGTCCGGACGCGGGTCACGCGGAGGCTGATATCCTCGACGATGCCCGAGTAGGTGCCGTCCTCCCACTCGATCCAGTCGCCGATGCGGAACGGCTTGTCCGTGTAGATGAACACGCCGGCGACGAAGTTCGAGATCACGTTCTGCATCGCGAGTCCGATGGCGAGCGCGCCAGCCGCCGCGATACCGGCCATCGAGACGAGAAAGTTGCCGAAGCCGGCGAAGCCGAAGGCGACAGCGAACGCGAGGAATCCGACTCCGAACCGGGTAAGCAATAACAGCGGGTTCTGGGCGTGTTTGTCCAGTTTGCGCCTGTTGAGGGCCCGCTTGACTAGCGGGACGAACACCAGCCGACCGATCACCCAGATCGCCGCGAGCGCGACGACGAATCGGATCGCTCCCTCGGCCATCCCGGCCTGTGCCGCGTTGAGTCCCGCGTCCTCGAGTGCGTTTTCGATCACGCCGAGATCTCCAGTTCCGTTCTGTAGCAGCTGCGCGGGACTACCGCTCATCGATGCAACACTGCGGTGTGCCCGCGCGTATCGATGAGATCCGCGTGGACGTGGTCGGCGAGGTCGGCCGCTTTCTCCTCGGTCGAACTGCCGGCGCGTGCGGCCCGCAGGAATTTTACCTTCACGAGGTCCCTGTCGTCCAGTTGGTCGTCGAGTTCGTCGACGACGGCATCGATACCGCTCTTGCCGACCCAGACGGTCACGTCGAGGTCGTGTGCGCGGCGCTTGAGTTCCTGTTGATCCATACCCGTGAAAGGAAGAGGAGCGGTTTCAATCTTCTCGATTCGGCACGGACGGGCAGCGGAGTGACTGCGTCGTGATTCGGCCGTCGTTCGGTCGCGGCAGTCACAGGTCGTAGCAGTCACAGGTCGCGGTTCAGTCTGCGTCGGAGACGCGGTCCTCGTACGGATATCTCGCGTGCGCACCGCAGTCGCAGGTGATGACGACGTGACCGTCCTGTAACCTGACGCGAGCGTTGGCTCCCGGCCGGAGATACGCGTCACACCGGTCACACGTGAACCGGCGAAATGCGAGGGGCAGCGTGAGGCGGTTTCGCTCCGCGACTCGCCGCGCGAGGCGGACGTAGTAGCGAGCTCGATCGGCGTCGCCGTCCGCTGCCGCCGCTCGAGCGAGGTCGTGAAGCCGCTCGATTCGTTCCGCGGCGACATCCATACCCGACATTTCGTCGGTCGACCTATTGATGTTGCGCTCCGAAACCGGCGTCAGATCACGGACAGCTATCAAGTTGATCGGTAACTTATCACACGACTTCGCGTCCAAGGCGGATCTGCTCTCGAGTAGAAAGATTCTTTACAGTGACACGTCTTCAATCATAGTACGCAATATTGTTATATATCACATGATAGGAGGTGCTACATAACGCTATGAATTGGAACCCCACCCTCCCCGACGACGGTCTCAGCAGGCGGTCGTTTCTGGCGGCCGGCGCAACGGGGGCTGCAATCACGACGAGCGGCTGTATGAACAGCGTGCGAAGCGTGGTCGGTCAGGCCGGCGACGATCAGCTATCGCTCTCTATTGCAACGGTCCCGGCGGAAGGCGACAAGCAGAGCATCCAGATCGCTCGCCGTCTCGAGAGCAACCTCAAGAAGGCCGGCATGGCGGTCACACTGGACGTCCGTTCGCAATCGGAGATGCTGAAAGCGGTCCTGATCGATCACGACTTCGATATCTACGTCGGCCTCCACCCCGCCGATTACGATCCGGACTTCCTCTACGAAACGCTCCACTCGACGTACGCGAACGAAGCCGGCTGGCAGAACCCCTTCGGGCTCACCAATATGGCGTTCGACACGCTACTGGAGCGACAACGCCACTCCGAGGGCGACGAGCGGAAGCGAGACGTCCAATCGGTCCTGAAAGCGCTGGCACAGGCGAAACCGTTTGACCCCATCTGTATGCCCGACGAGTATCGCCTTGCCAGAGCGGATCGGTTCGAGGGCTGGAACGAGGCCGATCTCACGACCCGCCACGGCTATCTCGGTCTCGAGCCGGCGGACGGCGTCGATCAGATCCACGCGCTCAAAACCGACGCTCGCGCGACGAGCAACCTCAATCCGCTCTCGGCGACGATGCGTGAGCGAAACACGACTATCGACCTGCTCTTCGATTCGCTGGGGACGGTCAACAACGGCGAGATAGAGCCGTGGCTGGCCACGTCCTGGGACTGGACGGAACCGGATGCCAGCGAGCAGGCGTCGACGCTGACCGCGACGGTCACCCTCCGCGAAGACTGTCAGTTCCACGACGGCGAGCCACTGACCCCCGAGGATGTCGCCTTTACCTATCGGTTCCTCGAAGACACGTCGCTTGGACGAGCGCCCTCGTCGCCGGCACCGCGGTATCAGGGCCACGTCGACGTGATCAATGAGATCTCGGTCGACGATGACGCCGTCGATGGCGAGTACGAGCTGTTGTTCTCGTTCGAGGGTGGGCGGGAGGCCGCAAAGCGGGCGTTTACCGTCCCGATCCTGCCGAAACACTACTGGCACGATCTGGTAGACGGACGGGCTGCCGACGGCGAGTTCATCGCACCGCAAGGCCGGTGGATCGCCGTCACGGGGGACCACATCCCGCCGGTCGGAAGCGGCCCGTTCCAGTTCGACAGTCGAACCCAAGACAAGCAACTCCGCCTCACCAGATACGAGGACCACTTTACGCTCCGTGAGGACGTCAATCTCCCCGGGCCGACCGTCGACGAACTCCGATTCGATATCGCCCCCAGCAGCTCGTCAGCGATCAGGCAGGTCGCCGACGGGAATGCGGACGTGACGGCCTCGATGCTCTCCGCATACACGTTGGACGCGATTCCCGACACCCCGGACGTCGAACAGTTGAAATCCACCTCGAGAACCTTCTACCATATCGGATTCAACGTCCGCAACGCACCCTTCAGCAACACGCACTTCCGACGCGCGGTTTCGCAATTGATCGACAAGGAAGCGATCGTCGAGGACGTGTTCTACGGACACGCGACCCCCGTCGCAACGCCGGTCACCGACGAGTGGATTCCCGAGAGCCTCGAGTGGAACGGCGAAGACCCCGTACTGCGGTTCCTCGGGTCGGACGGAGAACTCAACGTCGAAGCGGCGAAAGCGACGTTCGAGAGCGCCGGGTTCCGGTACGATGATAACGGTCGGTTGCTTGGAGGCTACTAGGTGCGATGCTTGCCGAGGTGCTGACTCAGGTCGCCGTTGTAATCGCGATTCTAGTGCCGGTGTCGATCATCGTCTTCATCGGCCGAGAGCGCCTCGCTCGAACGCGCTCGGAGTGGCGGACTCGGCTCAAGACGACTGCCCCGGTGATCGCTGTGTTGATCGTCGTCTTACTGATCAACCGGGTCGCCCGACAGGTCGCACCGAAGCTATCGCGGCAGATCGGGATCCGCCTGACATCGGCGTTTTACAACATCGAAGGGGAGTTTATCCTGGTCTTTCAGGCGATTCAGACCCCGGAGACGTCGGCGTACTTCTCATCGATCTACGTCTACGGCTACACGTTCCTGCTGATCTTCCCGGTGATCGCCTACTTTACCCTCTCCGATACCCGGGTCTTCCGCCGCCTGTTGGCGGCCTACGCGCTCAACTACGCGATCGGTCTCATCCTGTATATCTTCGTGATCGCGTACGGCCCCCGGAACCTAATGCCCGCCGAGCTTATGGAGCGGATGTTGTACGATACGAACCCGGAGTACCAGTATCTCACCCGCGAGGTCAACACCAGCACGAACGTCTTCCCGTCGCTTCACACCTCGCTTTCGGCGACCGTGGCGGCGTTCGCGTGGCAAACGCGGTCCGAGTTTCCGAAGTGGCTCCCCGTCGCGGTCGTGCTGGCGGCGAGCGTCGCGATTTCGACGATGTATCTCGGAATTCACTGGGGAATCGACGTCACTGCGGGATTACTGCTCGCTGCCCTCTGTGTCACCCTCTCGCATCGGCTCGTCGGCCGCTGGTCGCTCGAAGAGCTAACTGAGAAGTACGGCGACCGGTTCCTCTGGCTGCAGGAACGGCTCCCCTCGAGTCAGGAACAGGATTGAACGCGGCGGGCACGGTCCGACTGCGTCGATGGGGTTCCCACAGCCGATACGCTCGAGTCGAGTGCCGTCACCGACGACTCATATCCACAGGGAACATAATACTGTTATAGCGCGGCGGGTAATGATGAGAGACGACCATAATGAACGGACGACGTGGCGTCCCGAAACGCAGTAGTCGCGACACTGACGGCACATCCATCAGCCGTCGAGCCGCACTCGCTGCGACCGCCGGTCTGACGGTCTCGACCAGCGGCTGTCTGCAACGCCTCCGGAATCTCGTAACTCGAGACAACATCGACCAGCTCTCGCTGACGATCATCACCCTCCCCGCCGAAAACGATCGGGCGTCCATCAGGATCGCGAACGAACTGGAACAGGCGTTCACAGCCGCCGGAATCGACGTCTCCTTGGACGTCCGATCGGGCATCGACTTCCACCGGACGGTGCTGTACAACCACGACTTTGACATCTGTATCGGTCGCCACCCCGGCGGAACCGATCCCGACTACCTCTACCAGGCGTTGTACTCGCGCTATGCCGACGAATCGGGCTGGCAGAACCCATTCGGCTACACCAACCTGGCCGTCGACGACCTCCTCGAGAAGCAACGCCGCGCCGAGGGCGATGAACGACGCGACGCTGTCACGAGCGCGCTCGAGGCGATCGCGGTCGAACAGCCGTTCGTTCCGATCTGCATCCCCGAGGAACACCGGGCCGTCAGAACGGATCGATTCACCGGCTGGAGCGAAAACCACCTCGCGACCCGTCGTGGCTATCTCGGTCTCGAGCCGTCGGCGGGCGTCGAGACGCTTCGCGCTACCCACACGGATGCAAGACCGACGGAAAACCTCAATCCGCTCGCGGTCGACTATCGCGGTCGCGGAACGATTACCGAGTTGCTTTACGACTCGCTGGCGACGGACGATCCCACTGGCACCGTCCACCCGTGGCTCGCAAAATCGTGGGAGTGGGACGGGGCGACGATCGATATCCGACTGCGAGACGGCTGCGAGTTTCACGACGGCACGTCGATAACCGCCAGCGACATCGAATTCACGTACGAGTTTCTCAAAGACATGTCCCTCGGTGACGGGGATATCGACTCTCCAGCCCCCCGCTTTCGCGGCCAGATCGAATCCGTCGAGGCGGTCGACGCTCGGCGCCGCAATCGCGTCGAGATTACGGTCGAGACGAATCGAGCGGTCGGCGAACGCGCCCTTCTCGTTCCGATACTTCCCGAACACGTCTGGCGCGACCGGGCAGCCGACGCCAGGGGCCCAGGCGCTGTCAGCATCGCTCAGGGGACCACGAGGGCGGTCGTCACGGACAATACGGAACCGGTCGGAAGCGGCCCGTTCCGACTTGCGGACCGAACCGAAGGCGAACAGCTCACGTTCGAGCGGTTCGATTCCCACTTCACGCTCGACCGCGGCGTCGATCTACCGGCACCGACCGTCGACGAGTTCTCGGTCGGAATCGCCCCGAGCAGTAAGACGGCGGTTCAGGCCGTCGAGAACGACGACGCCGACGTCACGCTGTCGGCACTCGAGACGAACGTTATCGACGGCGTCAGCAGATCCGACAGTAGCCGGTTGGTCGAGTCGCCGTCGTGGACGTTCTACTTCCTCGGCTTCAACGCGCGGAACGCACCGTTCAGCAATCCGCGGTTCCGGCGCGTCCTCGCACAGTTGGTCGACAAGGAGTGGCTAGTCGAAGAGGTGTTCCACGGAAACGCGCGACCCGTGGCAACGCCGGTCATCGACGAGTGGGTTCCCGAGAGCCTCGAGTGGGACGGGAGCGACCCCGAAACGCCGTTCCTGGGGGCCGAC
Organism: Natrinema sp. H-ect4; assembly: GCF_041894845.1. Taxonomy (NCBI): domain Archaea; kingdom Methanobacteriati; phylum Methanobacteriota; class Halobacteria; order Halobacteriales; family Natrialbaceae; genus Natrinema; species Natrinema sp. H-ect4. The sequence goes on from NZ_JBHDYC010000002.1 coordinate 262,402, forward strand.
GGGGAGGTGAACGCCAACGCGGTACAACTGGCGTTCGAAGACGCTGGCTTCCGATACGACGAGCAGGATCGACTCCGCGTCAGACAGTAATCGCGTCGTGTTCCCGTCAGTGAGCGCAGAGGACGCGCTTCTCGCGTCACTCATCTGTGAAGAAGCGGCGAAAACGAGACAGTGGGCGTTATCGATCCTCGAGCGCGTCGGCGATGCGCTTGAGTGCGCGCGTCTGATCGCGCAGTTCGTCGCGCATCTGTCGGACCTCACGCACGAGTTCTTCGTTGCTCTCGTCCTGTCCACCGGCACCGGGACCGCCGGGACCTGCGCCCGGACCGCCCGGGCCGGCACCGGGGCCGCCACCGCCGCCCATCATGCCGCCCATCATCTGGGCGAACGGGTTGCCGCCGCCCATACCGCCGGGGCCACCCGGACCGCCACCGCCGCCGAACGGGCTCTCGGGAGCCTCTCCCTCGCCGTCGCCCTCTTCGGCGCGCTTTTCGCGGATCTCCTCGACTCGCTCGCGGAATGATTTCTCCTCGCTATTCTCGCCTGCGTCTTCTCCGTCGGGAGAATCGTTTTCGTCCGTCATACCAACCGATTCTGGAGCGGCGGGGAAAAGGGTTGCCATGTCTCTGATGAGCACGCCGGCCCGAACGTGATCCCTACCCGAACGATCCCAGCGACGATTGTAGATCGCGATTCGACGGGCCCTCCGCGAGGTCGTACCCCACGAGATCGCGCATATCTACGGCGTAGGTCGTCCCGCCGTTCGCGAGCGCGACCAACCGGCCTTTCACGCCGACGACGGTTCCCGAGGCGATCGTCTCGGGAACCGGCCGTGCCTCGAGGTCGATCCCGTAGTCGAAATCGAACCGCTCGAGGACGTCGAACTCCGCGAGGGCGGACTCCCACGCGGCCTCGTCGACGGCTGCCGCGAGCGCAGCGACTTTCGGCCCCGTTCGCACGCGGTCGACCAGTCGCTCGGCGATTTCGGCCTCGATCTCGCGGGCGATCCGGCCGTTCGAGACCGTGTGGACGTGGGCTGCGCGGTCGGCCCCCTGCTCGCGCAGTCGGGTCTCGAGCCGCCGGCGTTTGGTGACGCCGACCTTGAACGTGTCGGGGGCGAAGGCCGCGATGTAGACCGCGTGCGCCTCGTAACAGTCCATTTCGTCTTTCAGGCAGGTGCCGGTACAGCGGGCACAGACCCACGTGCTCGTGTGGTACTCGCAGTAGGGGGCCGACGGCCGATCACAGGCGACGTGCGCGCCGTCTTCGTCGATGGTGCCGGCACAGTGGCGCTCTCCGAGCGAGTACGCGAGTTCCTCGCCGGTCTCGAGCGGTCGGTGGTCGACCTCCCCAGCGGCGTCGCTCACCAGCAGCGACGAGCCGTTCCCGCTCGAGCGGTAGCCGACCAGTTGCACGGGTTCGGGTTGGGACCGGGCGCAAATAGGCGTAGCGCTCTCCGGATTCAGCATCTCGAACGTGCAGACCGATCGTTCGGCGGCCGCCGAGGAAGACCTATCCGCGACGGTTCCTACTATCGAGCCATGAGCCTCGAGGGAACGCTCGAGACGGCCGGTGGCGACGCGGGTGACGCCGTGTTGTTCGTGTTTACCGTCGCCAACGCGGGCGACGAGACGGTCGAACTCGAGTTTATGGACGCGTGTACGGCGGAGTTCGTGCTCGCCGTGGATGGGGAGGAAGTCTGGCGATTCACCGACGGGCGAGCGTTCGCGCAGGTGCTCAGCTCGGACACCCTCGCCCCCGGCGAGTCGGTGACCTACGAGGCGGAGTGGACCGACCCCCAGCCGGGAGTGTACACCGCGATTGCGGAGCTGCGAGCGACCGACGAGACCTGCGAGGCGCGAACTGATGTGTCGGTACCGCCGTGAGAGTCGCAGTTTCGGTGCCGTCGTGACGCTCACCGGTTCGATGTCGTCGTGAGATCCGTCGTTTATGGGGTCGAAACAGTTCCATCGCCGTCATCGGACCCGGCGACGAGGACCGGCAGCGAAGTCCCTATACCGTCTCCATACTAAGCGCCGGCCATGCAAGCGCTGGTCATCGCGGCACACGGATCGCATCTGAATCCGGACGCCTCGGACCCGACCTACGCCCACGCGGATACGATCCGCGAGACGGGCGCGTTCGACGAGGTCCGCGAGGCGTTCTGGAAGGAAGAACCCCACTTCCGCGAGGTGATCCGCACCCTCGAGTCCGACGAGGTGTTCGTCGTCCCGCTCTTTATCAGTGAAGGCTACTTCACGGAACAGGTTATCCCGCGGGAACTGCGCCTCGAGGAGTGGGATCCCGACAGGTGGGAGTCGGACGGCACCAGCGCATCGCAGGCCACGCTCGAGGCCGAGGACGTCGGCAAGACGATCCACTACTGCGGGCCGGTCGGCACGCACGATGCGATGACGGACGTGATCGTCCAGCGGGCCGAAACCGCGACCGAGAATCCGGACGTCGGGGAGGGCTTTGGCCTCTCGGTCGTCGGCCACGGTACCGACCGCAACGAGAACTCCGCAAAGGCTATCAAATACCACAGCGACCGAATCGCCGAGCGAGACCGCTTTGACGAGGTAAAGGCGCTGTTCATGGACGAGGATCCGGAGGTCGACGACGTCACGGACTACTTCGAGAGCGACGACATCGTCGTCGTGCCCCTCTTCATCGCCGACGGCTACCACACGCAGGAAGATATTCCCGAAGATATGGGGCTGACCGAGGACTATCGACTCGGGTGGGACGTGCCGGCCGAGGTCGACGGCCACCAGATCTGGTACACCGGCGCCGTCGGCACCGAGGATCTGCTGGCCGACGTCCTCCTCGAGCGGGCGGCCGACGCCGGAGCCGATATCGGGGACGCGCGCGAGGCGGTCCGCAAACTCGCCGCGTCGGTCGCAGGGACCGAGGCCGATTCCGGACCCGAACCGAACGCCGGAGCGGGCGCGGGGGATTAGACGCGTGACAGTGGCAGCGGACGATCTCGAGGCGCTGCTCGACCGCGCGTCGTCGGGCGTCGCGTTGGACGGCCTCCGAATCGACGAGACGGACGACGGGTACAACCTCGAGGCGGGCGAGAACCGGTGGCCCGGCCTCGACGAGGCTGCGTTGGGGCGCGCCCTCGAGTCCAGCGACGAGTACGTCACGAACTGGCGCTACTGGCAGGAGACGGTCGGCGGGGAGGGGACCGCGCGACGCGCCTTCCTCCGATGGTGCGAACGAGCGCCGCTCGCGGACGCCGAGGACCAAGCGGATGCGAAAGCCACGGTCGACGCGCCACTCGCCGTCCCCGAACGGTATGACGCGCTGCGCGACGGTATCGACCGCGAGTGGGGCCAGCTGTCTATCACCGCCCGCTTCGTCGATATCGACGATCCCGACGGCGAGCGCGTCTACGACCTGTGGCACGTCGACGATGCCGACAGCGATCTCGCCGACCTCGAGGTCTACGACGAGCCGCGAGCCGCGCGGGAGATCGCGACGCACGACGATGACGGCCGCTATCGGCCGCTGAAGACCGCCCCGACGCTCCCCGCCGGCTGGGCCTTTACCGGTCTCTCGGGCGACGACCTCGTCGACGCGGTCGGGTTCTTCTATCCGGCAACGATCGCCAACTGGCATCGAGAACGACAGGGAGCCCTCGACGTCGACCACTGGCTCGAGACCGCCGAGCGACAGACCGGGATCTACGACGTGATCGACGAACTCCCCCGCGAGGCCGTCGAGTGGATGACCGAGGCCTGCTGCGTCGACTCTCAGTGTCTCCGTCGGCGGGAGTGGGAGTACGAGGACGGCGACGAGCTCGACGCCGATGGCGGCGACGGCCCCTTCCCATGCCGCGAGCCCTGCTCGCTCGTGATCGCGGCCGCTCGCAAGTGGGCCATCCTCGAGTCCGAGGAAGAACGAACCTACGAGCTCGAGTTGACGACCAGCGAACTGAATCAACTCGAGGAGTTGGTCGACGCGGTCGCTGAGGGGCGGGTCGACGAGATCCGCGAAGCCGACGTCAACGACGGTGCGAACCGCTACCGGGCGCGGTACCTCCGAGCCAAGCGATTCGGTGAGGAGGGGCTCGAGGCGACGAAAGTAGACGACTGAATCGGACGCCGAGTCGTAACTCGAATTCTGCCTCGCGGCTCGCGGTTCGGACTCGAGGCCGCGACCCGCTGGAACTCGAATTTCGAGCCGTCGGCTGGTTCGTACTGGGGATTTGTACCGACAATCCACACCGACGATACGCAACGGTCTACTGAATCAACAGAAACAACGCGACCGCAAACCCGACGACGACGATCGCGAGCCCCGCCGTGACGACCGGACTACCGATCGATGCCGCCGTCAGCGCGGCGATCCCGACCGAGACGAGTCCGAGTGCCAGCACCGCCAGTGTTCCCGGCTCGAGCCCGGCGACATCGGTGACCCGGTCGACCGCGCGCTCGAGCGTCGTCGGCTCGGGCTCCGAGCGGGCGGGTTCGGCGAGGGACTCGTCGACATCGACATCCGGCGGGCCGGGGACGACGGTGACGGCAATCGAGATCGACTCGGAGCCGTAGCCCGTCAGTACCTCGAGGTGGCCGTCGACGGGACGTTCAATCACGTCGGCGTTGACGGCGATCGGAACGGTTGTGACGCCGTCCGGTTCGACGAAGTAGTTCGTCTCCTCGAGCGATGCGATCCGTTCGAGGTCACCTGCGAGGCGGCAGTGGACGTGCGCGGGCGACTCGTGACCCGACAGCAAGAGGAGAAACGAGTCGTCGGTCTCGAGCGACGTGCTCGACGGCTCGAGCGCGTCGGCGGACCCGCGGTTGACGTGGACGGTGACCTCGGTTGGTGGCACGGTAGATCTGGCCGGTCAGGCCGGCGTTTCCTCGCGCATGTCCGGCGGCAGCAGGTTCGGAATGCCGTCCTCGATGGGATACTCCTCGCCGCACTCGGAACAGACGAGGGTACCGGCGATGACTTCCTCGTCGTCGTACTCGGCATCTTCGAGTTCCAGGTCGTGTTTATCGAGCGGACAGCAGAGAATGTCCAGCAACGACTCCTTCATACTACGTAGGCTCGTCGCCTCCAGCAAAAGGTTTCGGGAACGTCGCTCGCGAGCGGACGGGCGACTGGGTGGTGGTGGGTGCAGTGGTGACGAATCGAGCGTTCTGCTCGCAGTTCGAGCACGGAACTGACGGTGATAGCGCAGTCACTGAAACTCACTGCACACCTGATCGCATGACAGCGATGCAATCAGTGTGAATCGTTTCAGTGGCTACTAGAGAAGAAACCGACCGCCGCGCTACTCGTACGGGTTCTCGACGACGATGGTCTCCTCGCGGCCGGGACCGACGCCGACGGCGTAGACCGGCGTGTCGAGTTCGTCGGCGATGTACTCGAGGTAGGTCCGCGCGTTCTCGGGGATGGCCTCGTAGCCGTCGTCGGCGACTGCGGCCCAGTCGACTTCGGGCCAGCCGTCGAACGATTTGAACGTGGCTTCACAGCGCCCCCACTGTTCGGTCGTCGGCGGCATCGTGAAGATTTCTTCACCGTCATCAGAACTCCCCGAGTTCTGATTGCTCGCCGAACTTTGCTCGGCGGTGTCGAACTCGTAGCTGTGGCCGACCTCGACCGTCTCGAGGCCCGCGAGCACGTCGATGTGATTGACTGCCAGTCCAGTGAATCCGTTCGCGCGAGCCGCGTGGCGAAGCATCGGCATGTCGAGCCAGCCGACGCGGCGCGGGCGGCCGGTGACGGTGCCGTACTCCCCACCTTCGTCGCGGATGTAGGTCGCGAGTTCCTCCTCGTCCGCGGTCGTGCCCGCATCGCTTTCGTAGTCGGGCGTCTGGCCCTCGACACCGCCGAGTTCGGTCGGCAGCGGGCCGGTCCCGACTCGAGAGAGATACGCCTTGACGATGCCGATGACCTCGCCGTCGCCGACGACGGTCGGGCCGAGGCCGGTGCCGACGGTCGCGCCGCCTGCGGTCGGGTTCGAGGAGGTGACGTAGGGGTAGACCCCGTGGTCGATGTCGAGAGAGGTTCCCTGCGCGCCCTCGAGCATGACGTTCTCGCCGGCGTCGATCCGCTCTTGCAGGAAGGTCCCGCAGTCGACGGTCATGTTCTCCTCGGCGAGGCGCTCGCCGTACTCCCGGTAAGTCTCATAGAGATGGTCGATGTCGAACTCCTCGCCGGTCTCCTTGTCGAAGACCTCCTCCGCGAGGGCTTTCTTCTGGGGGACGACGTACTCGAGGCGCTCGCGGAGCACGTCGGGGTCAAGCAGGTCGCCGACGCGGACGCCGCGGCGGCCGGCCTTGTCCTCGTAGGTTGGGCCGATTCCGCGTTTGGTCGTCCCAGCGGCGAGATCCTCCTTCTCCGCTTCCTCGATGCCGTCGAGCGCGCGGTGATACGGGAGGATAACGTGGGCGCGCTCGGCGACCCGAACGTCTGGCTCGAGGCCGCGCTCTCGCAGCGTGTCGATCTCGTCGAACAACGTCTCGGGGTTGACGACGCAGCCGTTGCCGAGGACACCGATCTTCCCTCGAACGGCCCCCGACGGCACGAGCGACAGTTTGTACTTCGTTCCGTCGTGAACGACGGTGTGGCCAGCGTTGTCGCCGCCCTGATACCGGGCGACGACGTCGGCGGCGTCGCCATAGAGGTCGACGACCCCACCTTTGCCTTCGTCGCCGAGTTGCGACCCGACGATAGTGACGGTCATAACAGCGGCGGGTTCTTGCCGGGCCGATAAACAGATTACGGTATGCGGGTGACTCTACCGAGGGCCGCGAGTCCCCCACCCGAGCGACAGCGTCCGCGCAAACGCGCTTCCCTGCCGGTCTCGGGTCTGTGACTCGAGGCCCGACCGGACCGACAACCACTTCGGGTACCGGAACAACCGATTCGGGTGACTCGCTCGCGGGCACCTCCGACGTGCTGGCGTCACCGGAAGCGTTAACTACTCACAGGAACAAACACCTAGTTGAGAGTGGACGTTCCGGTTCTCGAGGGGAACTTTTAAAAGGCCCAAAGACAAGTTAACAAATGCCATGATAGACCGACTTGAGAAGGAAGTCGATATGTTGGAACGTCATCTGCAGGTCCTGAAGATGGTTATCGAGAACGAACCGATCGGGATCGTCAAGATGTCGAACGAGACGGGATACCCCCACCACAAGGTCCGCTACTCGCTTCGAGTCCTCGAGGAGGAGAACCTGATCGAGCCCTCGAGTCAGGGAGCGATCAAGACCGAGCGCACCGTCGAGTTCGTCGACGAACTCGACGGCAAACTCGACGAAATCGTCGAGAAGCTCGACGGCATGAAGATCGAAGACGTCGCAGAGATCGAAGGCTAGTCTCGCGTCCGGTTCGGACGCCGTCGCCCGACCCCGCAGCCACCAGCCGGTGCGTCGCCGACGAACTACACTTCTTCCCGCCGTTTTTTGTCGGACAGCGGCCACTATAGCGCACCTGTCCCTCTCAGAGCGTCGCTGCGCCGAGAGAGCCACCGCGGCCGATTTGGTGGATCAGTAGTAGGCACCGTCGGTACGATGGTGAGAACTGCTATCGACGACAAAACCGGACCGGATTCGACGGCGACGACCTACAGCTCGGGGACGTTCATGTGGAACCCTTCGGAACGGGACTCGACCAGACAGAGGTGGTAGCCGTTCTTCCGTGAGAGGTTGACGTAACTCAGTTTCGAGCCCCGGCTGAGGAAGCCCCCGCTCGTGGCCTGCTCGGCCACCTCGAGCGCGCCGGGTTCGAAGTAACTCGAGGTGACGGCGATCGCGGCCGCCAGATCCGGATAGTTCGCCTTCACTGCGGACGCGGCTTCCTCGAGTTCGCCGAGGAGTTCCTGCGTCGCCGGCTCCCGCGAGTCGTTGAGCGTGACCAGCACGAGCGGATTCCCCATTTTGTCGTAGGCGACGACATCGAAGGTGACCTGATCGGGCACGTCCTCGGTCTCGTCGTCCGCGAGCGAGATGGTCGCGCCGAGTTCGGCCCGGTCGATCCGCGGAATCGCGTCGTAGAGGTCGCCCAGTCCATCCGCGTTGCCGGTGTCGCGGATCTCGTAGAGCAGCATCTCGGTGACCCAGTCGACGAACCGGTACTCCATCGTCGACTCGAGGAACTCCTCGTAGGGCGTCCCGTCGACGGCGGCGTCGGTCGAATCGAACCCGGTGTGGTGTTCCAGTCGGAGGTTCGACGCGACCTCGCTGCGATCCGCGTTGCCGCTGTGAGCTGTCTCGAGGGTCGGCTGACTCTTCGACCCGTACCGAACGAAGAGGTTCGTCCCCGAGAGCGCCTGCTGGGCCGAGAGCTGGGTGCCCGCGCTCGCTCCGGTTTCCGTCTCGCTGACCTCGCGCTGGCGGGCGCGTTGCAGTTCCGTCTCGAGTTCCTCGATCCGCGCCTGGAGCCGCTCGACGGTCCCGGAGAGATCCTCGTTTTTCGACTGCAGCCGGTCGCGTTCGGCCTCGAGTTCGTCGGCTTTCGCGACGAGCGCGTCGCGGTGCTCCTGTAGCGTCTCAACCTTCTCGGTGAGGGCCACGACCCGTTCGTCGCTCGGGTCGGTCGCGTCGGCGGCCTCACTCCGTGAACGCGCCGACTCTGGGTCCTGGGATCGTCCCGTTCGCGACCCGGACGCGGCTGCGGGCGACGTCTCCGACGTCTCGGCCGCCGAGTCCTTCGAGCCCGCTCGATCGTCGTTCGACGGGGCGTCGGCCGTACTCGTGTCGGCCGGGTTCGACGACTGCTCCGACGAGGATGGGTCCGGCGACGATCGATCCAGTTTCGCCTCGCGTCCGCCCGCACTCGAGTCGGAAACCGCCTCGCTGTTCTCCGGATCGATCGAGGGAATGCGTCGCGTCTCGCGCCACTCTTCTTCCCGTTCGAACTGTTCCTCGAGGCCGTCCTCCGCGCTCGCCTCCTCGCCCGCGGTTGCGGGGTCGGCGTCGGACGACTCCATTGCCGATGTCTCGTCCTCGTCCGCCCCACGGTCCTCGTCCGCGTCGTCCTCATCGACCCAGGAAATATCATTCTGATCGAGTTCCTCGGCCGCCGCCTCGACCTCCGCGAGGTCGGGACTCGAAGCGGACCCGTCGTCCGATGTCGGTCGTGGATCATCGGTGTCGGCGCCGTCGACCTCAGCGGAATCCACAGTTTCGGTCGGTTCTACGACTGTCTCGGTGGACGCTGTAGTCGTCTCCGTGGTCGTCGACGGCTCGCTCTCAGTGCTGTCCGCGTCCGTCGGATCGGGCGCGGTACCCTCCTCGGCCGACGACCCTTCGACTCCCGACTCCGCCGGTGTCGACTCCGACTCCGATTTGGAGCCGATCGATCCAGTGGATCCGGTGTCGGGATCCGCGTACGCTGTCGACTCGGTCTCCGCGCGCGTGTCCTGCTCTGCTGGGGAGCGTTCGTTGTCCGCAGCGGTCTCGTCCGGATCAGAGGCCGGATCGAGATCGACGGACAGCCCCGAATCGGTAATGCCCGCAGTGGCCGACTCCGACTCCGTTTCGCTTTCGTCGGTCGTCGTGATACCAGTCGCCTCCCCCGTCAGGTCGATCTCCGAGGACAGCGTCGGCTCGTCGTCGGCAGCATCTTCGATCGCGTCGCTCCCGGCCGCGTCGTCGGTGGCGACTGGGTCAGTGTCCGAGACGTCGATCGGGTCGATCGACGGAGTCGGTGAGTCAGTAGCTGAGTCAGTGGTCGGATCGGACGCCGAATCGGGAGCCGGGGACAGGTCGGCAGCGCCCGCGTCGACGGGTGGGTCAACCGTCTCGGCGTCCGTTGTCGGATCCGTCTCCGACCTCGAGCCGGTGTCGGCGTCGGCCGTCTCCGGAACGTCGACGACATCGATCTCAACGTCGGTGACTGCGTAGATGCCGACCTCGTCGGCCGCTCGCTCGAAGGCATCGTCCCCGGTGTGCAGCCGTTCGGCGTTGCCGATGTAGGCCGCGGCCATGCGGCGACCGCCGTAGTAGACGGCGTAGTAGTCGCCGCTGAGTACGTTCTCACTCAGTTCGATGTAGCCGGTGAACGAACCGCTTTGCAGCGTGCCGTCGACCTCGCGAAGCGGTGTCTCGTTCGTATAGTATTTCGCCCGCGGCTCGCCGCCCCGTTCTTCCATCGTACAGAGTAAGGGGAGCGACGGGTGGGGGGCCTCGTACCGAGTGCCCGAGGCAGTCTCGAAGTCCGCAATGTCGCCATCGATGACGCCGACGATGCGGCCGTTGAGCATAAAGAGCCACGTGCCCGTCGCCGATACTGCACCGGAGAAATCACCATCAGCGAGATCGGAGAGACCGTCGAAACCGCCGTTGAATGGGCGGGAGTCCCACTCCTCGACGCGCTCTTGCGTGCGCGAGTCCATACGTCAACAAGCGGGAACCACACCAAATACGTTTCGCCTAGACAACCGCGCTATTTTCTATATCTTCGATTCTGCGTCCTCGGCGAGTTCCTTCATCCGCTTGCCGATCCGACCGGCGCTCGAGAACTCGTCTTCGCTCATGGCGCTCGCGAGCGCGTTGCCGAGGACGAAGACCGCGTGTTTGTGTTCACTCTTTGACTTGTGGACGTGCGAGGGGTCGACATCGAGCTGTCGGTAGTGGTCGAACAGCGTCTCGTCGACCTCCTCGCGCTCCGAGAAGTACTCCATGATGACGACGAGTTCTTCGTGAAGCTCGAGGAGTTCGTCTTTATGCATACCCACGTGTAAGAACGGTTTCGATTTAAGCGTTGTGTGGCCGACGGTCGCACTAACGACCGGAAGCGCTCAGTGGGCAGATACGTCCGGTTCGCTGTCAGCCCGACGATAGACGGTGAGTGCCAGCGAGAGGATCCAGCCGCCGAACGCGAGGGCAGCGACGAACTCTGGGACCGCGAACCACGTCCCGGTATCGATTGCGCCGCCGAGGGACACCAGCCAGCCCAGCCACGCAACCGGATGGACGATTCCGAGCCAGAACGAGGCGACCGCGAGACGGCCATCGCCGGCCAGCGCCGCACCGGTACCGTATATCCACCCCGCAAACGGGGCCACGCCGAACACGGTCAGTGCCGCGAGGCCGTGCAAACTCGTCTCGAGGTAGAGGGTCGTATGTTCGAGGAAGAAGATCCCGACGCCGATCATCCCGATGACGGCGACCGCGAGTAGCGCGACGCCGACGCGCTCGAGGCTGTTTCGACTCTCGAGCCACAGCCGCCACGCGAAGGGGAAACCGAGCAGCCCGCCGACGATCAGTCCACCGTTGAACAGGAGAAACGTCGGCGCGCCGTATCGACCCATATCGGAAAGCGCCCGTCCGTGCCACGTGAACGTCTCGGGCGGTGCAACGATCGTGGCGAGCATGATCGCTCCCAGTGAGACGATCGGCCCGGCGAACCCACAGTACGTCGCGATCCGTCTCCTGGTAGCCATAGCCCTGACTCGCATGTGAACATCAATCAACGTGACTATTCGGATCGATGATTCTGGTGAGAGCAAACGGTTGTGCAATCGAAAGCGATCGTGTAGATGAAAGCAGCCGTGTCAAACCGATTCGGGGACGGCCTACAGAAACGGGTCTCGAACGACAGATTCGAACAGACAGGCGAGGGCCGCTGGAAGACGAAAGGGGGGGGAGGAGTCCTGACTCGACGCTCAGAGTTCGACGCCGCTGGGGATGAGACTGTGTTGCCGGAGCAGGCTCCCCTCGTCGTCGTAGACGAGAAACGTTCGTTTCTCGTAGTCGACGAACGAGTCACCATCGAGCGTGATCTCGACCGCGTACCGGCCCTCGTCGTCAGCGGCATCGCCGTACCCGCGCGCGGCCTGAATGAACTGGAGGACGTCGGCGGCGTCCTCGTTGAGTTCGAGAATGAACTCGCCGGTAATGCGATTAGTGACGCTCACTACCCCCGCAGTGTCGTCAGCCAGCGGCCCCTGTAATCGGAGGGCAACGTCCGTTTCGCTCGCCTCGAGAACGTCGCCGCCGGGACCGGTCAGGCGCTCGCGAAGCATCGTCGCCGGGCCGGTGAAATCGATCGATACCACGGGCTTTTTGGGTTCGCCGCCGGTCTCGACCCAGTCAATATGAGTGACATCTAACGTGAAGTGCTCGCGCCTCATTCCGTACCCGTTGCTTCGGACTCCCACGGTATGAACGTAACGCACGGCAAATTATGTAAGCGGCCGTAATTCGAAGCGCAATTCATCGATAGTGGTTGACAATTCGCCACGGTATCGTGAGCACGGTGATTCATCACACTGACTCGAAGCGGGCAATCTACACGTCGGTCGGCCGTCTCCTTTATGGCAGTCGCGTCCGGACGTGTCACGAAACCCGCGATCGATGGACTCCTCAGATCACAACGGCTCGGGCGGAGCGAGAACCGACGGCGAGAGCAACGCCGACACCCGCCTGTCCGATGATTCCGCGGCTACTGACACCGACGGTTCGGATGTAGCCGCCGGCGACCGACTCGAGTCGACGATCGACGCCGCTCGGCGCACGCTCCGACGGGTCGTCGAGACCCTCCGGGGGTCAACCGTCGATATTGGCGCCTACGAGCCAGGCAGTCACGGTCCGCTGGTCACGTTCGACGGCCCCCAGGGGCTCGAGGAGATCGACCGCTACTGGGTCGACGCGCCGTTCTCGTTCGTCTCGATCGGCTACGACCACGACGCCAGCGAACACCGGTACCGGACCGTCGAACCGACGCTCCGCGATGCGGAGGCGGTCCTGCTCGAGACGCTGCTCGAAGACGTCCGCGATCCGCTGTTGTACCGCGAGAACGAAGGCGACGACGTCGAGTCGCTGCTCCGGGAGACGATCCAAGAATTTCTGGAGCGCTACGGGGCGGAGATCGACACGGCGACGTTCTACCGCCTGTTTTATTTCATACACCGGGACTTCCGGGGGTACGGCCGGCTCGACCCGATCATGCACGATCCGCACGTCGAGGATGTCTCCTGTGACGGCTACGAGTTGCCCCTCTTCGTCTACCACGACGAGTATACCGACATCGCGACGAACGTCTCCTTCGAGAAGTCCGCGCTCGATCGGTTCGTCGTCCGACTGGCCCAACACTCCGGCCGACACATCTCCATTGGCGACCCGATGGTCGAGACGACCCTGCCCGACGGCTCCCGGGCCGAACTCGCGCTGGGCGAGGAGGTGACGCCGCGTGGCTCGGCCTTTACGATCCGGAAGTACGCTGACGAACCGTTCACGCCGATCGATCTGCTCGAGTACGGCACGTTCGACATCGAACAGTTGGCCTACCTCTGGCTCGCGATCGAACACAACAAGAGCCTGCTCTTCGCAGGCGGCACCGCATCGGGGAAGACGACCAGCATGAACGCCATCTCGATGTTCATCCCGCCTCGATCGAAGGTGGTGACGATCGAGGACACCCGCGAACTCCAGCTGTCTCACGACAACTGGCTCTCCTCGATCACGCGCGAGCGAGTTCACGAGGGAACCGACGTGACGATGTACGACCTGTTGCGATCCGCGCTCAGACACCGCCCCGAGTACATCGTCGTCGGCGAGGTCCGTGGCGAGGAAGCGATGACGCTCTTTCAGGCGATGAACACCGGCCACACGACGTACTCGACGATGCACGCCGATTCGGTGCAGACGGCCATCAACCGGCTCGAGAACGAGCCGATCAACGTTCCCCGGTCGATGGTCCAGAGCCTCGACGTGCTCGCGGTGCAGACGCTGACACGCACGGGCGATCAGCGCGTGCGCCGGAACAAAGTTCTCGCGGAAATCGAAGGCGTCGACCAGCGAACTGGCGAACTCGATTACTCGATGGCCTACACGTGGAACAGCGAGACCGACAGCTTTCGGAGCGCCGGCAGCAAGCTCCTCTCGGAGATCCGGGACGAACGCGGCTGGAGCCAACAGGAGCTACTGACCGAACTCGCGAACCGAAAGCGGTTCCTCGAGTACCTACAGGCCAACGGTATCGACGACTATCAGCGCTTTACTGCGCTCGTCAACGAGTACTACAGCGACCCAGATCGGATCCTCGAGACGATCGCGGACGAGACTGCGGACGCTGTAGACGTTGCTGCGGACGACGTGGACGATGTAGACATTGCTGCGGGCCAGATGGCTGTTGCTGCGGACGACGTGAACGATGCGACGAACCGGGCTGACGATGCTGCGGACGAGACCGTCGATAATCCGACCGGTGACGACGAGAGCGCTCCCACCCGCCTCGATCCGGGAAGCGTCAACGAATCGGCCCGAACTGAGACCGACGACGCTCGAGACGGATGAGGCTCGTCACCGTCGGTCCGCTGGCGTTCGCGGTGATGCTCTGTGCACTGGTCGTGATCGCCAGATACGCCGACCGCGTCGATCGAGCCCTGAGTCGGATCGCGATCCGGCTCTTCGGGAGCACTGTCGATTCGGTCCGCGGCGAGCGCCCGGACAGGCAAGCGGCGTTACGAGCCGCACGGGTTCCGACGACCGGCCGCGATTACGGGTCGAAGACGCTACTGTACGCCGCCATCGCCGCCGTCGCCGGCTCGATTCTCGGAATCTACGCGATCTGGGGCCTCCTCGTTCTCCTCTCGATCGATCCCGACACGCTTCGGGCGGCGCTCCCGGACCCGCTCGGGTTCCTCGCGGCCATGGGCGGGCTCCCGTCCCTGTCGCTGGTCGAACTCGTGGTCCTCTTCTGTGGTTCCGCGCTCACGCTCGGGGCCGTGGCCGGCTACGCCGCCTACTGGTTCCGGTGGTGGTATCCGGGGTACGTCGCTGATGCCCGCGCCCGACGGATCGAGGCAGGGTTACCCGCGCTGGTCGCTTTTATCTACGCGCTCTCGCGGAGCGGCATGGCGTTCCCGGTGGTCGTCCGCGTCGTCGCCGATCAGCAAGACACCTACGGCGAGGCCGCCGCGGAGTTTTCGGTTGCGCTCCGGAGCATGGACACGTTCGGCACCGACGTCATCACCGCCCTCCAGACGATGGGGCGGCGCTCGCCCAGCCCGCAGTTCCGCGAGTTCACCGAGAACCTCGTCAGCGTCCTCCAGAGCGGGCAGGGACTCTCGCCGTTCCTCGAGCGACAGTATCAGGACTACCGCGAGGACGCCGAATCCCAGCAGGAGAGCGCTCTCGATCTGCTCGGGACGCTGGCCGAAGCCTATGTCACGGTGCTGGTCGCGGGGCCGCTCTTTCTGATCACCATTCTCGTCGTCATGGGGATCGCTGGCGACGACACGTTCGGACAGTTACGGCTGTTCGTCTACCTCGTCTTGCCCCTGGCGAACGTCGGGTTCATGGTGTATCTGAGCACGGTGACCGACAAGCTCGACCCCAGCAGCGAGGTCGCCGGGGAATCACCCGCCGTCGACACCACGTCAGTCGACGCGGTCCCGTCCGGCGTCGAACGACGGGCCGACGGCGGGACTGGACCGGACGAGGGCGCCGCCCCCGGACCGACCCCGATTCCGCACCCGAACGTCGAACGGGTGCGGTACTACCGCCTGCTGGCCGGGGTCCGCGATCGGTTCGGCCACCCGATTCGAACGCTCGTCGAGCGGCCGACGCTCACGCTCGCGATTACCGTCCCGATCGTGCTCGGAGCACTGGTCGGTCAGCTTCCGACGGCGCTCGAGGGCGGGTTCGACGCGACTGCGGTCGACGACACCATCGCCGTCGGGGCTTTCGGAGTCCTGACCATCTTCGCGATCGCCTACGAACTCCACCGTCGCCGGCTCGCGGCGATCGAAGGCGCGGTTCCGGATCTGCTCGATCGACTCGCCAGCGTCAACGAGGCCGGCCTGTCGATCGTCGCGTCGATCGGCCGCGTTCGAGGGTCCGATCTCGGGCCGCTCGGTCCCGAACTCGACCGGATCTGGAACGACATCCAGTGGGGTGCCGATCTCCAGACGGCGCTCGGCCGATTCGAGGGGCGCGTCGGCACCCGTTCGATCTCCCGGGTCGTCACCCTGCTCACCGAGTCGATGAAGGCCAGCGGCAACCTCGAGACCACCCTCCGAATCGCCGCGCGGCAAGCGGCGGCGGATCGACGTCTCGAGCGCGAGCGCAAGCAGGCGATGGTCGAGTACATGGTGGTCGTCTACGTCTCGTTTCTGGTCTTCCTGTTCATCATCGCCGTGCTCGCCGGGTATCTAATCCCGAACCTCCCGACCGGCGGTGCGGAGCTGCCCGCCGCGTCCGGCTCCGGAATCAGCGGACTGGGTGGGTTCTCTCAGGTCAGTGCCGACGCCTACGCCATGCTCTTCTACCACGCGACCCTCGTTCAGGGGACGTTCTCGGGGTTAATCGCCGGCCAGTTGAGCACCGGGGATGTCGGAGCGGGCACGAAACACGCCGCCGCCATGATCGGGCTCTCCGTGCTGGTCTTCGCGATTTTGCTCTGACCGGCAGCCCCGCGGCAGCCGCGGCGGACTCCCCATCCGCCCGACGACTGTGGTGTCGATGTAGAAACGCTTTAGTCCCCGACGACGGAAGCGGTAGTGGGAAGCGCACGGCCGCAAATCCGACTGCGTCACCCCCTCTTTCGGGTGGCTTGGGATTGCGGAAGTGCACGGCGAGAGCCACGTACTGTCGGACAGCGCAACTCCCGACGCGGGAGCAGTGACTGTCGCTCGACAGACGACACTCGCGGTCAGTGCGATTCCTATCCTCAACCAATGGCACGAATGCACACCCGCCGTCGCGGCTCGTCCGGTTCGGACAAGCCGTCGGCAGACGAACCGCCGGAGTGGAGCGACGTCGACTCGGACGATATCGAAGCCCGAGTCGTCGAACTGGCAGAACAGGGCCACGATCCCAGTCAGATCGGGATGAAGCTGCGTGACGAAGGCGTCACCGGCACGCCCGTCCCGGACGTCAAGTTGGCGACCGGGAAGAAGATTACCGAGATCCTCGAGGAGAACGACGCGAAATCGGAGTTCCCCGAAGATCTCCGGAACCTCATGATCCGTGCCGTGCGCCTGCGCGAGCACGTCCGTGAGAACCAGCAGGACTTCCAGAACAAGCGCGCCCTGCAGAACACCGAAGCGAAGGTTCGCCGCCTGGTCAAGTACTACCGCGGCGACGAAATCGAGCCCGACTTCCAGTACTCCTACGAGGTCGCGACCGAGCTGCTCGAGCTCGAGGACGAATAAACCGCATGTCCACCGAGGGTCGATCCGCCGAGCCGGCGTCCGCCACGAGCGCACTCGAGAGCGCCGGCTTCGTCCGCCTGATCGCCCGCGCCGACGGCGACGCACTCGCTGCGAGCGGCCTCCTCGCGAGCGCCCTCGCCGAGCGCGAGACGCCGTACCAGGTGACCGTCGGCCAAACGATCGCGGAGCGATCCGAGCGCGTCCCGGCCTCGAGCGGCGAGGACGACGCCACGATCCTCGTCGGCGCCGCCAACGCGGCCGAAACGGACGATTTCATCCGGCTCGCGGCCGCGAGTCGACCGGCGACGCTGGAAGCCGTCGATCTCGTCCGCGGGATGGGTGCGACGCCGGATCCGGTGCTCGCACTCGCCGGCGTCGTCGCCGGCGGGAGCGAACCCGGTGCCGGCGAGAGCGAGTGGCTCCTCGAGGCCGCGCACGAACGCGGCCTCGTCGAACAGCGACCGGGCGTCGCGGTGCCGACCGCCGATCCGGTCGACGGACTCGCGTACTCGACACGCCTCCACGCACCGTGGTCGGGCGATCCCGACGCAACGCGCGAAGCGCTCGCGGACGCCACCGATGGCGACCCCGCCAACTTCGATGCGGACGATCACCGTGCGATCGGCTCGCTGGTTGCACTCGACGTCGTCGGTTCTGACGGGGCGGCCGACGCCGCCGCGTCGTCGATCGGACGCACGCTACGGCCGTTCGCCACGCCCGACGGCCCCTTTGCGACGCTCGGCGGCTTCGCCGACGTGCTCGAGGCCCTGGCCCGAACCGAACCGGGCACGGGAACGGCGCTCGCGATGGGACACGACGTCCGCGAGGCGGCACTCGATGCCTGGCGCGAGCACGGACGCCGCGCTCACGCTGCACTCGCGGACGCCTCGACCGGACGCTACGACGGCCTGTTCGTCGTCGGGATCGACGACGGTCCCGTCGAAGCGGTCGCGCAGATTGCGGCGGCCTACCGGTCGCCGGAGTCGGCCGTTCTCGCCGTCAACGAGGGACACGGTCCCTCGAGCAATCGGACGCAGTCCGATGACGGAAACGGCGAGGCGGCCATCGCGACCCGCGACGCCGACCCCCTCGGTGCGACCGTCGAGGGCGTCGCTCGCGAACTCGAGACCGGCGCGACCGACGCGGACTCGGAGACGGCTGCCGACGCCGGCACTGCCGTCGAGTACGACGTCGGCCACCGACGCGGCTACCTTCGATACGACCCGGACGTGGACGAATCGGCGATCATCGCGGCAGTGAGGGAGTTCCGATGAGTCGACGCGCGACGATCAGGACGGATCACGAGGACGCGGCCCTCATCGCGCGGGCGCTCAGCCCGGACAACACCGACGAGATGTCGACGACCGTCGAGCGCGACGGTGAGACGACAGACGCGGATGACGACGAGACGACGGCAGACGCCGCAGGCGACGAGACGCCAGCGGACGCGACCGACGGGACGGCGGGCACGATCGTCACGCGGATCGACCGCGAGACGACGAGCGGCCTCCGATCGACGGTCGACGACTACGTCGTCAACCTCGAGGTCGCGATCGACGTGATGTTGCAGGCACGGACAGTACAGCACGCGGAACCGACGGACACGGGACCTGTGTCCGAACGCGGTAGCGACTCAACACACGATACAACACAATGAGTGAACGATCAGTTTCACGTGCGAAACAGGAGAAGCGGTGGTACACCGTCCTGGCACCCGAGCAGTTCGACCGCCAGGAACTCGGCGAAACCCCCGCTGACGAACCGGAAAAGGTCTACGACCGAACCATCGAAACGACGCTCGGCGACCTCAACAACAACGCCAGCGAGAACAACACGAAGCTCACCTTCAAGATCACCGACGTGGGGAGCGACAGCGCGTACACGGAGTTCGTCGAACACTCCCTGACGCGGGACTACCTGCGCTCGCTCGTCCGCCGCGGTGCCTCGAAGATTGAGGCCTACGTCACCGTCCTCACGACGGACGACTACCGCGTCCAGATCCAGCCCGTCGCCTTCACGACGAAAAAGGCCGACGCGAGCCAGGAGAAGGCCATCCGTGAGCAGATGGTCGCGATGATCGAGGACGCCGCCGAGGAACGCTCCTTCGAGGAGATCATCGACAGCGTCGTCGAGGGACATCTCTCCTCCGCGATCTACGGCGAATCCAAGACAATCTACCCGCTTCGCCGCGTCGAGATCCAGAAGGCTACCCTCGAGGCACACCCCGAGGAAGTCGCCGAAGAGGAAGCGACCGCGGTCGACGTCGACGACGAAGACGTCGCTGCGGACGACTGATTTCGACGGCGAAATCGATCGGTTCTCGCTGACACGCCGTTTTTATCCGCTCGAGGATTCGGAGTGACCCCGCACCGCTCACGGCGACCGAGAGCCGCAGCGATCGCGGGGCGCATCGAGACGGACCACCGATGGCGAACTCGAGAGCGTCGCAGTCGCTCCGAAAGTAGTTGCTGCGGAGGATCTAACCGCGCGTATCGAGGTGCGTTAGGCTAAATCGGTGTCAGAGATTTCGAACCGTGCTCCGCCCGCGTCGCTCTCGGTCACTCGAACGTCCCAGCCGTGAGCCGCGACGATTTCGGCGACGATGTGGAGACCGTATCCGGTACCCGCTTCTCGCGTCGAGTAGCCGCGTTCGAACGCCCGGTCACGCTCCGCGGCGGGAATTCCGGGGCCGTCGTCCGCGACTGCGAACCCCGACTCGGTCCGTTCCACTGTCACTGTCACGTCCGGGCCAGCGTGGTCGATCGCGTTCCGGAAGATATTTTCGAGCAGTTGACAGAGACGGCCGTAATCCGCGTTCACCGCACAGATATCGTCCGCTATCACGAGATTCGCGGGCACGGACTCGTCGCTCGCGATGGTCCACGCCGCATCGATCGCCGCGGAAAGGGAAACCGCTTCAGTCTCCCCGATAGCGTCCCCTTCCCGAGCGAGATAGAGCACGTCGTCGATGATTCGTTCCATCCGATCATGAGCCTCTTCGATCCGGTCGAACTGTTCCGGCAGCCCCTCCTGGCGCGCGAGGGTGAGATACCCCTGCGCGAGCGTCAACGGATTTCGGAGATCGTGTGACACGACGCCGGCGAACTCCTCGAGACGCTCGTTCTGTCGTAGCAGTTCCTGCTTGCGTTCGATTTGCTCGAGCGCCGATTCGATATTTGCGGCGAACACCTGTCCCAGCGAGAGTTCGGCCGCGTCGAACTCGCTCGGGGTTTCAGAGCCCGCGATGAAAGTTCCGTGCGTGCCGAGCGGGAGGTGGATTTCACTTCGAATCGGCGTCTGCGGGTTGTAAACGTCGGGATCTGCGTGGACGTCTTCGACGATCGCCGCCTCCCCGGTCCGATAGACGCGCCACGCGATACTCTCCCCCTCGGCGAACACGGGCACGTCCCCGATGATTTCGCGCGTCCTGTCGGTCGCAGCGACCGGGACGAGACCGCGCTCGTCCTCATAGAAATGAATCGCGTTCGCACTGAACCCGAGAATATCCGACGCCGCACAGATAGCGATATCCGCGACCGCCTCCCGCGTCTCACCTGCCATCATCTCGCGCGTGGTTTCGTGGAGAGCACGAAACTGCTCGGCGCGTTCCGATTGAGAACCGTTACTCACACGAACACATTCTGCCGGAATATCATAAATGAGACGGCCGGTTTGCGACCGGTTCTCGACCGGAGACCGATTGCTCGAGGCGATCGACCGCTCGAAAATCGGGAACGCGACTCTCGGCCGAGCGTGAGTGTGAGGCCAACCGGTACCGTGGCGATCGTGTAACGGCCGATCCAGAACGAGCGGACGCGTTCCGATCACCGTGCCCGTTTCCAGCCACTGCTGTCCGACTTCGAGTTCCTCTCAAAGCTCGAGTTCTTCGGCCGACTCCACGTCGAATCGGGTCACCGTAGGCTCACCGGCGAGCAGTTCCGGTAACGCCGCGGAGAACTCCTGGAAGTGGTCTGATTGGGAGTGTGCGCCGAACGCCGCCTCGTCTTCATACTGTTCGAAAAAGCGGACGAGGTTCGGATCGGAAACGTCCGTGGTCGCCCGGTAGTCGATTATCCCGTCTTCTCGCTGTGACTCGATGACGAGTTCCTTGATCAATTCGAGCGCGTCGTCGCGCCGGTCAGGGTCGATCGGGAAACTCGCGTGAATAACGATCATTCCAACGGAATAGTTCGACCGGAAGGGGATAAAAGTAGTCCGCGAGGCTCGAGCCGGCGGCCCTTGGCGGCCGTCACTCCGAAACGACGATTTCGCCCGTCATTTCGGCCCCTTCGTGGGGAATGCAGAAGTATTCGTACGTGCCAGGGATCTCGAAGGTGTGCTCGAACGTCTCTCGCGTCCCGAGTCGGCCGCCGCGGTCGTCCCAGGCGTCGTATGCGGCCGCCTGACTCTCGTAGCCGCCGGACGCGAAATACTCGGCGTCGTCCGGAATGAGCGTTTCGTAGGCCGTGACGGTGTGGTCGGCCTCGCTCGTGTTTTTCCAGATTACCGTGTCGCCGACGGACACCTCGTACTCTACTGGGAGAAACTCGGTGCGGTTCATCCCGATGTGGCAGTCGTCGCCGGTACAGGGGTCGTCCTCGAGGACGCTGAGCGCGGACGAACAGCCCGCGAGGCCGGTCGAGGCGGCGGTTCCGACGGCAGCGAGATAGGCACGCCGGTGCATACGCAATCGTTAGGAGAGTTGCGGTATAACCGCCCCGGTTCAATCCTCGAATGTGGGAACGCTCTGGAAACGAAAACACGTAAGGTAGCTCCCCGTCGATTCCGGGCATATGCTCCCCCGGTTCGTCGGTCGGCTCGGCGTCGCCGACGCGGTGACGATCGCCAACGCCGCACTGGGGTTCGTCGCGGTCGTCGTCGCGGTCGTCGACATCGATCTGGCAGCCCGGCTGATCCTCCTGGCGGCAATCGCGGACGGCCTCGACGGTATCCTCGCACGCCGCTATGGCGGCACGGACGCCGGCCCGTACCTCGATTCGCTCGCCGACGTTGCCTCCTTTGCCGTCGCACCCGCCGTTCTCTCTTTCGTCGTCGTCACCGAGGGCCTCGAGATCGATTTCAGCGCGGTCGCCCCCGAACTCCTGCTCGTGACGACGGTCTGTGCGCTGTTCGTCGCGATGGCCGTCACCCGACTCGGAATGTACACCGCTTACGACATCTCCGGTAGCTACACGGAAGGGGTTCAGACGACGCTGGCCGCGACAATCCTCGGTGCAGCGATCCTCGCTGGCGAGACCCAGCCGTGGCTCGTGCTCGCGATCACCGGCGCGTTCTGTTATCTGATGGTCTCGCGGATCCAGTACCCCGACCTGCTGGCTCGAGACGCTGCTATCATGGGCGTCATCCACGCCCTCGCGATCCTCGTTCCCGATTTCGTCGGTCGGACCTTTCCGTACGCCCTCCTGACACTCGGGCTGGCGTACATGGTGCTCAGCCCCTGGCTGTACTGGGGCGACGCCGAGCGAACCGGCGAGGTCGACGTGCATGGAAACGCTTAGGGCCGTGCTGACACGACCGTAGGATATGTACACTGTCACGCGTCGGCGTCGCCTCGAGGTGGGACGATGAGCGAGGACGAGGCGAACGGTGACGGCGGGGCCGTCGAGGACGAACCGGGCGACGACGAGCAGCCCGCCGACCTCGAGGAGATCCGCGGACGACTCGAGGCACTGGCCGCTGATCTCGAGGGACTCGATTCGACCCTCGAGGCGGCCGAGACCGAGGACGACCTCGACGTGGTCGAGGCGGACCTCGAGTCGTTCCGGACCGAACTCGAGAGCATCGAGGTGCCGGAGCCGCCCGAAATCGACGAGGACGAGGCGGACGAAGACGAAGAACCCGCGCCGGAAGAAGAGGTACAACAGGAGTACGACGAGATCGAGAGCGATCTCTCGGACCTCGAGTCCGACCTCGAGGACCAGCGGGGCCCCTACGGGGACGACGTCGTGAGCGAGATCAACGATGCCAGCGGAACGATCACGGGAACCCGCTGGACGGAGGAAGGCAAGGCCGAACTGATTGAGGCAGTCGACGGCTTCCTCGACGAATTGAACGGGCTACTCGAGAGTTCGGTCACGCTGGTCAATCGGGGCGAGACGGTGCCCGAGCAGCTCGACGCGACCCTCGACGACGCGAGTGAGGCCGTCGAAGACGCCGCGCTCGACGCCGACGACGACGCCGAGACGATCGCCGGCCTGCTCGAGGCGACCGACGATCTACAGAGCGATATCGACGACGCGACCGAGTGGACCGATCTCGAGATCCGCGAGCAGCTCCGCCGCGAGGGCTACTACGACGTGCTCGATCACGTCAAGGACTTCCCGCCGGAGTGGCACGCGCTCAAGGTCCACGAGAAGCAGGGAAACGTCGAGCAGATCCTGCTCGCCCTCGAGTCGTTCGACTCCGACTTCATGGAAGAACACTGCATGGAGGCCCTCGAGCGGATGGGGCCCGAGGAGGCCATCGACCCGATGCTCCAGAAGGCCAACCGCCGCGATCAGGCCGCGATGGCCGTCCTCGGGAAGATCGGCGTCGACGACGAGGAGATCGTCGAGACGCTGGTCGATTACGTCGACTCCAACCCGAACCTCCAGCAGCCTGCGTTCCGCGCCCTCGGCGAAATCGGTGCCGCGGACGCGGTCGAACCGATCGCTCAACAGCTCGTCGCCGACGAGGCGGACGTCCGGAGCTGGGCCGCCCGCGCGCTGGGACTGATCGGTGACACCCGCGCCATCGAGCCGCTCGCGGACGTGCTCGCGGACGATGACTCCGATCGCGTCCGGGCCAGCGCCGCGTGGGCGCTCAACCGCATCGGCACCCAAGACGCCCTCGAGATCGTCGCCGACTACGACGACGACCGCGCCTACCTCGTGCAGGCCGAAGCCGAGAGCGTGGACCTCGAGCCAGCGGCCTGACGATCGAAATTTCGGAGAGCCGTCTTTTGCTTCGCTTCGATCGTCCGATAGCAGGGAGGACAATACGACCAGTACTGAATCTCGGCACCCCGGCACTACGGACGGATTTACTCGCGACCAGAATCCTTTGGCTCCGATAGTTTAAGTAGGGAAAAGCGGCCAGACGGAGCGATGGATCTCCGGCGAGCCGCCCTCGTCGCCGTACTCGCCTGCTGTCTCGTTGCCAGTGCAACGATACTCGTCGGGTTTCCGGTCGCCAACGGAACGTCGGGGCGCGAACTGGCCGCCGCTCGAGCAGCCACGGATGGAACACCGAGCCCGTCCGAACTCGCCTGTCCGCCTCAAGCAGGGGAGCGGAATTCGACCGCCACTGACACGACGAAGAACCCCCAAATCGTCGGCCTCTATCCAAACCCCACCACCGACGGCAACGCCGGCGAGTTCGTCGTTCTCGAGGTCCCGCCCGAAACCCGCCTCAAGACTCTGGCACTTACGGACGGCCATACGACGGCGACACTCCCGAACGAGACGGTCACCGGACGTGTCGTCGTGAGTACTGCCCCGAACGTCACGAAAGCGCTGACCGAACTCCCAGTCCTCGGGCTCGGGGGTCACCTTCAGCTCGCGAACGATGGCGACAATCTACAACTCCGAAATGCGACGATCACGATCGATTCCGTCTCCTACGACAGCGCGCCGGCAGCCGAACGGTGGTACCGAACGGCGTCGACCGATGCCGCAGCGGAGAGCGACGGCGACGGCCAGTGGTGGCCGCGAGACGCGACCTGTCTCCCCGTCTCGAGCGCCGAGATCGACGAGGCCACTGCATTCATCCTCCCCGACGGCCCCGAGATCCCGCGGGAGACGATCCGGAACGCCGACGAGCGGCTCCTGCTGGCCGGCTACACCGTCACCTCGGAGACGATCGCCGCGGACCTCGTCGACGCGGCTGAGCGTGGCGTCGACATCTCGGTGCTCCTCGAGGCGAGCCCCGTCGGTGGCACGCCGGCGGCGACCGAGGGCGTCCTCGAGACGCTCGCAGCCAGCGGAGTCGACGTGCGGGTCATCGGCGGCGAAAGCGGGCGCTACCGGTATCACCATCCCAAGTACGCCGTCGCCGACGACCGCGTGCTGGTCACCAGCGAGAACTGGAAGCCCTCGGGCGTCGGCGGCGAGAGCAGCCGCGGCTGGGGCGTCCGACTCGAGGACGAGACGCTCGCAACCGATCTCGCGAGCGTTTTTCGAGCCGATTTCCGGGGCTGGGACACGGTATCGGGCGACGCCTACCGGGCGAACGCCTCGTTCGTCGATGATACGGAGCAGGGTTTTTCGTCCGACGCCGGGTCCGAGTTCCCGACGACTCACAAGCCTGCGACGGTCCCCGTCGACTCCGCCGAACTCCTGCTCGCGCCGGACAACGCCGAGGGCCGACTGCGGGAGCTACTCGCCGGTGCGGACGACGAAATCGTGGTCATTCAGCCCAGTATCGCCGCCGACGTCTCGTTGCTTGAAGCGACCCTCGAGGCGGCCCGCCGTGGCGTTGACGTGAAAATTCTACTCGGATCAGCGTGGTACAACACAGATGAAAACGAGCGCCTCGCGGCGGATCTCGAGCGGGTCGCCGATCGAGCGGACCTTCCGCTCGAGGTCCGCCTCGTCGAGGATACCAACCGATTCGAGAAAATCCACGCCAAGGGGGTGGTGATCGACCGGGAGGTCGTGATCGTCGGCAGTGCCAACTGGAACGCGAACTCGCTCGAGAACAACCGCGAGGTGCTCGTCGCGCTCCACGGCGAGCAGGTTGCGAGCTACTACGCCGACGTGTTCGACTCCGACTGGTCGGGCGATACCTGGTCGTTCCCGATCGGACTCAGCGTGGCGGTCGTCGTTGCACTCGCTGCTGCGGCGATTATCGGACGGCGGTACATTCGGTTCGGTGATCAGACGCTGTCCGACCGCACCTGACCGACGGTGACTGTCGAATCGAATCGGCCGTCTCGTGGGTTCCGTCGCTTGAATGATACGGTGTACTCGGACGGGATTGAGAGAGCAAAAAGGAGTTCTTAATCCGCGTGACTGCCGGCCTCGAGTTCGAGCAGTTCACAGCAGTCCGCTTCGGCGTCGAAACAGTCGGGACATTGCTCGGGTCGGTCGATGATCGTGTCCAGCCGTTCTGCGACGGTGTCGTCGATGACGCTTTCGAGGGCACGGGCCTCGTCGCGAAACTCCTCGACCTCGAGGACGTTCGCGAGGAACCGCTCGATGATACAGTAGGTCTGGAGGGCGTTGTGGGCGCGTTCGAGTCCCTCGTCGGTCAGACTGGCTCCCTTGTACTTCTCGTGGTCGACGAGTTCGCGGTCCTGGAGTTTGCCGACCATCTCGTTGACGCTGGCCGGACTCACCTCGAGCAGATCCGCGAGCGTCCCGGTCGATGCGGGGCCATCCTCGATTCGCTGCGCCAGGTAGATCGCTTTGAGATATTGATCTGCGGTGTTCATGCTCTCCCTCCACTGGGGCCGCCGTGGATCGCGTTCGTGTTGCGCCGGTGTAACTGAACCCGGGAACCGATACGGGCATCAGATGGCGAGCCGCTGATAGCGGCCGCCGCGGTCGTCCGTCCCTCGATCATGCTCTGTGCTCCATGATCTCGGTCACTTCCTCGACGCCCTCTTTTTCCTCCTCGCGGATGCTGTACAGTGTCTCGAGTAGCCGCTCCCGATCGACAGCGAATCCGGCGTCCGACGCCTCGATCGCGTCGATCAGGTCGTCATAAAACTTGTAGGCCGTTTCCTCGTTCGCCAACTGATCGTAGAGAACGCCGTCCGTATCCTCCGGCGGCCCATACTGGGCGTCGACCAGCGCGTTTATCTCCTCGTATCCGACCGTTTCAGCCTCGAGATCGTCGATCAGCGCCTCGAGTCGCTCGCGGTGGTCGGCCGACTCGGCGGCCGCCTCGGCGAGCAACTCCTCCACCTCCTCGTCGAACTCCGCCCGCTCTTGGGGGGGCAGGGACTCGATGTGGTGGGCGGCGCGTGACTCGACGAGTTCCTCCAGTACGACCCCGATCTGCAGCAATCGGGTCAACTGGTGGTCGCTCGAGACACGCTGTCCCAGACTCATATCGTGACAAGAGGGCCGGTGTTACTTAGTCGTCTCGGAGAACGGGCGTCAGAACGGGATCGAAACAGAAGAACGGAAAGAGAGCGGTCGGCGTCTCGGTATACACGGGGCGCAAAGCGCCCTGTTCGTTCGAGGGTCTCGCTGCGCGAGCCCCTCGCTAGTCTCGCTGCCGAAGACGCGCACCGATCAGACTCTCGAGGTCGTCACGGAGTTCGTCGACATCGATCTCCTCGAGGACGGGCACGAAGAAGCCCTCGACGAGCATGTTGCGGGCCGAACGTGGGTCGACACCACGGGAGGTCATGTAGAACAGATCCTCCGCGTCGATCTGGCCGACCGTCGCGGAGTGGCTGGCTTCGGTGTCGTGGTTGTTGATGATCAGCTGCGGGGAGGCGTCGGCCTCGCTCTCGTCGCTTAGCATCAGTGTGTTCTCGCGCTGGTAAGAGCTCGTGTCCCAGGCGTCGGTGCCGACGTCCTGGACGCCCTCGTAGACCGAACGGGCGACGTCGTCGATGACGCCGCGGGTGACGAGGTCGGCGGTCGTGTGTTCGGCGCGGTGCCAGACCTTCGCGTCGAGGTCGAAGTGCTGATCGTTGTGGCCGTAGAACGCCCCGACGATCTGCGTTTCCGAGCTATCGCCGCTGAGGGTCGTCGAGACCTCGGTCTTCGTCAGCTGGGTACCGAGGTTGCCCTCGATCCAGTCGATCGTCGCGTAGGTGTCGGCGACGCCGCGCTTGACTGTGAAGTTGTAGGCCTCCTCCGAGAGGTTCTGAAGGCTGCCGTACTGGACGTAGCTGTTCTCGCCCGCGGCGACTTCGACGACGCCGCTGTAGTACTGCTCCTCGGCTGCTTCGCCGGTAGACTGGCGCTCGAGAATCGTAACCGAGGACGATTCCTCGGTGACGACGAGCGTGTAGTTGAACAGCGAGCGGGAGTTTTGCTCCGTTCGGATGGCGACATCTTCGGCGTCGACGCCTTCTGGAACGTAGACGACCGTCCCGGTGCTGAAGAGGGCGGTCGAGAGCGCCGTCAGGTAGTTCTCCTGGGGGTCCACGGTGGTACCGAAGTGTTCCTTCAGGAGGTCCTCGTGCTCTTGAACCGCGTCGGCCCACGAGAGGACCTCGGCCTCGTCGGGACCGACCTGGTCTTTGTTTTCTGCTGCGTTCAGCGGGTCCACGAGGGACTCGAAGTCCAGTTCGTGGAGGTTCGTCCAGTCCTGACCCGGCGTCCGGATGACGTCGGGCATGTCGAGGTCCTCGAGGGCGTCGAGGGCCTCGAGACGGATCTCGAGGAGCCACTCGGGTTCCTCGAGGTCGCCGCTGATTTCGCGTACCTGTTCGTCCGTTAGATTGGCGTGTACCTGTGTTCCTGCGCTCATATTATCCGAGGCTCCCCTCCATCTCGAGTTCGATGAGGCGGTTGAGTTCGACCGCGTACTCGATCGGCAGTTCCTCCGTGATCGGCTCGATGAAGCCGGCGACGATCATCTTCTTGGCGTCGTCGTCGTCCAGTCCGCGCGACTGGAGGTAGAAGATGTCCTCGTCGCCGATCTTGCCGACGGTCGCCTCGTGAGCGACGTCGACCTTCGACTCCTCGATCTCCATGTACGGCATGGTGTCCGACGTGGACTCGTTGTCGAACATCAGGGCGTCACACTCGACGGCGGTGCTCGAGTTCTCGGCACCGTCGGCGATGTGGACGAGGCCGCGGTAGTTGGTGCGGCCGCCGTCCTTGGCGATCGACTTGGATTCGATGGTCGAACTCGTCTCGGGCGCGTTGTGGTAGACCTTCGCGCCGGTGTCGATGTCCTGACCCTCGCCCGCCAGGGCGATGGTGATGTGGGTGTCTGTCGAGCCGCGACCCTTGAGAATCGTACACGGGTAGAGCATGGTCACTTTCGATCCCATGCTGCCCGAGACCCACTCCATCGTGCCGTTTTCCTCGACGATGGCGCGCTTGGTATTCAGGTTGAACGTGTTCTTCGACCAGTTCTGCACGGTCGAGTACTGAACGTGTGCGTCCTCGCCGACGAAGACCTCGACACCACCCGAGTGGAGGTTGTGGGTCCCGTACTTGGGTGCGGAACAACCCTCGATGTAGTGAACCTCAGAGCCTTCCTCGGCGATGATGAGCGTGTGCTCGAACTGGCCCATCCCTTCCGAGTTCATCCGGAAGTAGGCCTGCACTGGCATCTCGACGGTGACGTCCTCCGGGACGTAGACGAACGATCCGCCGGACCAGACGGCTCCGTGCAGCGCCGCGAACTTGTTGTCGCTTGGCGGCACGCAGGTCGTCATGAAGTGCTCTTTGAGGATTTCGGGGTGCTCCTGAACGGCCTTGTCCATGTTGCAGAAGATGACGCCCTTCTCCTCCCACTGCTCCTGCATGTTCTGGTAGACGACCTCGGACTCGTACTGGGCACCGACGCCGGAGAGTGCGTTCTTCTCGGCTTCCGGAATGCCCAGTTTGTCGAAGGTGTCCTTGATCTCGTCGGGCAGCTCCGTCCAGTCGTCGACGCCTTCGCGCTTGTCGACGTCCGGGCGGATGTAGGGGATGATCTCTTCGACGTCCAGTTCGGAGAGATCGGGCATGCCGGGCCAGTCGGACGGCATCGGCATATTCTGGTACTGCTCGAGCGCTCGAAGACGCCGCTCGAGCATCCAGTCGGGCTCGTCCTTGTCGTCGGAGATCATGCGGATGACCTCCTCGGTCAGGCCCTTCCCGGATCTAACGGCGGAGTTCTCTTCTTTCTTGAACTCGAACCGGGCCTCAGTGTCTGTCTCTTTTAGGTGGTCTTGATCGGAACTCATTGGTTGATGTAGTTGTGTTTACGGCTGCAGCGTTATTACGGTTGTTCTAGTCGAATTCGGTTACGCGGTGCCGTAGACTTCCTCGCGGACCCAGTCGTACCCCTTGTCCTCGAGCTTCTCGGCGAGCTCCGGCCCGCCGCTCTTTGCGATCTGACCGTCGAGCATCACGTGGACGTGATCGGGCTCGACGTAGTCGAGGATTCGCTGGTAGTGGGTGATCTGGAGGATCCCGGTGCCCTGCTCGTCGCGCAGCGCGTTGATCCCGTTCGAGACATCCTGCAGCCGGTCGATGTCGAGCCCGGAGTCGATCTCGTCGAGGACGGCGATCGAGGGCTCGAGGATGGCAGCCTGCAGCACTTCGTTTTGCTTCTTCTCCCCGCCGGAGAAGCCGGCGTTGAGGTAGCGCTGGGCGAACTTCTCGTCCATCTCCAGCTGTTCCATCTTCTCCTGCAAGATCCCCTGGAACTCGGCGACGCCGACCTCGCCCTCGTCGACGTTCCCTTCCATCGGCGAGGTCTCGAAGCCGTCGTCCTCGTCTTCGACTTCCTCACCGTCCTCATCCTCGAAGAGTTCCTCGCGCTCTTCGATCTTGGCGTTCAGTGCCGTTCGGAGGAAGTTCGTCATCGTGACGCCCTCGATCTCGGCCGGATACTGGAAGCCGAGGAAGATGCCGAGCGCGGCGCGCTCGTTGGGTTCGAGGTCGAGCAGGTTCCAGGTTCGCTGGTCCTCATCGATCTCGATGTCCTCGCCGAACTCCTCGTCCTCGAGGTGGAGCAACACTTCACCGTCGGTGACCTCGTAGGCCGGGTGGCCGGCGATGACCTTCGCGGTCGTCGACTTCCCGGAGCCGTTCGGCCCCATCAGGGCGTGGATCTCGTCCGACTGTACTTCGAGGTTTACACCCTCAAGGATCGTCTCGTCGCCCTCCGCTACTTCCGCATGCAGGTTGTTTAGTTCGAGGCGTGCCATAGTATTCTGTCGTATGGACCAAGGGGCGTTCGCCCCATAACGTTTTCGTGTTCGATTGGATGCGGTCCTATTTTGAGAAGATTATTTTTCGTTTTGGAAACCCACAGGCTCGAGCACAGTGGGGGGTCATTCGGCAATCGCGGAAACGAACGGCGGCGCTCGCTTCGAGGTCGTCACCGACCGACTCACATGAAGCTGTCGAGACCCTTTTGCTCCTGCCCGTTTTTCACTTCGTCCCACGAGATGTCGAGTGCCTCGAGGATGCGTTCGATCGGCCCCTGCAGCGTCTTCTCGAGCATCTTGTCGTAGTCGACCTCGAACTCCTCGGGAATCTGGTCTTCGTACTCGAAGCAGATGACGTCGGGATCGCGCTTGAACGCGCCGTAGAGCGGGTCGGTGCGGGCGTCGAACCCTTCTTCCGCCTCGAGTCGTTCGAAGAACGAGGGATCGACGCGGTCGAGGTAGAGCCGCTTGGGTTTGCTCCCACGCTGGAAGTTAGTCCCTAGCAACAGGTTGGCGTACTTCGCGCCGCGGACCTGCGCCGTGTCGGTATCGTAGTT
Organism: Natrinema sp. H-ect4; assembly: GCF_041894845.1. Lineage (NCBI taxonomy): Archaea > Methanobacteriati > Methanobacteriota > Halobacteria > Halobacteriales > Natrialbaceae > Natrinema > Natrinema sp. H-ect4. The sequence goes on from NZ_JBHDYC010000002.1 coordinate 293,918, forward strand.
GTCCAGTCGCTTGCCGATACCGCCCGGAATCGCGATATCCTCGAGCGAGATGTCACCGTCCAGAACGTCCTCGATGATGCCGTTGACGTACTCCTTCGCGCCTTCGATATCGCCCTCGCGGACGATCATCTCGATGACGCGGTGCTGGACCTCCTTGGTGATCGGGGCGATATCCGAACGCTGGTACTCGAAGCCGACGATATCAACGTTGTTGACGTCCTTGCCCTCCTTCCAGGTGATGTGGCCCGCGTAGCGTTTCTTCTTGCCGGCCTGGAAGAATCGGCGGTAGAGCTTCTCGAACTCGATCTGGAAGCGGTGTTCCTCGGCGTTCAGGTCGTCTTTCGCGAAGTCATCATAGCGACCGTTGATGTACTCCTCGATCTCGAAGGACTGCTCGATGGCATCCTCTTTCGACACGTCGGAGCCGAGCTCGAGCATGACGCTGTCGGTGTCCCCGTACGCAACGGTGTAGTCCAGTTCGCCTGCGGCGGTGTCCGTAAACTCGATCACTTCGCGACCGGTCGCGGTGATCGCGGATGCCGCGTCCTTATCATAGAGCCGGAATTGTTCCCATCCCGACACCCCGTAGAGCGAGTTCATGATGACCTTGACCGCGCCCTGCTGGCGGTCGTACTGCTCGTACTCCCGGGAACCGGGTTCGTACTCGTTGCGCTGGGATTTCTTCTCCTCGCGTTCGGCCAGCAACTCGTTGATCATCTCTCGCATGACGCCGTCGGGCTCCTTGCGGAAGTGGGTCGGTTCGGGTCTGGTCGGCGCGACGTAGGTCTCCCCGTCGTACTCGTTGGGATCGACCCGCGTCTCCGGCGAGGCGTTAATCGTCGTCATGCACATCGGATACAGCGACTTCAGGTCGAGCACGGTGACGTTTTCCTTGACGCCCGTGATCGGCTCGAACACCGCGCCGCCCTCGTACTCCTCGCCGGCTTCCTGTTGGCCTTTCGAGGGCAGCGCGAACCGCCCATAGGCCTCGTGGAGGACGTACATGTCGACCGCGTCGCCCGGCGTCGGCGCGTCCTCGAGTTTACAGCCGACGAACGAGCGTACCTCGTCCCAGAAGGTGACGATTTCCTGCTGGCGGTCGAGTTCGACGCACAGTTCCACGTCCCGGAGGTTGTACTCGAGCAATCTCGTCGGATCGCCTTCCCAGAGGTCACCGATGTCGCCAGCGTACCGTTCCTTGCCGACGCCCAGTTCGGCCTCGCCGACCGCATCCAGCCGATAAGAGTCGAGTTCGGAGAAGACCGTCCGCTGGTAGGCATAGAGCAGGTCGAAGACGATCCGGCCCTTGATGTCCGGGCCGCCCCAGTTGCTGCGCCAGACCTCGTCGACCCGAGAGAGCTGGTCGATGGAGAGGTCGTACTCGTGGTGGGGACCCGACAGTTCCTCGAGGCGGTCGAGGAAGTACGGCGCGTCGAAGTCCTCGAAGTTCCAGCCCGTGAGGATGTCCGGGTCGGTGTCGTCGATGTACTCGATAAAGGCCTCGAGCATGGCCTCCTCCTCCTCGAAGCACCGGACTTCGTGGTCGATCGCGCCCTCGATGGGGTCGTAGCCGTCGATTTCGGTGGGGATCTCGCCGTCGCCGATTGGGGCCTCGTAGAGCCACATGATGTACTCGTCGTCGTAGGAATCGTGGCTCGTCAGACAGACGATCGGCTCCTCGCCGTCCTCGGGGAACCCCTGCCGGTCGTCGACCTCGATGTCGAACGTGTTCACGCGGGGGTCGGCGTCGACATCGGCCGCCTCGACTTCGGTGTGGGGGACGACCAGTGAATCGTCGTCCGCGCGTCGCTCCGGGACCCGAATGCCGCTCCGGACGTCATTGTCGATCAGGAACCGGTTCGGGAATAGGATGTCGGCCTCGAAGTGATCGAAGTCGTCCCGGATCTGCCCGACGTCTCGGGGCGTCTGGCCGAAGATCTTGGTGAGTTTCTCGCCCCGAATGCTCTCGTAGGGCTCGCCGTCCGCGTTGTACTCCTCGCTGCCGGTGAGCCGGTCGTACTGCTCCTCGGGCGGTCGCTCGAGCGTCTCCGTCGGCGCGTAGAAGTACGGCTGGAAGCCGACGACCTGCACGTGCTCGAGTTCGTTCTCGGAGGTCCGCCCGAACACGTGCATGATCGGTCGCTCCTCGTCGCCGTAGCCGGCGATCGTGTAGTCGACCTGCATCACGGCGAGCTCGAGTTCGCCCTCGGGTTCGGGGAGGGTCTCCTCGACGACGTCGATCACCTCTGCGGCGTTCGATCCGCCGTTACCGGCGATGGCAACCGCCTCTTCTGCCGGCCGGTCGTCGGTCTCCTCGGAGTCGCCGCCGAACTCCGTGAGTCCGGTCTGGCCCGCCTCAGTCATGATAGCGAGATTTGCAGTCGGCGGATAAAAACCCCTGCAATCCCCGCCCGCGAGCGGTGTCACACGGGGTGCGCTCGACTGCTGCTATGGGAGCGCTCGACTGTTGTGACCGACACGACGGGAGTGTACGGTGCGACCACGATCCACTCAGAGACCGACGTTGTCCCTGTAGACCGGGTCCCAGAGCTGACACTCCGGTTTCGGGCCGGATTCCCGAACGATCTCGTCTTCGGTGAGCCGCACCTGTGTCTGCTCGCCTGCGGTGAACTGCGGCCAGTCGGGTCGGAGGTGACTGTTCGGGTTCCCGGTCGCGGCTCCCAATGGGGCCCGAACGTACAGTCGTCGTTTCATAGCCATAGTGACTTTAGCAATATTATTCCACTATAAAAATTATTATTTATTCTCCATAGTGGGCCTGTTTATATGTTGTATCGAAGGTTTGCAGGAGCAACAAGAACTATAACTTGCTAACACATAGCATGAAATCAGGTGATCGATGTGTCCACCCACATGAAAGACGATGCGACGGATCGGAGTGAACCGAGCAGCGAACCCGAGGGGACCGCAACGATCGAATCCTACGAGACCGACGACGGCGTCGTCTTCTACGACGCCGAGAACCCGCTGGCGTGGGTAGAGACCTCCCGTACGCTCACGCTCGAGGATCTGGCCTGAGACGGTCTGCTGTCACTGTGTACCGGCGCACCCATATGGCGGGTCGCGGGTGCGCCAGAAATGACTGACAGTAGTCCGTATGAAAGGGCAGTCGCGAAGCGAACGTTTTTGCTCCCGCTGGTCATCGGGCCGTATGTGGTACTCGACCGGAACGAGAACGAGCCCGAGGAGTGGGACCCCGAGGAGGAGTTTTACGACCCCGACAGTGACGGGTTGACGATCCCACAGGTGACGACCGGAAACGAGTCGGACGGCGACCCGGACGAACAGTCGGTCGAAGTCGACATCCCTCGCGTCTCCACCTCCGAGATGGATGCCCCGGACGAGGTTATCGAAACCTTCTGGGTGCTGGTGTTGGTTATCAACGTCGCCGTTCTGGTCGTGTCGCTTGGTCTGATGCTAGTCGCGTTCGAGGGCGACCTCAGGCGCGGCGGGATCCTTCTCATCGCCGGGCTCGTTCTGTTCGGGCTGGCCGGTCGCCGATACAGCGGATTTCCCGACGGGGAAACTACTGACCGTGACGCTAGCACTGAACGCGATATCCCCACTGAACGCGACGCTACCACTGAGAGCGACACCGAGGCGGACGACACCCCCACTGCCAACGCGGAAACGGCCGGATTTACGGCGGACGAGACAACCGAAACTGCTTCGGAAGACGGGACGCAACAACGGCCATCGAACCGGAACGACCGTTCATGAAAACAGTCGAAGACGACACCGGCAAACGGTACCTGCTTCGGAAACGATCGGATACGGCGAGTCTCGTTCGCGATCCCGAAACCGGTAACGAGTGTTACATCCAGAACGACCGCCTCGAGGCGGTCGGCGATGAATCGGCCCTCGAGACGGCTGCGCGAAGCGTGAGCGATCCGGTTTTGACGCTACTGACGAATGTCCACGACGAGGAAACACTAGGTCTACTGGTCGAACTCTCGGAGCGGGGACCGCTCGGCGTGCGCAGCCTGCTCGACGCCTACGACTTCTGTGAGAGCGATCTGCACGGGCGATTCGCGGTCCTCTCCGCCGCAGGGCTGCTCGAGGAAACCGACGTCGCCGGCGAGCGCGGCTATCGAATCACCGAGACGTGTGAGACCGCACTCGACGCGATCCGGACGGATCTCGAGACGACGAACGAGTCGGCGGTAGAAGAGTCCTGAGCGCGAGCGAACTGGCCGGTTCGAGACGGGGACGACTGGTCGTTTGGTATCAGTCCGACGCGAGCAGTTCCGCCTCCGGCGGCTGACCGCGCTCGAGTCGCGATCGGTTCGAGGTGGCGTCTTTCTCGACGCGGACCAGCGAGTCGGCCGCACCGACGAGTTCCTCGTCGTGGCTGACGACGACGATCTGTTCGACGCCGAAGTCGTTGCGCATCGCCTCGATCAGCGAGACCAGTTGCGTGACGTGGCCCGAATCGAGGAAGACCGTCGGCTCGTCGAGGATCAGTGGCGGCATCGGGGCCGTTCCCTCGACACCCTCGGCGAGCAGTCGGTAGATCGCACACCGCAGGCTAAGGTTGAACAGTGCTCGTTCGCCCCCCGAGAGCTGCTCGGGCTCGAGCGCCTCGCCGTCTTTCTGATAGACCGTCAGCCGGTAGTCGCCGTCGAGATCGATCGCCGCGTAGGAGTCATTCTGGTAGACCAGATCGAACGTCTCGTTCAGCAGGCGTTCTAAGGTCTCGACGTTGCGCTGGCGCAGTTCCGCCCGTAGCTCCCCGTAGGTCGTCTGCAGCGTCTCAGCTTCGTCGTAGAGCGACTCGAGTTGCTCGCACCGAGCCTCGACCGTCTCGAGGCGCTCCCGGAGGCGCTCGAGTTCCTCGAGTTCGTTCTCGACAGCGCCGATGGCGTTCTGGATCCCGTTTCGTTGCTCCTCGAGCTCCGCGAGTTTCTCGTCGACCTGTTCGATGTACGTCTCTGCGTTTTGCTTGTCCTCTCGCGCGGTTTCGACTCGCTCCTCGTCGAACGCCGATTCGAGTTCGCGCTTGCGGTCGCGCTTTTCGGCCAGTCCCTCTCGGCGCTCGTCGTTCATCGTCTCCCAGTCCTGCAGGCGCTCGCGGAGAGTTTCGATATCGCTCTCGAGGTCGGCTCGCTCGTCGGCGATTTCCGAGCTCCGCTCGAGTGACTCGAGCGTCTCCGAGATTTCTCCGCGCTCGGTGTTGATCGTCCCAAGTTCGGTTCGCGCGTCGGCGACCTCCTCCTCGCGCTCGTCCGCTGTGGCCCGCTTTTCCTCGGCGTCGGCCTCGTACTCCTCGGCGTCGTCCCACAACTGGTCGCGCTGGTCACGCCGGTCTGCAAGGCTTTCGCGTTTCTCCGTGAGCAACTGTTCGATGTTGTCGCGGTTCTCCTCGAGTCGATCGACCCGCCGTTCGGCCGCTCGCAGTTCCTCGGCGCGGTCGATCCGGTCGTCGACGTCGTCGCGCTCGGCCTCGAGTTCCTCGCGCTCGGCCTCGAGGTCGGCGAGTTCCTCCCGTCGTTCGTCCAGCACGTCGACGTGGGGAGAATCCTCGACCGGCTGGCCACACTCGGGACACTTCCCCTCTTCGAGCAGCCGTTCGCCCTCCTCGATCGCGTTCTCGGCGGTCCGGATATCGGCGGTGATATCGTTGTGCGCCGAGACCAGTTCCTCCCGCTCGGCCTCGAGGTCCTCAAGGTGTGATTCGGCCGCCCCGAACTCGACCGGCGCGTCGTCGAACGTCGCCCGCGCGTCGTCAATCTGTTCGTCGAGGTCGTCGAGTTTCTCCTCGCGATCGGCGATCGTTTCCTCATCGGCCTCGATCTGGTCCTCGAGTTCGTCCGCCTCCGTTCGAGCCTGTTCGGCTCGGTCATCGAGGTCGTCGGCCTCCTCGCGGAGCCGCTCGATCTCGTTGGTCCCTTCGGTGATCGTCACGCGAACGTCCTCAAGGTCGTCCCGGAGCTCCTCGTCGCGGCCCTCGAGCTCCGCGATTCGACGCTCGATCGCTCCCTCGGCGGGATCGTCAGTCTCGAGATCGACGCCCTCGAGGAGGTCGGCGCGTTCGTCTGCGAGCGCTTCGCGCCGGCTCCGAATCTCGCTGATTTCGTCGCTCGCGTCCTCGCGTTTGCGCTCGGTTTCGGTGATCTTCGACCGCAGTTCCTCGATTTCCTCGTCGAGCGTTTCGATCTCCTCGCGGGTCTCCTCGTGTCGATCGAGGACGTCCGCGGCGGTCTCGAGCGTCTCCTGGGCCTGTTCGCGCTGTGATTCGTACCGATCGATCTCATCGGTGATGTCCGTGCGGCGGGATTCGAGGCCGTTCAGTCGCTCGTGGAGCTCCTTGTCCTCCTTTTGGTCGACCTGTTTTCGGACGTCCTCGAGCACCTCCTGCTGGCCGTCGAGGACGGTTTTGACGCCGAGTCGGGCGTCGCTGGCTCTCTCGCGGTAGTCCTCGAGCGCGCCCAGTTGGAGCAGGTCGTCGATCATGTCCTGGCGATCGCTCGGCGAGGCGTGAATGAGCTTGTTCACCTCGCCCTGTCGGACGTACGCGCAGTTGACGAACGCCTCGGCGTCCATCCGCAGGAGTTCGGTCACCTCCCGACGAACGTCTCGAGCGCCCTCGATGGTCTCCGTCGGCGTCTCGAGGACGCACTTCGTCGTCGTCGCGCGATCACCGCGGAGTTTGAGGTGGCGTTCGATCTGGTATTCCCGGCCGTCGTGGGTGAACCACAGTTCGATCTCGCACTCCTCCTGACCAGTCGTAATGACGTCGTCGAGCGTGCGCTCGTCTAGCGCTTTCGAGCCGTAGAGCGCGAAGAAGACCGCCTCGAGCAGCGTCGACTTCCCGCTGCCGTTGACGCCGTGGACGACGGTGACGCCGCGCTCGAGCGAGAGGTCGGCGTCGCCGTAACACTTGAAGTTTAGCAGGCGGACACGGTCGACCCTCACGCGAAATCACCCAGCGAGGCGGTGTCGGCGTCGGCAGTCTCCTCGGGCTCGTCGCTGTCTTCCGTCGCGTCGATGTCTTCCGTCGCATCGCCGTCGGACGGTGCCGTCGTCGCGTCGGGGTCGGAAGCCGGTGCAGCCGCATCGCCTTTGGTATCGGCGGTTGCTGTCTCGCATCCCCCGTCCGCGTCGGCCGTCTCGGCGCCTCCGTCCGCTTCGGCCGTTTCGGTCACTTCGGTCGCTTCGGTATTGACCGAGTCGGCCGCCGAATCGCTCTCGTCGGCGAGCTGATCGGCAACCGTCGTCACGTCCTCGTCGCCCGGTTCGCGTTCGGGCGCCGGGTCGAACGCCGACTCGTCGTCCTCGAGCAACTCGCGAACCCGTCGTTCGACGGATTCGCGGACGTTCGAATCGGCGAGATCACCGTTTCGGACGCTCTCATCGATCTCGAGGGCGGCGTTGCTGAGTCCCAGTTCGCGAACCCGCTCGCGAACGGCCTCGTCCGGGTTGGCGAAACTCACCGACACGTCGTCGTCCTCGTCGGGGAGGTCCCGTCGGTCGTTCACGCGGGCGACGAGCGCCCCGCGATCGATCGCGAGTTCCTCGATGGCCGCCGGGGCGATCGGTCTGCCCTCGCCCTCGACGGTGACGATGACGACCGCGTCCGCGAGGTCGTGCTGGCGGACGCGTTCCTGCACGCGGTCAATTCCCTCGCTTTCCTCGAGTTCGACGTCGACAAAGACGAACTCGCGGGTCGACGCGAGGCCGCGGCGACTGATCGCGACGGTCCCGTCGGTCTCGAAGTCGACGATGTTGTAGCCTCGATCCTCGCGCTCGCTGGCGCTGGCGCGCTCGGTCGAGCCGCAGTAGGTGACCCAGGTGTCCAGCACCTCCGCCGTGTCCGGTTTGTGGTTGTCCCCCAGTAGGACGGCGTCGAAGTCGACGGTCGACTCCTCGAGGACGGTTTCGGTGTCCCAGTCGGCGTGCGCGAAGGGGTCGAAGAGCCCGTGGCTCACCAGGCTCGCGTGCTCCGCTTCGTCCGGCAGCGAATCGAAGTCGTAGGTGAGGTCCTCCCGGCGCGATCGAGGGACGAAGTCGAGTCCGTAGACGGCGACGTCGTCGACGACGACCGGCTCGGCACCGAGTCGGGTCGCCAGTCCGAGATCCGCGAAGAGGTCGAGCCACTGTGCGTCGCGTTTCGACTCGTGGTTGCCGACGACGGCGAGGAAGGGAATATCGGCGTCAGAGAGCGTCCGGAGAATTTCGACGGTTCCCTGCAGGTCGATCAGCGACGGCCGACGGTCGTGAAAGAGGTCGCCGGCGTGGATGACCGCGTCGACATCGTCGGCGACCGCGTCCTCGATGACGGTCCGAAAGGCCTCGAGGAAGTCCTGTCGTCGGTCGGGCGAATTGTACTGCTGGTACCCGATGTGGGTATCGCCCGTATGGATAACCCGCGTCATTGGCCAGTCGTTGGCGAGCCGACCCTAAAGGGGTTCCGTGACCGAAGTGAAAGTGGAATCGATACGTCACGCGAAACGGAAGGAAGCACTCGTCTCGCGCCGTACTGATGATCGTCTCGCGCCAGATTGACGATCGCGTCGAACCGTCCTGATGAACCGCCGTTGCAGTGGCGACGCGTTCGGATCGACTGCGACGACAAATCGAAGCGAAACGAATCGAGGCACCGAGAGCGACGATCGGCCGTTACGATCGGATATCGAGACTGTACAGGCGCTTGCGGGCGTCGGAGAACGAAAAGCGGGAGTCGATGACGTTCTCCTCATCGAGCCGATTGAGCGCGTAGCGGACCGTTCGGGAGGGCAGGAGCGTCTCGTCGGCGATCTGTTGTTGGGTCATTGTCTCGTTGTACTCGAGGACCTTCGCGACGAGTTTCGCGCTTGGCGGAAGATCTCGAACATCGTCCCACGTTCCTCGTTCGTCGGGTTCCTGTCGAAGCGACTCTGAAGCACTCATCCTACCTCCCCATTCCGAATACAGAGTGATAATATTTTCTATTCCGTATAATGCTTTGTAGTAATATCTCGTGGTTGAGTGCACCTACCCGAAGCCTCTTATGAACCAACACCCAAAGGGTGCGTGATGAGCGACACCGTGGACGACGTCGACCTCCCATATGACGAGGACGAGGCGTCCCAACAGGAGAAAATACAGTCACTCGAGGAACGGCTGGAGATCCTCGAGGCGCAAAACGAGGAGATGCGCGACAAACTCCTCGACGCTAACGCCGAGAACAACAAGTACCAGCAGAAACTCGAGCGGCTCACGCACGAGAACAAGAAGCTCAAGCAGTCCCCGCTGTTCGTCGCCACCGTCCAGGAAGTCACGGACGACGGCGTCATCATCAAACAACACGGGAACAATCAGGAGGCGCTGACCGAAGTCACCGACGAGATGCGCGACGATCTCGAACCCGACGCACGGGTCGCGGTCAACAACTCGCTGTCTATCGTCAAACCCCTCTCGAACGAAACTGACGTGCGCGCCCGCGTGATGGAAGTCACCGAGAGCCCGGAGGTCAGCTACGAGGACATCGGCGGCCTCGAGGACCAGATGCAGGAGGTCCGCGAGACGGTCGAGATGCCCCTCGAGAAGCCCGAGATGTTCGACGATGTCGGGATCGACCCGCCCAGCGGCGTACTCCTCTACGGACCGCCGGGGACGGGCAAGACGATGCTCGCCAAAGCCGTCGCCAACCAGACCGACGCCACATTCATCAAGATGGCCGGCTCGGAGCTGGTCCACAAGTTCATCGGTGAGGGTGCCAAGCTCGTTCGCGACCTCTTCGATGTCGCCCGCGAGCACGAACCCGCCGTCATCTTCATCGACGAGATCGACGCCATCGCCTCCAAGCGAACGGAGTCCAAGACCTCCGGCGACGCCGAGGTCCAGCGGACGATGATGCAGCTCCTCTCGGAGATGGACGGCTTCGAGGAGCGCGGCGAGATCCGTATCATCGCCGCCACCAACCGCTTCGATATGCTCGACCGCGCCATCCTTCGTCCCGGCCGGTTCGACCGCCTCATCGAGGTGCCCAAGCCGAACGCGGAGGGTCGCGAGATCATCTTCGAGATCCACACCCGCGGGATGAACGTCGCGGACGACGTCGAGTTCGCCCAACTGGCCGAAGACGCCGAGGAGGCTTCCGGTGCCGACATCAAAGCCGTCTGTACCGAGGCCGGTATGTTCGCCATCCGCGACGACCGCACCGAGATCCGGATGGAAGACTTCCACAACGCCTGGGACAAGGTTCAGGCCGAATCCGACGAGACTGAAGAGGTCTCGAAGACGTTCGCCTGAGCTCGCTCTCGAGTCGGTGTCGTTTCTCGCTTCGTTTTTCGTCTGCCTGAGCAACGGCGCTCGAGTAAACGGTAGCGGCTGGTCGAAAGTGGCGTGGACTCGAGTCTATAGGTAGGCAGCCTCGACAGGAGAGGCGGTGCCATTGCTGTTCAATCGTTCTGTGAACGGAACAGTGGGTTCTGTTAGTGACCGAGTGAGACGACGCGACCTGCGATCGTGGCAACAGGGTATCGCCACGCCCTCCCCAGCCGATTCGATCGCGCCTCACGGCGCTCACTCATCCACTGGAAGACGCGAGCGTCTTCCAAGCCGTCACTCACAAAGTTCGCGAAGACCTCGCACGGCATTGTGCCGCGGCTCACACGGCTCACGGTTCCCTGCGGTTACCGTGCTTTCCGAGGCGCTCACTTCGTTCACGCCTCGCCTCCGTTCGCCGCGGCCCAGCGCGCGCCGCCGCACGCCGGTTGGCTAGTCGGAGTGAGACGTAGCTCCCCTGCACTGATCGGAGTAGATAGATAGTGATGAAGAGCAACGGCAGTGTCAAATCAGCCGCCAGTACACCATCTCGCCGTTACAGGGCCGAAAAGACGAGCCACGGCACGATGAACAGCGCCAGCGTCAGCACCGCGAGGATCAGTCCGTACCCGATGCCCATTCCCGCCGCGGTGAGCCACGCCGGATGGTCGAATTCTCCGAGATCGACTGCCATGTGCTTGCCATCCGGTGACGAACGCTTAAACGTACCGGAACACCGACTCCCGCGGTCAGTACGGGACTCGAGAGTGCACTCGAGACCGGCTGCGAGCGTCCGGCGACCGGGCCGACTACCGGTAGACGTTCTCGTATCGATCGCGGTACTCCCGCAGCGCGAGCCTCGCTCTGCACCGCGAGGTAAACCCGAAGCCGGTTGCCTCGCAGTCATCGTCGTCGCACTTCCAGCGGAAGGTCTCCGAGTGGGGGTCTCTCGTCACCGATACGTCCGTCTCGCACAGCGGACAGCGCCATCCCCACCGCATATCGCCGGCTTCCGCGCTCGCCCGATCCATTGGTTCGATGCCGGGATTGGATCGATGGGTCAAAAACCCGCGCCTCGAGTGAGTCGTTCTTTTTCCGTTCGCCGGCGCTCGATCGCGGGCATCGGTCGACTCGAGGACGCGTTTCGGACCGTTTTTACCCGGTGATCCGCTACGAACATCCAATGACGACTATCGTCGTGGTGGACAATCACGGACAGTTCACCCACCTCGAGCACCGGGCGCTTCGCGACCTCGGTGTCGACACGGAGTTGATCGACAACGACACGCCACCCGCGGATGTCGACGCCGACGGCGTCGTCCTCTCGGGCGGCCCGGATATGGATCGGATCGGACGGTCTGCGGAATACCTCGACGCGGACGTCCCCATCCTCGGTATCTGCCTGGGAATGCAACTGATCGCCAAAGAGCTGGGCGGTCGCGTCGGGGGCGGCGAGTACGGCGGTTACGCTGACATTAACGTCGATATCGTCGACGCTGCGGATCCGCTGACCGGCTCGCTGCATCCCGAGACTCGCGTCTGGGCGAGCCACGCCGACGAGGTCAAAGAGTTGCCCGAGGGCTTCGAACTGACGGCGAAGAGTGACGTCTGCGACGTCGAAGCGATGAGCGATACCGACCGCGATCTCTACGGCGTCCAGTGGCACCCCGAGGTCGCCCACACCGAGGAGGGCGACGAAATTTTCGAGAACTTCCTGGCAATCTGCGAATCGCAGTAGGCGTACGGACGATTCGGTTTTGTTGGCGGTCGATATCGTCCGTCCCAGATCAAGCTACTCGGGTATCGAACTCAGCGCTGTCCACTCACACGAGCGCGTATGACCGTAGATTCGACCGAAGATCTCTTCGGAGACGGCCTCACGCACGCGTACTACACCGAGCAGCGACTCCTCGACGCCCTCGAGGAGACCCTTCGAGAGGAACAGGACGAACTCGACAGCCTCTCGGAGATGGGCGAGGAGTTCGATTACGGCGAACTGACGGTCTCCGAGTAACGCCGCCGCGTATCCAGTATTTTTCGAGACCGCACGGCGAGACGGTCAGGTCTGCCAGGCGACCGATAGCGTCGTGTCCGACTCGATCCAGGCCGCGTCGTTCGTCGTATCGAAGATGCGAACGACTCCGTCGTCCGTCTCTCGTTCGGCGTATCGGCCGGGCCGGGACGTCGTTTCCGTCATTGGGAACGTCCATGAGAACTAGACACACACGATATAGCTCTTGTGTCTCGCCGCGGTCAACGGCTCCGGGCGAAAGAACGGCGAACGGGCGATCGCGAGACCCTCAATCGGGAAACGGAGCGAAATGGTCGCTCGGTTCGAGCGGGACGATGGAACCCGGTTACCGATACGTCGAGCGGGTGGAAATCGGGCGATCGGTGGCTATTCGGCCGGTTTCTCGCGCGCCGGTCCCTGCTGGTGAAGTTCGATTCCAACGTCGTCGGGCTCGAGGACGTCCGGAAGCTCCTCGTCCCGGTCGCCGGTGACGGCGGCGAGCACCTCCTTGATGTAGGCGTTGAACAGTTCGGGGTGTTCGCTCATCGGGAAGTGACCGATCTCGGCGAACTCGATCGCGGTTGCGCCCTCGCCGATCCCCTCGGCGGTCTGACGGCCGTCCTCGGGCGTGGTCAGGTAGTCGTACTCGCCGTTGGCGATGTAGAGGGGACACTCGTCAGCGTTGACCTGATCGAGCTTGTCCCGGTAGTCGTGGTCCACTGAGTAGTAGTAGAGGTCGCCCTTGAAGACGCCCGTCGCGCCCTGTTCGTAGAGGTACATCGTCTCCCGTCGGGTCTGTTCTGGGCTCTGGGGAGCCATCAGCCCCCAGCAGGCGTAGGCGTTGACCTCCGTCGTGTTCACTTCGGGGTGGTCGAGCCAGTCGATGTAGAAGCCCGGGCTGTGAGCGCCGCACTCGAGGCCGATCAGCGCCCGAAATCGCTCGGGGTACCAGTCGGCCAGTTCGAGAGCGATGTTGCCGCCCATGCTCGAGCCCATGTAGATGGGGTCCTCGAGCTCGAGCGCATCGGCGAGGTTCACGAGCGTCTCGGTGAACTTCTCGGCGGTCATCGTGTAGTCCTCGGTCCACCACTCCTGCGTGGTCGGCGGCACCGACTTCCCGTGATAGGGAAGGTCGTGGGCGATGACGCGAAACTCCTCGGTGAGTTCCTCGTCGGTCAGGAGGTGGCGCCACTCCTGACAGTTGTTCCCGGCCGTGTGCTGGCAGAGCAGCGGGATCCCGTCTTCGGGGCCGTTCTCCTCGAAATAGATCCGGTGGTCGACGCCCTCGACCTCCACGTGAACGTACGATCCGCTGATCGGTTCGACATCGCCCGGCTGGTACGTCTCGGGCATTTTAGCTCCCTCCGTCGTTGTGCGCGACGCGCATCAGATCGAGCGTCCGCTGGAACGCGCGCAGGTGCTGGAAGATTCGCTTGTTGTCGCCGGTCAACTGCAGGTGGCCGTCCTCGTTGCGGACCGCGGTTCGATAGTGCGAGGCGATGATTTCGTGGTTGAAGGCGGGCGGCGTCTCCCGAACGAACTCCTCCCAGGTCTCGCGGTCGCCCTCAACGCCGAACGACCACTGGTGGTTCATCGTCGGGTTCGGGACGAGGTTCTCGATTTCGCCGCCGTCCATCTCGAGGAGGACCCGCTCGTCCCCAATCTCGACGTAGAAGTTCTCCGAGAACTGCTGATGTCCCCGGACGTTCATCTCCGGATCGCTGTTGACCGTCTCCTTGTACGACTTCCACCACTCGTGGGTGCCGAGTTCTGTATCGTTCATAAATGCCACGTCACCCCTTCCCCGAACGACTCTATGTAGTTCACACAATGGAACCCGATAGCTCGAGCGTAAATACAACAACTGACGCTTCGTTCGATTAGCGGGACGCGGATCGGTGATCGACAGCAGTCGTCACCCGGATCGACCGTCAGTATCTTGCCCGCCCGCCCGAATGTGAGAGGTGATGACAGTCGACACTGTCGGTCGGTTCGAACGTGCACTCGAGGGGCTCGAGGTGGGACTCGAGCGCGTACCGGCCGCCGAGGCGACCGATCGGATCGAAACCATCGTACAGGAGCCAGCCGTCGGAGCACCGCTGCCGTTCGAGGGCGTCGCGCTACCCGACTCGGTGATGACGGCGCCCACGAACCGCGAACTCGAGGCGGCCGAGACCGGCGTCACGCCGGTCGGCTTCGCGATCGCGGAGTACGGCAGCGTCGCCGTCGAGTCGACGGCCGACGGCGCAGAGCCGATTAGCCTCTACCCGGAGCGCCACGTCGCCGTCGTCGCCGAGAGCGATGTGGTGCCGGACATCAGTGCCGGTTTCGATCGCCTCGCCGACGGCTTCGCGGACGGTCGGGACAGTGTCGTCTTCGCAACTGGCCGGAGCGCTACCGCCGACATGGGCGATCTCGTCCACGGCGTCCACGGCCCCGGCGACGTCCACGTGATTGTCCTGGAGGATCGATAGGATGGCCCAGCGCACTCGATCGCAGCAGGCCGATCGGATCCGCCACCTGCTCGAGACCGAAGGCGAGGCCATCCACGCCCACGCGAGCGCATCGAATGCCCGTCGGTACGAGACCTACGGCACGACCGACGACCTCGAGGCGCTGCGGACCGAGGCACGCACGATCAAGGAAGACGCTATCGACCGGCTCCCCGACCTGATCGAGACGGTTCGGGCGGCGGTCGAGGAAAACGGTGGCACCGTCTACGTCGCCGACGACGCCGCGGATGCGAACGCGTACGTGGCCGACGTGGTCGAGTCACGGACCGATGCGAACGGAACGACGGGGGACGGCGACACTCCGTCGGTCGTCAAGTCCAAATCGATGACGACCGAGGAGATCGACCTCAATGAGGGACTCGAGGCCGAGGGGATCGACGTCACCGAGACCGACCTCGGCGAGTGGGTGCTGCAGGTCGCCGACGACACGCCCTCCCACATCGTCGGCCCGGCAATGCACATCTCGCGGCCGGAGATCGCCGAGCTGTTCAACGAGCGGTTCGATCCCGACGAGCCGTTCGAGACGGCCGAGGAACTCACTCGGTTCGCCCGCGACCACCTCGGCGAGCACATCCGCGCGGCCGACGTGGGGATCACCGGCGCGAACTTCATCGTTGCCGACAGCGGGACGATCACGCTTATCACGAACGAGGGCAACGCGCGCAAGTGTGCGGTCACGCCCGATACCCACGTCGCGATCGCGGGCGTGGAGAAGCTGATTCCGACACTGTCCGATCTCGAGCCGTTCGTCGATATCATCGCCAAGAGCGCGACGGGCCAGCCGATCTCCCAGTACGTGACGATGCTCTCGCCGCCGACGGATTCGCCGACGCTGGACTTCGATTCGCCGGACGAGTCGATTACGGCGGGCGGGGAACCGGCGGACGAGACGGGGAACCCGGATCGGGACTTCCACCTCGTCCTGCTCGACAACGGCCGCATGGACATGCGCGAGGACGACCAGCTCCGGGAGACCCTCTATTGCATTCGCTGTGGAGCCTGTTCGAACTCGTGTGCGAACTTTCAGTCCGTCGGCGGCCACGGCTTCGGCGGCGAGACCTATTCGGGCGGGATCGCCACCGGCTGGGAGGCCGGCGTCCACGGGCAGGAGTCCGCGGCCGAGTTCAACGACCTCTGTACCGGCTGTTCGCGCTGTGTGGACGCCTGCCCGGTGAAGATCGACATTCCGTGGATCAACACCGTCGTCCGGGATCGAGTCAATCGGAGCGGCGAGTCGGAATCCTACGACTTCCTCGTCGACGGCCTCACACCCGACCTCGAGGAGGGCGGACTCGATCCCGGCAAGCGCTTCTTCGGCAATATCGGGACGGTCGCGAAAGCCGCCAGCGCGACCGCCCCAGTCTCGAACTGGCTCGCCGACGCCGGTCCCGTCCGTGGGCTACTCGAGCGAACCCTCGGAATCGATCGCCGGCGCGATCTTCCCTCGTTCCAGCGGGAGTCGCTCGTCGATTGGTTCGAAGACCGGGGCGGCGCTGACGCCTCGAGGCGACGGGCCGAACGTGCTGCCTCTCGAGTCGACGCCGGCGATGGCGATACCGCTCTCGACCGCGAGGTCCTGCTCTATCCCGACGTCTACACGAACTACGTCGACGTCGATCGCGGGAAGGCCGCCGTCCGGACGCTCGAGGCGCTGGGCGTGCCGGTCCGCGTGCCGGACCTCCCCGAGAGCGGGCGCGCGGCGCTCTCTCAGGGAATGATCGCGACGGCCGACCGGCAGGCAAGCCGACTCTACGCCGCGCTGGCAGAGGATCTCGACGCCGGCCGGGACGTGGTCGTGATCGAGCCCTCCGATCTGGCGGCCGTGCACCGCGAGTACGAGCGCTTGCTCCCCGAGGGGTCCGTCGAGCGCCTTCGTGCGAACAGCTACGAGATCTGTGAATACGTCTACGGGCTGCTCGAGAACGGCGCGGATCCCTCGGCGCTGTCGACCGGCGATGGCGCGGAACCGGTCGCCTATCACTCCCACTGCCAGCAGCGCACGCTCGACCTCGAGGCACCGACCGTGGCCGTCCTCGAGCGCTGTGGCTACGCACCCGAGACCTCCAGCGCCGAGTGCTGCGGGATGGCGGGCTCGTTCGGCTATAAGCGGGAGTACTACGAGCTGAGTATGGACGTCGGCGAGCGGCTGGCGTCGGAAGTCGAGGGCGCGGAGACCGTCGTGGCGTCGGGAACCTCCTGTGGGGACCAGCTCGAGACACTGCTCGAGCGAGAGGTTCCCCATCCGATCGAGTTGCTCGCCCCCGGTGGGTATCGGGCGTAGCGGGCGCTCGGCATCTTCCGCAGCGGTCGCGGTCCCTTTCGCGGATGTCGTTGGGGAGGTACTGTCGAGTCCCGACCGCCGATCCGGGGGATCATCGGAGAAAGATGTAAGTATGTGGTACGGTGTAACATAACACGGTAAATGTCCACAGTAGACAGGAAAATTCTCCGTAATCGGGTCGAGGACAAGCGCGAGGAACTCGTCGATCTCCTCGAGGAACTCATCGCTCAGGAGTCCGTGACCGGCAACGAAAAGCCCGCACAGGAGGTCGTCATGTCGCGATTGGAATCCCGCGGGCTCGAGGTCGACACGTGGGAACCCGACGCCGACGAACTACGGGACCACCCCGGGTTCTTCGAGACCTCGTCCTACGCGGAGTATGGGTACGAGGACCGCCCGAACGTCGCAGCGACGAGGAACGGCGTCGGAGACGGGCGATCGCTAACCCTGAGCGGACACGTCGACGTCGTTCCGGTCGACGAAGACGAGTGGTGCTACGATCCGTGGGACGCCACGGTCGAGGACGGTCGCCTCTACGGACGCGGTAGCAACGACATGCTCGGCGGCGTCGCGTCCATTCTCGTTGCCGTCGAGGTGCTCGACGACCTCGACGTCAAACTGGCCGGCGACCTCACGATCCAGACGACCGTCGAAGAGGAAGACGGCGGCCCCGGCGGCGTCCTCTCCGCGCTCGAGCGCGGCTATCGGCCCGACGCGGCGATCATCACCGAACCCTCCGGGCTCCCGAACATCGGGATGGCGAGCGCCGGTGTCATGTACTTCCGCGTTCGCCTGCCCGGAAAGTCGGCACACGCCGCGCAGGGCTATGCGGGCGTAAACGCCATCGGGAAGGCGACGGAGCTCTATCGGGCGCTCGACGAACTGGACCGGGAACGGAAATCGCGCATCTCCTACGAACCGGCCGTTCGGCAGAACCCGAAACTCGACGGTCATGAGACCAACCTGAACGTGGGCAACATCGACGGCGGCGACTGGCCCTCGACGGTCCCGTCCGAGGCGGTACTCGAGGGGCGGATCGGCTGGCCGCCCGGCGAAACGCGCGAGGAGGTCCGGGCCGACGTGGAAGCGGCCGTGCGAGACGTCGCCGAGAACGACGAGTGGCTGTCGGAGCACCCGCCCGAGTTCGAGTGGTTCGGCTGGAACGCCGCGCCGCACGAACTCGATACCGACGAGGAAATCGTCCGGCTCGCGCGGGCGAACGCGGAGACGATTACCGGCGAGGAAACGACCTTCGGTGGCGGAAGCGCCGGCAACGACGAACGGTTCTATAATCGGTACTACGACATCCCCTGTCCCTCGGTCGGTCCACGCGGCGCAAACATCCACGGTGCCGACGAGTACGTGGAGATCGAGTCGCTCGTCGAGACGGCACAGACGCTCGCGCTGACGGCTATCGACTGGTGCGGAACTCGAGAGTGACGCCGACCAGCTACTCCGGACCATCGGCGACTCGCTCCACCGCCGCACAGGGTCACGTCTCACGCCGTGACGTTGGTCGCCAGGCGATGGGCGACCGTATCGGTCTCTCGGAGGGGGTCCTCGTTCCGCAGGCGCAACTGCTGACGACGGCAGTCTCGGGGCCGCCCTCGCGTCGCTTCGGCCACCGAAACAGTCTGGGATAGTGATATACGTCTCACCGTTGAGGATAGAGCTGGTATGCTTGGTGAAGACGTACTCCTGGACGTACAGAACGGCATCGCGACCGTCACGCTGAACCAACCGGATCGGATGAACGCCCTCTCAGCGGGCATCAAAACCGGTATCGAGGAAGCGCTCGACGAAGTATCCGACCGAGACGACGCGCGAGTCGTCGTCTTCGAGGGGGCGGGGAAGGCGTTCTGCGCTGGCGGCGACATCAGCGGCATGGACGACGCCGAGTACACGGACCACGAACGCACTCGAGGCATCGTCGAGGACTGCGCGGCGATCCCGATTCGCATCTACAACCTCGAGCTGCCGACGGTGGCGACGGTCGACGGCTACTGCGTCGGGGCTGGCGTCGGCGTCGCGATGTCCTGTGACATGGTGCTGGCGAGCGACCGCGCCCGGTTCGGGCTCGCGTTCCGGAACATCGGGCTGACACTCGATTACGCGACGTCGCTGTTCGTCACGCGAGCCGTCGGCCCGTACGTCGCGAAGGAACTGGCGCTCACCGGCGAAACGATCACCGGCGAGGAGGCCGACGAAATCGGGCTGATCAACCACGCGTATCCGACCGACGAGTTCGAGGACGAGGCGGCCGACCTGATCGAGCGGATCGCCACCGGACCGACGGTCGCGCTGCACTACTCCGTTCGCAACATCGACCGATCGCACAACAGTTCGATCCGGGACGTCGTCGAGCGGGAAGCGCAGTCCCAGAACCTCGCCAGTAGCACGCGGGACCACCGAGAAGGCGTCGAGGCGTTCGGCGAGGACCGCGATCCCTCGTTCGACGGTCGCTAACTGCGTTCCGGCCGGTCTCGAGTGGCCGTTACTGCCCCCGGAACTCCGGCTCCTCGCCGTTGCGTAGCGCCTCGACCGCACGTTGATAGTCTTCGGTCTCGAAGACGATCGTCTGCCGCGTCGCCTCGTTCGCCAGCGCGTCGTCGAGGCTCGTTTCGTGACTCGTCCTGATGAGCTCCTTGATGTGTTTGAGAGCGATCGGCGGCCCGTTCGCGATCTCCGCGACGATCTCGTCGGCCCGGTCCTCGAACTCGTCGGTCGGAAAGACGTGATTGACGAGTCCGAGGTCGCAAGCGCGGTCGCCGTCGACGATCCGGCCGGTCATCGTCAGTTCCATGGCGAGTCCGCGACCGACGAGCCGGGGGAGGACGTACGAGATGCCACAGTCCATGCTCAGGCCGAAGCGCACGTGCGAAAAGCCGATCCTGGTTCGTTTGCTCGCGAGCGGCACGTCGCACGCGATCGCGAACCCCGCCGCATCGCCGATGGCCGGTCCGTCGATCTTCCCGATGACGGGGAGCGGATGCGTGATGATCTCCCGGACGAGCCTGTGCTCGTGGCGCTGGATTTGCTCGACGGTGTCGTGTACCGATCCTCCCTCGGCGTCCGACTCACCCATCGACTCCACGTCGAACCCCGACGAGAACGCGTCCCCGGCACCCTCCAGGACGATACACCGCGCCTCGGTGTCGCGCGCCGCCTGCAACGCGTCGTAGATCGCGAGATAATCGTCTCGAGAGAGGGGGTTCCCTCGCTCGGGCTCGTCCAATGTGATCGTGACGACGCGATCGGCGAACTCGGTGTCGATGCTGTCCGACATGGTCGGTCACGTCACCGAGTGCGCGTGTAAAATTTCCGCACGGTTCAGTGCTCTCCGGGAGCCCGGACCGAGCTCCTCGACGGCCCGCGGTCGCGATTTTTGTCCGTGCCGTTCGAGCAACGGGG
The DNA here is from genome assembly GCF_041894845.1 of Natrinema sp. H-ect4. Classification (NCBI taxonomy): domain Archaea; kingdom Methanobacteriati; phylum Methanobacteriota; class Halobacteria; order Halobacteriales; family Natrialbaceae; genus Natrinema; species Natrinema sp. H-ect4. Next base: position 314,403 of record NZ_JBHDYC010000002.1, read on the forward strand.
CTCGAGCCTCCACTATTACGTAGTTCCGACGACGCCGTACCAGCATGCAGTCGCTCTCCATACGTGATCACGTCCGCCCGACCGGCGGCGACTACCCGGCGGGAATCTACCGCGTCGTCGGAACGAGCGACGACGCCGTCACCCTGCTCCGGGTCGGGGACGCCGACGGGAGACGGGTCAACACCGGGGAGATCGTGACGGTCCTCGACGAGGAACTCGAGGCGTTCGAACCGGCGTCCAACCCGGACGGGAACCGGCCGCTCGGAGCGACCGTGGCCTCGAGCCTCGGGATGATCCACTGGCGGCTCCGGGCCTTCGGAGAACAGCTGGCCGCACACCCGATCCCGACGCTCGTTACCGCGGTGCTCGTCGTCGCAGGGTACGTCGGGGACTCGATCTCTCAGGTACCGAACGCCGTCGCGAGCGTTGCGCTGTTCGTCGGTATCGTCGGCCTCGCGTACGTCGGTGGCGGGCGGCTGACTCGGTAGCGCGGCCTTGAGGGTCGGCCAACGGGATCCGTTCGTCACACCGATATCATCCGCGGAAACCAACGAATCGCGTCGAGCCGGCCGCTGGCCAGTCGTGAGCGCGTCACAGAAGCGTCCGGCGAGTCGAGACCGATCCCCTACGCCTCGAACAGTTCGTCGACCGCGTGTCGCGCCGCGAGCGCGGCGTCGTCGGCGACCTGCTCGGGATCGGCCTCGTCTTCATCCTCCGGCGCGTTGAGGTAGACGTCGACCTCGAGAACGCCGTCCTCGAAGACGACGGTCACGTCGTAATCGCGCACGTCGGATTGTTTGTACTGCGAGAAGATCACGCCCTCTGCAGCGTCGGCTGCCGTCTGGACGACGGTCTCGTCAGACGGCTCGTCGGTCGACATTTATGCGCCGCCAGCGCCTGGGCCGCCGGGGCCGGCCGGACCGCCCATGCCGCCGCCACCGCCGAGCATGTCCTCGAGTTCCTCCTGGAGGCTCTCGAACTGGTCCTGCACGCGCTCTTCTTGCTTCTCGAGGGTCTCGAGGCGAATCTCGAGCGTGTCGACCTTCTCCTCGAGGTCCTCCTCGGCCTGGTCGTAGTCCGTCTCGACGAGGAGTTCGCCGACGTTCCGGTACATGGTCGTTCCCTCGTCAATGTTCTCGAGTTCGTCGAGAGCGTTCTGGGCCTCGGTGAGTCCCGACTCCGCTTCCTGTTTCTGGACGGCGACTTCCTGTGCCGTCTCCTGAAGGTCCTGTAGCTGCTCGATTTTCTCCTGTGCTTCGGGCGGCAGGTTTCCTTGCATATCTCGACCGTCGCCCTCCGGACTGATAAAGGCCAGCTTTGTCTTCCGATTCGCCGTTCGGCCGCGGACCGGCTGCCAACCTATCAGCAGCGTCCGAACGGGCTACTCCGAGCCGTTACCGTCCGCCGCAACCGCTTCGCCGCTGGTCCCCGGCACAGCGGCGCTGTCGGTCCGAATCACGAGATAGCCGCCGACGGTGAAGAGCGCACCCCAGAGCAAGAACGCTGCGTCCCACAGGATGATCGGGCCGGGTCCGGCGGGCCAGACGTGGTGCAGCCCGAGTAGCTGGTGATCGACGAGTCCCTCGACGACGTTGAACACCCCCCAGCCCATGATCACCGCGCCGAGCACGATGCGTCCGGATTTCGGCACCGGATGGAACCGCCACGCACGGGAAAACAGGACGAGCCCGATGATCGTGAAGGTGTACGTCGCGAGGTGGAAGAGTCCGTCGGCCATCACGTTGAGTTCCAGATCCGTCGCGACGCTCGAGTCGGGATACGACGACAGCATATTGTGAATCTGGAGGATCTGGTGGAAGACGATCCCATCGAAGAAGCCGCCTAACCCCACTCCGAGTGCGAGGCCGGCGATCACCAGCGGCTTGGCGTCCCGTCGCAATCCGAGCCACGTCTCGTCACGTTCGGCCATACTGGTTCCTCGAACGAAGCGATAAAAAACGCCGGTGCCTGCCTGTTCCGGGATCACGGGCGTTCTCAGAGTCGATACCGAGGAGTTAGCGCGACTCGAGAACCCGTGCGCCCGCGTCGGCGGTCCGTTCCGCCACGTCAATCAGCGAAAACCAGGTGTTCAGCGCCGCTCGCAGGGCGACCACGTCGGCGGCGACGATATCGATCAGGACGCGCTGTCCATCTCGCTCGAGGCTCGTTCGAGAGCGCTCGTCGTCGATCTCGCCGATTTCGCGGGCCACGCTTCGGGCGACGAGTCGGGCACGCGACGGCGTCTCGTACTCGAACTCGAGAGTCGCGTCGTGAGAAGACACGCGTTACTGGACGTCGACTTCCTTCACGTCGCGGCTGCGCTCTTTCAGGAGCACGCGGTGACCGCAGTAGGGACAGCGGACGCCGCCGTACTCGTCGAGCTGGACGTCGCGTTTACAGCGGGAGCATTTGTAACTCATACTGATCTCGAAGCGGGTTACTCGTCCTCGGTGTCTTCTGCGAGGGCAGCGCGGATGGAGCGCTTGACTGTGCGGCCGGCGGGGGTCTCAGGGCGGTACGCGCCGCCGGTGAAGACCTCGCCGGTCTCTTCGTTCTTCCAGATGCCGGTGCCGACACGGGTGACGTCGTCGCCGTCGACTTCGGCGTTTTCCATGTCGTCTTCGATCTCGCTGACGCGACGCCGTGCGACGCGGCCGTAGCGGGCTCCGAACCGACCGGCGCTACCGACCTCTCCTTTGTTGGCCATAGTAGTGCTGTCTATCGCCAGCGGATTCTTAAACCTGTTGAGTCACGTCGGCTCGTACGGAGGGATCGTATCGCGGTGGGACGAGGTGACGCCGTGGGACGAGGCGACTCGGTGAGACGAGATGATCGAGCCACCGCGGTCGAGACGGTTCAGTCGGATTGGGACGGCTACGACTCGCCGATCCGCTCGGCGACCGGCCACGCCAGCAACTCCAGAAAGACGAGCGCGAGCGCGGCGACGTATCCGACTGGTGCAAGCGGCGCGCCGAGTAGCCACGTTCCGATACCCGTGGTCGCGATCAGCGTTCGCATCGCGAGGCCGCTGACCGCCACCAGCGGAATCAGGGTCAGGACGGCGTCCGGTCGCTCGAGCATGGCTAATTATATCTAATTACATCGGTCCCATTAAGGCTGGGAGAACCAGCAGCACCTGTCACCGCCATCGGGAAGCCTCAATACTTGCCTCAAGAATCTCCCGACCACGATACTGCCATCGATGGCGGAAGCTGTAGTAGCCACTGAAAGTCACTGCACACCTGATCGCACGACTGCGTTGCGATCAGTATGTAAATCGTTTCAGTGGCTACTATAGCAACTACTGAAACTCCCCGTCCGTGAGCACGTCGTTCAAATCATCGCGGATCCGCTCGCCCATCTCCCGGTCGCGAGCGGTCGTCACGACGCGGTTTTCCTGAACGCTCGAGCCGTCCCGCAACAGCATCCGTACGTTGCCGCCGTCGTCGGCGCGGGTAACCTTCGCGCGCATGCCGGACTGAGAGCCCTTGCCACCGGCGTCGATCGGGCCGGGAATCACCTTCTTGACGTGCGGATGGTCCGCGACGGTCCGAATGGCCCGCATCCCGGTCCGCCCCCCGATGAGGGTCGTGTGGCTGCCGCCGATCTTCTCGGCCGGCGGCGTCTCGACGACGTCGAGCGCGCGATTCCCGCGGCGCTCGAGGACCGCCCGAACCGGATCGTCGTCGTCGACGCGATAGAACGAGTGGTGAGTGTCATCGCGAACGGCGCGAATCACCGTCCGGACGCCGCCGGCGTAGACCTCCTCGGGTCGCTTGCGGCGGATCTCGTCGCCGATCAGCCCCGCGAAGTTCCGGAGTTCGATGGGCTCGTTCTCGCCGTCCTCCGGCGTCGTCGTGATCGTCGTCTCGCCGAGTACTAGCTCGTCGCGGTCGGTTTCGGGGTCTCGATCGGTCGGCTCGTCGGGTTCGCCGGCGAGCATCGTGATGGTCGCTCTGTCGCGTGCCGCCTCGAGGACGATCGCCTCGGTGTTAGCCTCCCGGCAGACCAGACAGAAATCTCCGGGTTTCTCGAGCGGCGATGCACAGTGGCGACACTCCATACTCTCAATTGAACGTAGGCGTGTAAAACGGCCGTGTTTTTCGGCTAGTACTCGGGACTACAGGACGTCCTCGAGTATCCGCTGGACCGGCTTGCTGTCTACGACCTCGTAGGGAACCCGGAGCGGGGAGATCGACACCCGCTCCTCGAGCAGGGCGTGGCGGTCGGTGTCTTCGGCGTCGGGGATGTCCCGGTTCGCCATCTGCTGCCAGAGTCGGTTGGTCAACTGGAACGCGCCGTTTTCGAACGCGGCGTCCATCTCGTAGACCTCGGTCGGCCGGGTCAGTTCGAACCCGTTCGGCTCGCGATCCGGCCGGGGAACGTTGACGTTCAGATAATCGACGCGGTCGAACAGTCCGGTCCCGGCGGCGCCGGCGACGAGATCGGCGGTAATCTCGCCCGCTCGCTCGAAGTCGACCGGCTCGAGGTCCCGGTCGTAGCCGAGGGTGTCCATCGAGACGGCGATCGACGGCGTCTCGAGGAACGCCGCCTCCATCGCGGCGCTAACGGTTCCCGATCGGGAGAAGACGTAGGCCCCGAGGTTTGCACCCGAGTTACAGCCCGAAACGACGATGTCGGGTTGGGGCTCGAGTCCTTTCGTGCCGACAATGGCACAATCACAGGGGGTACCGTCGACTGCGTAGCCGAGTTCGTGATCGGTGTGTGGAACCGGCGAGGTAAACGAATCCGTTTCCAGTTCAATCGAGAAGTCGTCGTCCGACGACTTCGTCCGGCCGTAGGAGAGCGACCGGCCGACGGCGCTCCGGTTTCGATCGGGTGCGACGACGGTGACCGTACCGACCGCCGTGAGCGCGTCGTGCAGTGCCCGAATGCCAGGCGCGTCGATCCCGTCGTCGTTCGTCAGGAGGATGTGGGGGTCCGAGTCCAGTTCCATTGCCTGTTCGGTCGATAGCGGGCGAGCTACGTATCAGTTCGGTTCCCCGACGACGAGCGACCGAACGTGGCTGCGAGTTTCGTCCCGCAGGACGGACAGTACCGCGACCCGTCGGCGGCGACTGCGTCGCATTCGGGACAGACGACACCCCCGTTCGGTTCGGCGACCGGCTCGAGGTCCGCGCCACAGGACGGGCAGTAGTCCGCGGACGACGGCACGTCTGCACCGCAGGACGGACAGTCGCCATCGTCCTCCCAGAGGACGCGACGCTGGGAGTTCGAGACGTAGTTGTACGCGCCCCAGACGACGTTTCCCAGCCCCATCGAGAACCAGAACGTCAGGAGGGCGACCAGGACGTGTGAGATCACCGAGCCGAACTCCCGGTCGACCAGCACGACGCGATCGGGCGTTTCTTCCTCGATCTTCCAGCCCTGCGCCACGAGGTCGTCGACTTCCCGCTGTAGGTGTTTGCTGCGCATAGGGAGGGTAGGAGTCGAATAGACAAAAGCTGACAGGGCTGACAGAAGCCGCTGGTGGTCGATGCAGGAATCAACGGCGTCCTCGTGGTGACCGGCGTTGGCGCGATTCTCGCGATCTGTATCGGTACCGCCGGTTTCGGTGCAGTGCTCCGGGACTATCTCGAGTGGGACTGGCTCGGTTCAGCGCACGTGCGACGAGACCTGATCGATCACCGGGCTGTGCGAGACGTCCATCGATCGGTACATCCACCCCTGGACGAGAATCGAACCGAGCAACCCGCAGGCGAGAATCGTCGGATACCACGTCGTGGGGAGTCCGTTCCATCGTATCCACAGCATGCTGGCGACGCCGGTCGCGGTACACAGTACCGAGACGGCGAGATGTATCCTCGAGACGAGCGGTGCGCGTGATCGCTGGTCGCGGGTATAGATGCGCTGCTCGGCCAGTCCCAGCAGCCCCTGAACGACGTACAGCGCCGACGTGAACAGCGAGAACGGCTCGAGCATACCATACACCCACATACCAGTAAAATAATGTTTGTGCAACGCGACGAGGCGATCAGTCCAGCTATGGACGGTCGCCACAGCCGATCCCTCGGAAGCGGGAGCGGGCCGAAACGGTCGACTCCGTCACCACGGCAGGTATCGTCGAAGGCGAGCTACCACCGACGGTTCGTGACGGACTCGCAACGTCGTTCCGTCGGCGTCAAACACTGCTTCGCTCGCGGGAATCCGCTCTCCGTCCGGCAGGTGAAAGTACTGCTCGCCCGCCGGAACCGTCCCGCCGCTGCTCGCGCCGAACAGCGACTTCGATCTCCCCGTCGGTTCGGACACTGGCTCGGTGTACTCGATCTCGTACACCGTCTGCCCGTCTTCGGTTAGCGTTCGCCAGTCGACGATCTCGCGGTCCTCGTTCGTCCCGATCATGCTCGCGGGCCCGATCGCTTCGACGTATAGTGAGTCGCGATGTCCATGTCGTTCATTCGATACTCCTGACAGCGACCTAAAAACTGCGGTGACCGTGACGGCTGGCTGACCCTATTGAAAGCCCGCCTCCTACCCAAGGTCGACCGGATCCACCTTCAGATACTCCCGGAGGACGACTGTGGCGTACGACCCCTTGGGCAGCGCGAACTCGAGCGTCAGCGGCTCGGTCTCGAGGGACAGATCCGTTCGCAGGAGCATCGCTCGCCGAGTGCCACTCGAGTGAAATTCGCCGGGGAGATCGAAGTCCGCGGGCTCGAGGCCGAGATCCTCGAGGACGGCACGCTCGATTTCGCCCTGCTCGCCGTCGGCAAGGTCCGTCTCGGTGCCGACCAGCGGCGCGGTGACGAACGCACGGCCGCGCTCGCAGTGGCGGGTCACCGAGTCGACCCGGCGCTCGTCGACGCGCTGGAGTCGGTCGGTATCGGGAAGCTCGAGCCCGTCGGGCGCATCGGTATCCGAGAAACAGACCACGTCGCCCGCGACGGGGCGATCGAACGGCAGCCCGCGCTCGAGGCGCTCGCTCAGCATCAGATTGAACGCGTAGGACTGGGCCGCATGGACGAACAGCCGCTGGAGGTTCGACGGGACCCGCTCGAGGGCCTCCCGAAATTCCGCAGGGCCGGGCTCGCCGTCGTCCTCGGCGAGCGCGTGGATCATCGAGCGCTCGTAGCGGAGACGGTTTGGAACCCGCTCGAGGGCCTCTTGCCAGTCTCTCGTCTCCTCTCGCGGGTCTCGCTGCTCCCCGCTCGAGGTATCCGAACTCCGTTGGAGTTCGCGATCGACGAAGGTCCGGGCCTCCTGGGTCGATTCGGGTTCCGCGTCCGTCGGATTGCCGAGGTAGGCCATCACCGCACCTTCCCAGTCGTCGCGAGCGATGGCGAGCCCGACTTCGTGCGTGACCGGCCGACGACTCCCGAAGCGCTGCTGGCCGAAGAAGTTGGGGACGCCGATCGAAACTGTGGAGTCATCGTCCGAATCGCCGGCCGACACGCCGCTACCGCCGTCCTCGAGCCCGCCGAACTCCCCCAGCTCGTCGGTGATCGTTTCGGCGTTTTCGGGCCGCTCGGGATCGGTGACCACGAGTTCGAACGCGTTGCCCGCGAGGTCGCCGAACTCGAGGTTTCGGCCGGCCCGCCCCAGAACCTCGATGTCGACCCCGTTGATCTCGGGCAGCTCCGCGGGGTCGGCTCCGTAGACCGAGAACAGCTGCGTCGTCACGGCGTACTTGTCCTTCGTCCCGGCCCAGTTGACTCGTTCACGGGAGATTCCCAGCGCGTCCGAGAGTCGCGAGGCGAAATCGTTGGTGTCCCACCCCCGCAGCGTCGCTCGAAAGACGAGATGCGGATAGGCGTCAGTCGGCGCGTCGACGGGCTCCGTGGCGAAGCGCTCGAGTTCGCGCACCCGGAAATCGGCGTCGTCCTCGCGGAGGCGGCCGCCGACGCCGTCCGCGTCGCTGACGTAATACTCCATACCGACGGCCTGCTCCGTGGGGTGGCCTGAGCGCATACTGGTTGCCGTCGATTCGAGTGCCGCGCGTAAATCGGTTCGTTCTCGAGGCGAGCGACGGCCCGCGGCTTCGTCGCGGAGCGATGGGATCAGTCCGTCCGCGGGATCGACCGCGCCCCCAGCGCGAACGCGACGACCGCGAGCGCGGCGAGAATTCCGAGGTTCGCGAGCGCGGGATCGACGCCGGCGACCGCGGACGTCTCCGCACCCGAATAGGTCGCGGCCCGCACCCCCCGCGCGAAGTAGGTCAGCGGCGAGAGGTTCACGAGCGGTTCGAACCAGCCGGGCAGTTGGGAAAGCGAGATGAAGGTCTCCGAGAGGAAGAGCAGCGGGAGCCCGATCGCGTTGCTCGCGGCGACCGCGCCGTCCTGCGAATCGGTGTAACTCCCGAGCATCGCGCCGACGCCACAGAAGCAGACGACGCCGACGAGGATGTAGGGCACCAGCAGCGGGGAGAACGCGATTTCCGCGCCGGTCAGCAGGACCACCAGCCCGAGGATGAGCAGGCTCGCGAGTCCGATAATGGCTGCATTGACGACGGTCTGGGCGAGCAACCACTCGCCTCGAGTCAGCGGCGTCGTCGCAAGCTTTTCGAAGCGACTCCCCTCGCGGTGGCGCGCGACCTCGCTTCCCATCCGCGACAGCGGGGTGAAGAGGACGACGACGGCGAGGTAGCCTGGGACGTAGTAGGCCGCCGGCTCCGTAAACAGGCCCTCGCCGGTCGGATCGGTGCGGATCAGCGCGCCGAAGATGACGATCAGGATCATCGGGAAGAAGAAGGTGAAAAAGACCGCCGTCCGCCGGCGGATAAACGACCGCCAGCCGGCGCTCGTCTCGGCCCCGACGCGTCCCATCCGGCTCACGCCGTCTCACCCGCCTGCGCGATATCAGACTCGTCGGAATCGCTCTGCCCGCTTCCCCCACGCTCCCCGTCCGCGAGCCGATCGGTTCTCTCCCGCTCGGTCGCGTCGGCCAGGGAGAGATAGACGTCCTCGAGGTCCGGTTCGGCCCACGAGAGTTCGGTGTACTCGATGTCGCGGGCCTCGAGATAGTCGACGACGGTGCCGATCGCGGCCGGATCGATGTCGCGGACGACGACCGCGCTATCGGGGCTTCGACCCCGGCCGCGCTCCGGGCGTTCGACCGGATACTCGAGATCCGCGAAGACCTCCGGATCGGCCGCCGTTTCGATCGTGAGCCGGCTCGAGCCGCCGTGTTCCCGGACGAGGTTTTCGGGCGTGCCCTGCGCGACGATCGAGCCGTTGGCGAGCAGGCCGACGCGGTCAGCCAGCCGCTCGGCTTCGGCCATATCGTGGGTGGTCAGGACGACGGTCGTCCCGCCCGCGGCGAGGTCCTCGATCAGTCGCCAGACGGTACGGCGGCCGGCGGGGTCGATGCCCGTCGTCGGCTCGTCGAGGAAGAGCAGATCGGGGCCGTTGACCAGCGTGGAGCCGACGCAGACGCGGCGCTGCTGGCCGCCCGAGAGATTCTCATACCAGGTGTCGCCGGCGTCGACGAGGCCGACATCCGCGAGGACGTCGTCGGAATCCCGCGCGTCGTCATAGAGTCCCGAATAGTATGCGAGCAGTTCCCTCGCACTGAGCCTGCCCGGCGGCGAAAACTCCTGTGGTAGCACGCCGAGCCGGTCGCGATCGACGGCCGACGGCGATGCGCCGAGGATTCGTGCACTGCCGCCGTCGGGTTCGGTCGTCCCCGTCAGTGCGCGGACGAGCGTCGTCTTCCCGGCCCCGTTCGGACCGATCAGCGCGAAGACCTCGCCGCTCTCGACGGAGAGCGACGCCCCCGAAAGGGCCGTCGTCTCGCCGTAGACCTTCTCGAGGTCCGTCGCTTCGACTACGGCTTCCATACCGACGGGTTTCCGCGCATCGCGGGTAAGGGGTTCGATTCCGCCGGCCGGGCTCGTGGATCGTTGTACGGCCGTTCGCAATGCGCGGTTCTCACTCGCGGTTTCGCCGCCTACTCACGGCTCGACGCGCCGTTCGCGGGTCACTTCGTTCCCCGCTCACCTCGCGGTTCTCGCTCACTGCGTTCGCTCACGGCTCGCTTCGCTCGCCGTTCGCGTCCCCGCGGTTCTCGCTCCGAACCGCGTTCGCTCCGAACCGCGTTCGCTCCGAACCGCGTTCGCTCCGAACCGCGCTCGCTCCGAACCGCGCACGCGCTCTTGCCGTCGCAGGTACAACCGTTACCCGTCCGGTCCTGATACGAAACCGGGAATGACGAAACTCGGATACACCCTCTCGAGCGAGGAGTTCGGCCCGATGGAACTGGTCGATATCGCCGTGCAAGCCGAGGAGGCCGGCTTCGACTTTCTCTCGATTTCCGATCACTTCCATCCCTGGATTTCGGCCCAGGGCGAATCGCCGTTCGTCTGGTCGACGCTCGGCGCCATCGCGGCGGCGACCGACCAGATCGAGGTCGGCGTCGGCGTTACCTGCCCGACAACCCGGATCCATCCAGTCAACGTCGCCCACGCCGTCGCGACTGTTGACGAGATGTTCGGCGACCGCTTTACCTTCGGTGTCGGCACCGGCGAGAACCTGAACGAACACGTCACGGGCGAACGCTGGCCCGAACACGACGTCCGCCTCGAGATGTTGGACGAAGCGATGGACGTCATGCGTTCGCTCTGGACCGGCGAGACGACGAGCCACCACGGCGAGTATTACACCGTCGAAAACGCGCGACTCTTCACCGTTCCCGACGAGCAGCCGACGACGATCGGAAGCGCGTTCGGCCCGCAGACCGCCGGGTGGGTCGCAGAAACCGCGGACGGACTCTGGTGTTCCGGCCCCAAATCGGAGCTGGTCGAGGCCTACGAGGACGCGGGCGGGGATGGACCGAAGTACACCCAGCTGCACGGCTGCTACGCCGACAGCGAAGAGGCGGCGATCGAGACGATCTACGAGCAGTGGCCCAACGGCTCGATTTCGGGCGAACTCGGCCAGGAGTTGCCGACGCCGGCACACTTCGAACAGGCCGCCCAGATGGTCGAGAAAGCGGACATCGCCGAGGCCGGAACCACCACCGAACCGGACCCGCAGGCCCACATCGACAGCATCGAGCAGGCGATCGACGCCGGCTACGACCACGTCTACTTCCACCAGATCGGGCCGGAACAAGAGAAGGCACTCGAGTTCTACGAGACGGAGGTACTGCCGTCGTTCGGATAAGCAGGGCCACCGAGGATCAACACGCAAGCGTGACGAACTGATTGATCGCCTCGTCGCTCCCCGCGACGATCAGCATGTCGTCTTCGCGGACGACGAACTCCGGTCCGAGATCGGTCAGCAGGTCCTCGTTCCGCTCGACGGCGACGACGGTACACCCCGTCCGCGCTCGCAGGTCCACGTCGCCGAGACTTCGACCGACGATCTGCGGGGCAGTCGTTCGGACGAGTTCGAACTGGGTCTCCGGCGTGAGGATCTCTTCATCCTCAATCAGGATGGAGGCCAGCATTCGGCCGGTCACCGTCGACAGTGACAGGACGTACTCGGCTCCCGCTCGGTAGAGCTTTGGAATGCTCTCGGTCTCGTTTGCACGTGCGATGATCTCGACGCCGGGAGCGACCTGCCTGAGGACCAGCGTCGCATAGATCGTCGTCGCATCGTCGTCGAGGGTGAGAATGATCGAACGGGAATCATCGACGGCTGCATCCTCGAGGACCGATTCGTCGGTGACGTCGCCGACGACGTCGACACCTGCCTCGTCTGCGATATCGACGACGCAGGTCGAGACGCCGCCGGATGCCAGAGTCTCGACCGCGGTTCGGCCGACGACGCCGTAGCCGCCGACGACCACGCGGTCCGGATTGTGCCGCAGCGTCGACACCGTCCGCGATTTTAGCTCCGTCAGGTTGTCGCGGCGACCCGCGACGAGCAGGATCGTGTTGCCGTCGATCACGTTGTCAGGGCCCGGAACGGGGACGAACTCCCCGTTGAACCACGCGCCGATGACGGTGATCCCCATCCGGTCCCGGATCCCCGATTCCGGAATCGTCTGGCCGACGAGGTCGCTGTGCTCCTGAACGAGGAGTTCGGTCACCGCGAGCTCCTCGCTGAGCTCGATCGTGTCACGAAGATCCGCCGAGACCGTCGTCGTCGCCTTCGTCGCCAGACTCTGTCCGAGCACCCGTCGCGGCCGGACGATTTCGTCGGCACCGGCATAGCGGTGATAGCTCGCGACGTCATCGTCTTCGACCACGCTGACGATTCTGAGCTCGCTCGAGAGCTCTCGGGCCGTGAGGATCACCATCGCGTTGGTCTCCTCGTCGATGTCGGTAACGAGGGCGCTGGCCTGCTCGGCGTTCGCCGCCTGCAGCGTCTCCTCCTGATCGAGCTCGCCATAGATGGCGTTGATTCCCTCGCTGTTGAGCTCGACGACGAGTTGGGGGTCGTCATCGATGAAGACGTAGGGGACGTTCGCCGCCTCGAGTTCCCCCGCGAGCACGTCTGATCGCGGCGTGTACGAGCAGATGACGACGTGATTGAGGAGGTCGGTCGACTCCGGTGGTCGATCCTCGAGCGCCTGCTGGAACAGCGGGACGACGATCAGCGGTAGCGCGAGGAAAACGAGCAGGACGCCCGTCAGGTTCATCGCGACCACGAACAGGTTCATCGCGGTGCTCTCCCAGGGCGCGTCACCGCCGAAACCGGCCGTCGTCAGCGACTCGATGACGGCCTGGATCGACTGCGCGTACGTCTTGGTCTCTCCTTCGAAGGCTGCCATCCCCAGTTGATAGAGTCCGGCGTAGACGAGGACGAGCACGAGGACGGCGACCAGCGAGAGAACGATTCGCCGCCACCAGTAATTCATCATCGGGAGGTGACCGCCGAGTGCTTTGTAGCTTCGGAAAGTCCATAAGCGGTCCCGTCGCAGTCGACGTTCTGTAATCGAACCGATTCTCGCTCCTCGTGGACGTACTCAGAGGCGAGAAAACGGTAGAAAAGGCGGTTCGGACGGTCGACGAGAGCGCCACAGCGCGGGTGAGTTCGGTGACGGTGATGGAGCTGTGGGAAGGAATTCACCTCGCGGATTCGTCCGAACAAGAGCGGAGGGTGATGGAAAACTTGCTCACCGACGTTCGAGAACTCCCATTCGATCGAGAGTGCGCGATGACTGCCGGAGAAATCAACACGACACTGCAGCGAGACGGGACACCGATCGAAGACGCGGACGTGATGATCGCTGCGACGGCCCTCGTCAACGACGTTCCGGTCGTGACGAACAATACGGACCACTTCGAGCGAATCAACGACCTCGAGATTCTCACATACTGATTGGCGACGGATCGCCGCTTCCCCATCCGTTTTGCACTCCGCGGACGAACCCGTGCCCATGGAGTACACGACGCTCGGCGAGACGGGCACGACAGTCTCGAGGCTCTGCTTCGGCACCTGGCGCTTCGGAAAGGAGAGCGACGGCACCGTCGAAACCGACCGCGAGGAGGCCCGCGAACTGCTCGACACCGCCTGGGATCGCGGCATCAACTTCATCGACACCGCCAACGTCTACGGCGATCCCAACGGCACCAGCGAGGAGTGGATCGGCGAGTGGCTCGCGGACCGGGATATCCACCGCGAGGACATCGTCCTCGCCTCGAAGGTCTACTTTCCCTTCGACGGTCGCGGCGAGCCCGGTCCGAACGACTCCGGGCTGGGACGCAAGCACATCCGCGCACAGATCGAGGGCACCCTCGAGCGACTGGGCACCGACTACCTCGATCTCTACTATATCCACCGCTGGGACGAGAACACGCCGATCCGGGAGACGATGCAGACGCTCACCGAACTCGTCCGCGAGGGGAAAGTCCACTATCTCGGGGCCTCGAGCATGGCCGCCTGGAAGCTCACGAAAGCGCTGTGGGAAAGCGATGTCGAGGGCCTCGAGCGCTTCGACGTGACTCAGCCGATGTTCAACGCGGCCGATACGGACGACGTGACCGACTACCTCGAGGTCTGTGCGGATCAGGATATCGCCGTCTGTCCGTACTCGCCGCTCGCGGGCGGCTTCCTCACCGGGAAGTACGAACGGGCCGAGGACGGCAGCGTGATCGCGCCCGACGGCTCCCGGGGCACCCTCTCGGACCTCTTCGAGGACCGCTACACCAGCGAGACCGCCTGGGAAGTGCTCGAGGCCGTCGAGTCCGTCGCCGAGCAGGTCGACGCCACGCCGGCCCAGGTCTCGCTGCGCTGGCTGATGGAACAGGACCGCTTTACCTGCGTGCCGATCGTCGGCGCGCGGACGTCCGACCAACTCGAGGAGAACGTCGGTGCGGTCGAATTCGAATTGAGCGACGACCAGTTCGAGCGGATCAACGCGGCGCGGGACGCGGACGGCGGCGACTATCGCTGAACTGGTCACTCGTCGCTGGAACCATGTTCCCATTCTGGGGGAATTCTCCAGCTACTTATCGTTATTAGATCCGAAGTGAGAGTCATGACACAAGATAGAGGCGTGTCCCGACGACGGATGCTCGAGCTAACGGGTGCCACAGCGTCGATCGCGTTCATCGCCGGCTGCAGTGGCGGCGGCAACGGTGGGAACGGCGGCAACGGTGGGAACGGCGGTATTGAAATCGATCCCGACACACAGATCGAGTTCGACGGGCAGACGGCCGGCTGGCTCGGCATCGCGCCCGACTCGATCGCAGACGAGGAGAACCCGACGCTCATCCTTCAGGAGGGGGAGACCTACGAGATCGGCTGGACGACCGGCGACGGCGCCGAGCACAACATCGCAATCTACGACGAAAACGACGCTGTCGTCGGCGACCTCGCGACCGAGCGGGTCACCGAACCCGAAGACCAGTGGCTCGAGTTCGAGGCCAGCAGCGAGATGGTCACGTACATCTGTGAGGTCCATCCGAATACGATGGTTGCCGATATTCAGGTCGAATAGCGGTGGTAGCGACGACACGAGAGAACACCAACCGCTATTTCGGCATTGTCGGCAGTTGTAGAGAAGTACAGCGGTGACGTCTATCGTACTCCCGCTCACGGACTGGCAGTGTTTCGTTCGGCGGCGAAGCCTTTCTCCCGAGTTGCTATCGAGGAGGACCAGCAGGTCCCGTTCTGCCAAACCGAGACCGTGTATACCCACCGCTTTGCTGGGGGACTGGGAACGACCCGGTCACGGATGCAGGGTTTTCCCCCTGTCTCCCGCTGGACCCTTTCACCCGGACATCCCACCGTCCTGTCCACCGCCAACCATCGGCTCGAGTCCGATCCGATACTCCGTCAGGTTCTCGTAGCCGTCCTCGGTGACGGCGATCAGATCCTCGATGCGGACACCGCCGACCGCAGGATCGTAGATGCCGGGTTCGATCGAGATCACGTGGCCGGCCTCGAGCTCGCCGCCCGAGGGCGAGACGCTGGGCTCCTCGTGGATGTCGAGGCCGACGCCGTGACCGGTGCTGTGGATGAATCCCGTCTCCGTGTTCGGATCGCTTCGTAGCGTCTCGTAGCCCGCGTCCTCGATCACGTCACAGGCCGCACCGTGAACGTCGGCACCCGTCACGCCGGCCGCGACGGACTCGAGCGCGGCCTCGTAGGCCTCCCGCGTGACCTCGTAGCGTCGCCGGGCCTCCTCGCCGGGATCGCCGCGGGCGAACGTCCGGGTCATATCGGCGAAGTAGCCAGTCTCCTTGTCGCGCGGGAAGATGTCGATCACGATCAGTTCGTCGGACTCGAGCGGCCCGCTCCCGCGGTCGTGGGGGTCCGCGCCGTCGGCTCCGCAGGCGACGATGGTCTCGTCGAGCGCACAGCCATGGCGGAGCAGGGTGATCTCGATCTCCTCCGTGACGCGCTCGCTGGTGAGCGCCTCGCCATCGTGGACGAGGAGGCCGTCCTCGACGTCCGCGGTGGCGATCAGTTCCTCCGCTCTCGCCATCGCAGCCTCGTTCGCACGCTGGCTCGCCCGGATCTGGTCGATCTCCCACTCGGTTTTCGTCGCACGAATGTCCGTCACGATCCCCTCGCGTTCGACCGTCACCGCGAGACCGTGCTCGCGGAGTCCGTCTGCGGTCCCCGTCGGGAAGTTCTGGGGGACTGCGATCGAGTCAACGTCGTGATCCTCGAGAAACGCCGCCAGCATACGGATCTTCCCCTCGTAGCGGCCGTACTCGGCCACGAGTTGCTGGTACTCGTACGCGGCTCGACGAGTGACAGAGTCGACGCTCGCCGCCGTGCTCGCGCGACCGTACTCAAGGCCGGAGACGAGCAGATGGACTCCGTCGGCGGTCACGAGCGTCTGAAAGGGATCCGGTGCCGTGAAGCCGGAGACGTACCGCTGGTCGGAATCCGAGGCGTCGTCATCGATCAGATAGCCGTCCGGCGCTTCGGCCTCGAGAAATTCGCGAAGGGCGGAGAGATCGACGTCGAGGTTCATGGACGCACGTGTGACAGCGTCGTACATAATCCCGAGGTTCCCGGCCATCGATTCATACCCACAAGCTTATCAATAGTGATGGTAATCCCCGGATATGAACCGTCGTCGGCTCCTCGCAACGAGTGCCGCAGTCGCACTCGCCGGCTGTCTCAGCGATTCCGACGACGGCACGCCGACGGGCGCGGATCTCGTCCGAGACGCGATCGAGATGCGCCGCCGCATGCGTTCACTCGAGGCCCGGCGAACCGTGTCGGTCGACGCCTCGAACGAGACCGTCGAACGAGTCGAGCACATCGCTCGACGGCCGCCGGCCAAACAGCGGATCGAAGTGCTCGAGTCGACCGATTCGGACGTCCCGGTCGGTTCAATCACCGTGACGAACCGGGCGACCACGTGGGAGTACAACCCGTCAACGGAGGTGGTGGACAAACAGTACCATCCGAACAAGGTCGACACCGACCAGACGCGCCTCGTTCTCGAGAACCTCCTCGAAGAGTACCGCCTCGGCTACGAGGGGACGGAGACCGTCGACGGCCGCACTGCACACGTCGTCGAGACGAAACCGCCGGTCGACGATATCGGCCCGAAGGTCGAACTCGTCGTCGGAGACACGACGTACGTCATGCCGGTGAATATCATCCAAGATCTTGAGCAACTGGATGTCTCCCGAACCGTGTGGATCGACGACGAGTATCGGTATCCGATCAAGGAACGGAACACGATGCGTGAAGACGGCGAAACGCGCCACGACCTGACCGTCACGTACGAGGATCTCTCGATCGACGAGGGGCTCGCACCGGGGACGTTCACGTACGAACCACCGAACGGAGTGACCGTCGTTACCGATGGCCGCGAGCCCGAAGGTGTCTTCGAGCATCGAGGGTCCGCCGAAGCGCACCTCCCGTACGAGCTTCCGGAACCGGATGTGCCGGACGCGTACGCGCTCGATCGGATCACCGTCATCGATCGAGAAGACGAGTACGGTGGAACCACCGCGATGCTGTGGTACAACGATCCGAACGTGGTCGCACGCGAACTCTACGTGGCCGTCCGAGAGTTCCAGCGGTTCAGCCCGACGTCGCCGACGCTGGAGGAAATCGAAGTCGACAGCACCACGGCCTACCGTCGCGACGGGCGAATTCAAAGCATTTTCTGGACGTGCGACGACCTGAGCTACGAGGTCTCGAGTCTCACTGACGATACGCCGCTGCTCGAAATTGCGGCGTCGATCGGCTGTTCGTGATTCGTTCGTAGACGCCTCTCTTCGACTGCCGTTCAGCCAGGAACGCCCCGCTGATCAGTACGGGTTGGGTAGGTGCCGAAGCAACAGCCGATACATAAGTAAGACGTTAGAAATGCGTATTGAACAGAGAGCAGCTATAGTACCAACTGCAACTAGTTACACACTGATCGCACAGCTGTCGTGCGATCAGGTGTGCAGTGACTTGCAGTGGCTACTATATGTAGCACGGTACTGGCGTTTCATACGATCTGAACCCGTCCAATAGAAAAGTGATGTTAGCGCTTTCGAGCGACGAGTGAGATGCTTTTCACGCCGTACTTCTGGCACGCACTCTGCGCCCGTTCTGAGGTGAACTCGTACTGCGAGTTATCCCGAACTTCGATGAGTTCGAAGCCAGGTGTTTCGATCATCGCCGTGTAGTCGTCGACCTGTTCGGCGCCACCGATACAGGCCGCCCAGAGGTCCGCGTTGGTTTTGATGCTCTCAGACAGTCGTTGCTCGCTGATGATATCCGAGAGTGCTAACCGACCGTCGGGCTTGAGCACGCGGCTCACCTCTTCGAAGACACGATCCTTCTCCGCCGAGAGGTTGATCACGCCGTTCGAGATTGCCGCGTCGAACGATTCATCCTCGAACGGAAGGGTCTCGATGTACCCCTGGTGGAACTCTACGTTGTGGAAGCCGGCATCCGCTGCCAGGTTGCGAGCCTTCTCGACCTGCTCGTCGGTCATATCGATACCCGTCACCGTGCCGGTCTCAGTGACATGTACCCCCGCGACGAAGGTGTCCATTCCCGACCCGCTACCGAGGTCGAGCACTGCCTCGCCCGGCTCGAGCTCAGCCAGATCGAAGTGGTAGCCGACGCCCGCGAACGAGTCGATCGACGCGTCGGGAATGTACTCGAGATCGTCGGGGTCGTAGCCGAGACGGTCGACGAGGTCGCGGCCCGTCTCGAAGTGAAACGCCGCGTCAACGGACTCGGCGACGTCCCGGTACATCGACTTGACCTCACGTTCGAGTTTGTCCGTGTCGAGCGATTTACTCATTGGTGGTCACCGGTTAGTCGTCGCCCACCACCTCGGCGGGCGCGTTGATGGTCATATCGACGTCCTGGGCGAAAGAGACGAACGTGTAGACGGGTGCCCGCCGCGCCCATTCGTCGATCAGGTCCTGATCGAGACCCTCGCCGTCGATCTCGACCTCGGCAGAGAGGTTCTCGAAGACCGAGTCGGCCTCTTTGAGTTCCTCGAGACCGAAGAGAACTGCTGGATCGAAATCGGTCCGGACGTGCGTCTGAAGGTGGTCGATATCCACACCGTTCGCGGCGGCGTTGATGGTGATGCCGACGTTGATACAGGCAGCCAGCGCCGACAGCGCCGCTTCTACCGGTTCGAGCCGATCGGTCCCGCCAACCCACCCACCGGCGTCCAAGACTTCCTTCCAGGCACCGTAGGGAATCGTGTATTCGCGCGTTTCACGAGCAATCGTCTCACCCCCGAGCTCGTAGCTATCGACTTTCGCCAGGCTGTGCGCGGCCGTCCCCTCGTAGGTCGCGGACGCCCCGAGGCCGAACTGGACGGCTTCGGGGTTCTCCGCTGCGTGTGCGGCGAACCCCTCGAGTGTTTCGAGGTCGATACCGTGCAATAGTTGTCGTTCGTCAGTCATTGTTTGTGTCTCCCCCGGTTAGAGCGTTTTTTGTGTCTCCAGCCGGCGAGAGTGATTACGAACCCTGGCGTATAGTAGCTATTTCGTGAAAAACCGCTAATTCCTGCCGTTCATGCACCCACTGCAAAAGAACCACCGACTGCAATCCGGCGCTCGTCGAGTCCGATCACAGTAAATTATAGTAGCCACCGAAACGATTCACACACTGATCGGACAGCTGTCGGTCGATCAGGCGTGCAATGACTTTCAGTGGCTACTATAGCAGTTACGCCTCGTACTCCTGCCAAAAGTGAGTGGAACGTAATCGGTCGGATTGCGTCGCTGGAAGCCTTACCCGACGCTCGGTTGCGGTTCGACGCGGCGTGCATCGGACCTGTAGGTTTCGTAGGCGGACGCCGCCCACTCGCGGACCGCCGGCGCGTCGGTGTCGATCAGTGCGTGTACCGTTCCACTATCCTGCTCGTAGCAACTGATCGTAACGCGTTCGTCGAGCAGACCGATTCCGTAAGGAGGGAGGTCATCGTGCTCTAGAACGGTGAAATTGTCCCGTTGCATCATCGCCGAACTGCGATCCGGGTACGTCGAAATAAAGTACGCGTGACACTCCGGCCGGTCGATCAACGTCACGTCTACGCCCTCGTCGATCAGTCGGTGGAGCACGTCGAAACACGGATCCATCAGCGCGACTTCCGGGCGAAGAGACCGTACGGTGGTCGTCTCCCGAAGAAGCGACTCGAATCGTCCCACCGGACGATACGGAGCGTCGGGTTCGGCGACGGTTACGGTCAGTTCCGACCACGTCTCGAACGGAAACTCGCCAATCGCGTCGGGGAGCCAGTGCCAGACGTGACGCAACGTTCGCTCGGTTTCGACCCGTTCGATCAAGTCCTCCATCCCGGACGCGATAGCTTCTCCCAGTCGTGTCGCGACGTACTGGTACTCGTCTTTGCGGATCCAGAGCCGGTCGTCGAATTCGTCCAGCGTCCGGCGCATCGTGGACGACGAAACCCCGGCCAACTCGCAGAGTTCGGAGCGGCTCCGGGGACGCTCCGTCAGTGCGACGAGCGTCGGGACGCGATGTTCGGACCGCGCGAGATACGCTATGTCGACGACCGGCGAGTCTCTAGTATAGTGTTTCACGTTAACGTTCCCCAATGATGGAGGTACGCTAAGGAACGTGAAAACGATTGGGTCCTCTCACACCATCGTGTTCAGATAAGCTGATTCCATGCGAAGGCGAACGATCTGAGCCACTGATCAGCAGTGTCTGCGTGAGCGTTACTAAAGCAGTTTGAGAAGGATGAGGTTCGGCGTTTTATCTCACGAAAGACACGTTCGATACTGTTCCGATTTCCATGTCGTTCGTATCTGAAATCGAGGCCATGTCGTTGACAAGCGTAGTTCAGCGATTTATCGCCATCGACGAGAAACACGGCGTCATCGACGTCGTGTTTCTCACGTAATTCCGTGAAGAACGTACTGGCTATGACCTTGTTTCTAGTCGGTTCAAGCTTTGTATGCAGTAATTCGTTTGACTCTGGATCGACAGCGGCGTACAGCCAATACTGTTCATCGCCGAGCCGGATCACCGTCTCGTCAACCGCAACGTGATCCGGACTTCGACAGGGATCGGGCTGTAAATCTGCCTTGTGAACCCAATTATGAACCGTCGATCGAGCCCGTTCAACACCAAATATCTCGAGAACTCGAACAGTATTCGAAAGCGAGAGTCCAGCAAGATGGAGTTGAATACTGAGCTTCATCAACAGCCGCGGTGTTGCTTCTCGCTCCACAAAATCCAAGTCGAACTGGCCGATACTAGGACTGAGGCGTGCGTTTTCGGGCATGAATCACTTTGAAAACGCCACGCCTCACTCCTTCAGCCTTATCTGAACAGCACCTCTCACACGATGCTTGATAGTATAGTAACAACTGCAACTAGTTACACACTGATCGCACAGCTGTCATGCGATCAGGTATGCAGTGACTTGCAGTGGCTACTATAGGTTCGCCGAGATATCTGCTGAATTCCGATAAGCGCGGTGCAGTCCCGGAAACACGCCATCACTCGCTCGTCGATATCTCTCTCGAGACGGGACTAACGGGATCGGTATCGGTAAGGCGGGCCCCCTCCACAGAGCGATCATGAACGTCACTATCACGCCCTCGAGCGTCCGCGGGATGGCGCGAGCACCGCCCTCGAAGAGTTACACGCACCGGGCAATCCTCGCGGCGGGCTACGCCGACGGGGCGACCGTCCGCGACGCGCTCTGGAGCGCGGACACGCAGGCGACCGCCCGTGCGGTGGAACTGTTCGGCGGGACCGTTGATCGGCACGGGGACGGCTCCGATACCCTCGAGATCGACGGCTTCGGCGGCCGACCCGATGTCCCGGCGAACGTCATCGACTGCGCGAACAGCGGGACGACGATACGACTCGTCACGGCCGCGGCGGCGCTGGCCGACGGTACCTCGGTGCTGACCGGCGACGGATCGCTGCGCTCGCGACCCCAGGGCCCGCTGCTCGAGGCGCTCGCCGATCTCGGTGCCCGAGCCGACAGCACCCGCGGGAACGGCCAGGCCCCGCTGGTCGTCACCGGCCCGCTCACAGGCGGCGACGTGTCGATCCCCGGCGACGTTTCCTCGCAGTATATCACCGCCTTGCTGCTGGCCGGTGCAGTCACCGACGAGGGGATTTCGATCGAACTCGAGACCGAACTCAAGTCCGCGCCGTACGTCGACATCACGCTCGAGGTGCTCGACGACTTCGGCGTCGAGGCGCGGAAGACGGACGCCGGGTTCGCGGTCGACGGTGGGCAGTCCTACGCGCCCGCGGGTGGCGACTACGCGGTCCCCGGCGACTTCTCGTCGATCTCGTATCCGCTGGCAGCGGGTGCGATCGCCGGCACCGAGGGCGTCCGCATCGAGGGCGCTCATCCGAGCGCGCAGGGCGATACCGCGATCGTCGACATCGTCGAGCGCATGGGTGCCGACGTGGAGTGGGACCGCGACGCGGGAACGATCGACGTTTCGACGGCTCCGCTCTCCGGGATCGAAGTCGAGGTCGAGAACACGCCCGATCTGCTTCCGACGATCGCGACCCTCGGTGCGGTCGCGGAGGGCGACACGCACATCACGAACGCGGAGCATGTCCGGTACAAGGAGACCGACCGCGTGAGCGCGATGGCCGAAGAGTTGGGCAAGATGGGCGTCGAAACGACCGAGGAACGGGACTCGCTGACGGTCCACGGCGGCGACTCGAGCCTCTCGGGAGCGACCGTCTCCGGACGCGACGACCACCGGATCATCATGGCGCTCGCGCTCGCGGGACTGGTCGCCGACGGCGAAACCACTATCGAAGGGGCCGACCACGTCGACGTCTCGTTCCCGGGGTTCTTCGGGATGCTCGAGGAGTTAGGGGTCGGACTCGAGCGCGACGGGCGGCAGTAGCGACGGTCGATAACTGACGTCATCGATCGACGCCGATCGGTCGCTACGGGCGGTTATATCGACTCGATAGGCCCCGTCGCCCGTGGGCTCCAGATCCGACGGGGTGTCCTCGTCGTTGTTGTCGGCGCGTTCGTCGGAGGGGGAGTCGCTCACGCAACCCGCAATACCGGCCGCTCCGGCGGCGACTGTCACGACCAGAATCTTGCGGCGGCGGATCGTGTGGAATACATGCCAAGTGATGTAATGAATTTTGTGCTATAGCACGCGACAGAACGATGAGATCGTGGCAGAATTGACAGCGTTCCCCGTCTCGAGCGTCGTGGCGTTCGCGGACCTGGTCGTCGGCCGCGAGCGTCACGATTCGGGTATCGTCCGTCCCGACCGCTCGAGAGCGACGCCGGCAGCGATTCAGTGGGTTCGCTCCTCGCGTTCCGACAGAGAGATAGCTATTTATGCCCTCGAAAAATTATGACATACAATGGCAAGCAATACGCCGGTAATCGTTAGCGCTGTTAGGACGGCACAGGGGAGAGAAGACGGTGCGCTCGCGGACGTCCGGAGCGAAGATCTCTCGATTCCGCTAGTCGACGAGATGCTCGCCGAGACGGGCGTCGACGGCGAGGACGTCGACGACCTGATGTGGGGCTGTGCCCAGCAGCGAGCCGAACAGCGGACGAACATCGCGCGACAGATTGCGCTCTTCTCGGAACTCGGCGAAGGGGTTCCGGCGACGACCGTCGACCGCCAGTGTGCCTCCTCAGCGCAGGCGATCATCAGCGCCGCGGACTCGATCGCCGCGGGACGCCATCACGCGGTCATCGCCGGCGGCGTCGAGAGCATGAGCCGCGTCAAAATGGGGGCCGCCGACAGCGGCGAAATGTACCCCGGACTCGACGAGGAGTACGGCATGCGGAACCTCCAGATGGGGATGACCGCGGAGAAGGTCGCCGAGCAACACGACATCTCCCGGGCGGAACAGGACGAGTACGGCGCGCGGAGCCAGCAGCGTGCGGTCGAGGCCACCGAGGACGGGAAGTTCGACGACGAGATCGTCCCCATCGAGACCGACGAGGGGGTCCACGACGAGGACGAGGGCCTGCGTCCCGGAACGACTACCGAAAAGCTCGCCGAACTGCCGACCGTCTTCAAGGAAGACGGCACCGTCACGCCCGGCAACGCCTCCCAGATCGCCGACGGCGCGGCCGGTGTCCTGCTGACCAGCCGAGAATTCGCCGATGAGAACGACCTCGAGGTCCTCGCCGAGGTCGGGACCAGCTACGTCGCGGGCGTCGATCCGACCGTCATGGGCGTCGGCCCGGTCCCCGCCACCGAGGGCCTGCTCGAGCGAGCGGGCCGCGAGATCGACGACTACGGCCTCGTCGAGATCAACGAAGCGTTCGCGAGTCAGACGCTGTACTCCCAGCGCGAACTCGGGATTCCGGACGACCAACTCAACGTCAACGGCGGCGCGATCGCGATCGGGCACCCGCTGGGGTGTTCCGGCGCTCGCCTGCCGGTGACACTCGTCCACGAGATGAACCGCCGCGGGGTCGACCGCGGGATCGCGACCGAGTGCGTCGGATTCGGACAGGGAGCGGCGATCGAGTTCGAACTGCCCTGAGACGCTTCCGCCGAGTTTTTCGGTCGTTTCGCGAATAGTGCGGGACCTCTGGTCCCGCATACCGTGCGAACGGCACTTCGTGCCGTGAGCAAACGAAGTGAGCGACGATCAGCGGGAGCTATGAGACGTCGTACGTCGTCTCGAGATACGTAACAAACTCGTCGACCGTCGACGGGTCGTACGTCCAGAAGCCGTAGAATTCGCCGTCTCGGCGTTCCTCAGCGAGTAACGCACAGGATTCCATCTCGGTGTCACCGCCATCGAACGCCACGAACCAGAACTCGCCGAGTTCGCTGCCCGGTTCGGACACGACCGTCACGCCGTCGGGTTCCGTCCCGTCCCACGCGTCGTCGAGGAAGACTGCCACCGCGAGCGAGCCGTGGCTCCCCAGTCGTTCGTAGACCGCAGTCTGTGCAGCGAGCGCCGCCGCTCGCTGGAACCCCGTATACAGCCGGCCGGAACCGACGCGCCACGCCCGCTCTTCGATTTCGCGGGCTGTGGCCACCATCTGACGGCGATCGTAGGTGGTAAACAGCGTGTTCTCGAGGAAATCGAACAGTTCCGCTCGATCGTAATCGGCGTCGGCGAGTTCCCAGGGTGGATGGATTTGTGGCGAGAGAATCGCGCGAAACTGGTCAATCCCCAGCGCGCCGCGGAACTCGCCGTCGGCGCTCCGAACGATCACGAACCCCGAATCGTCGAGCGAGCCGAGCGATCGATGGGTCACGTCGACGGTTCGCGTCTCGAACTGGCGTCCCAGTTCCGCGACGACCGCGTCGTCGTCCGTGTGAACCTCGAGCGTTTTCCGCTGTCGTTCGATCCGCTCGATGAGGGTTCCGAGCGAGTTCATGGCGGTGGATCGGTTACTCCCATGGCGTCGGTGACTGCGGTCGGGATCTCTGTGTCGGTGACGGCGTTCGTCCCGGGGTCGAACGCGATAAACCCTAGTGCGTCGATCCAGGGGAGTATCGCGTGATACAACCGAATTCGGATCGGATTCCGATCGGC
Source organism: Natrinema sp. H-ect4 (assembly GCF_041894845.1). NCBI lineage: Archaea > Methanobacteriati > Methanobacteriota > Halobacteria > Halobacteriales > Natrialbaceae > Natrinema > Natrinema sp. H-ect4. Next base: position 339,725 of record NZ_JBHDYC010000002.1, read on the forward strand.
CGGCGTCGCGATCGTCGCTCGGTCGCTCGCGTCCTTGGCCGCGAGGACGTCCGCGAGTTCCTCGACCGTCGGCGTCGGGTTGTCGTGAAGATAGATGAGCGCGTAGCGGGCGTGCCGATCCGCGAGCAGTCGGAATACGTCATCGACCGGGAGCTCACCGGCCACTGCTTCGAGGGCGAACGGGTCGGGTTCGAACTCGTCGTTGCCCATTTAGTTATTCTACGAGAGCTGTACTGAAATAGCTGTACGGTGATGGGGCGCTCGAGTGAGTTCGATTACGGCCAGTCGACCGTTTCGCCGGAGCCGGCGACGATAGAGACGGTACCGCTGTCGACGGGGATACCGCTTTGATTGTAGACGGAGACGGTGACATCGTACGTGTCCCCGTTGACGCCGCCCTGTCGGTTATTCGCCGACGGATAGACGACCGTCCCGGTCGGTGCCGCATCGCTCGTTTTCGTGGCATCCGACCAGTCGTGTTCGGTGTTGTCGAAACCGACGGTGACCTCCCCGAAGTCCTCGCCCGGATCGACTTCGTAGTCGACGGTGAAGCGATTGTTCGTATGCAGGACATCGTTCGTGACGGAGAATCCGACGAGCGTCGGATCGCCTTCGTCACCGAGATCGTCGCCCGGCGGGTTCGAACCGTCAGCGGTCGTCGTGACCACCGTGGAACGATCGGTGACCTCGCCGGAGGCGTCGTAGACCCGAAACCGGAACTCGTAGGTATCGCCGGCAGCGCCACCGTCGGTGCCCCCTCCCGGCGGATACGAGAGGGTCTGCTCTGTGACTCCTTCGGCGTACGTCGTCGTGCCGATGTGACCGGCGTCGAGGTTCTCGACCTCGAGCTCCACCCGGTCGAAGTTCGGAAGTCGACTCACGCGGTAGGAGATCGTAAACGCGGCGTTGGTGTTCCGCGAATCGTCGCGAATTTGCTGTTTGAACGTCGGGCCAGCGGAGACCGTAACGCGGCGTTCCAGCGACACGCTTAGCGTCTCGTTCGATGCGATGACGTCGAACGCCAGCGCGTCGCTCCCGGTCGGGCTGTCGGCATCGACGGAGACGAAGACGGACCGAGTCGCTCCGCTCTCGATCGAGAGGGAAGACGGCGAGAGCGTCCCCTGACCGGGGTTCGAGAGCGAGAGCGAGACGTCGATTGTGTCGCTCGAGTTATTCGTCAGGGCGACCAGATTTTGGTCGGCCGTACCGGCCCGCACCGACGAAGCGATGTCGAGTCCGAGCAACGCGCTGCCGTCCTCGGTCGCGTTTATCGAGACGGCCCGGCTCGCGCCGAGCTGTGAGAACGCTCCCGTCCCACCGAAAAGCAAGACTCCGCCGCCGACGAGCGATCCCTTCGCGAGAAATCGGCGTCTCGTACTCCCCCCTCGAGATCGCCGACGGCGTCGTCCCATTAAATACCAGTACGATTGTATGACTCCGATGGTGAAGAGTGTATCGGCAGCTCGAAACTGAAGCGACGCGGGGGAACGATCCGCCGTCGACCCGGTCCGAGCCTTCGATAGTCAGCGAGTTCGATAATCACCGAGTTCGATAGGCAGCGATCTCGGACGCCCTGCGTGAATCCTGCACCGCTAAGTGGCCCCGCCACCGAGGACGTGGTAATGAACGGCAACCGCTTCGGTCGCCTCTTTCAGGTGACCACGTTCGGCGAGAGTCACGGAGAGGCGATGGGCTGTACGGTTTCGGGCTGTCCCGCCGGCCTCGAGCTCTCCGAGGAGGACATTCAGGAGGACCTCGATCGGCGCAAGCCCGGTCAGTCGATGATCACGACCAGCCGCGGCGAACCCGACGCGGTCTCGATCAAGTCCGGCGTTCAGGACGGCTACACGACCGGGACGCCGATCGGGCTGGTCATCCAGAACAAGGACGCCCGCTCGGGCAAGTACGAACCCTTCATCACCGCACCCCGTCCCTCTCACGGCGACTTCACCTACTCGGCGAAGTTCGGGACGCGCAACTGGGGCGGCGGCGGCCGCTCGTCGGCCCGCGAGACGGTCAACTGGGTCGCTGCGGGTGCGATCGCGAAGAAACTGCTCGCCCAACAGGGCGTCGAACTCACGGCCCACGTCAACCAGATCGGCGACATCGAGGCTCCCGAGGTGAGCTTCGAGGAGATCGTGGAGCACTCGGAGGAAAACGACGTCCGCTGTGCTCATCCGGAGACCGCCGAGCGGATGCAAGAGCTGATCGCGGAGTACCAGGAGGAAGGCGACTCCATCGGCGGCAGCATCTACTTCGAGGCGCAGGGCGTTCCCGTCGGCCTCGGTGCGCCCCGATTTGACTCGCTGTCGGCCCGGCTAGGACAGGCGATGATGGCCGTCCCCGCGACAACGGCGTTCGAATTCGGTCTCGGCACCGACGCGGCCGAGTGGACAGGCAAGGAACGGAACGACGACTGGGAGTTCGACGGTGAGGGGAATCCAACGCCGGTCGAGAACGACCACGGCGGGATTCAGGGCGGCATCTCGAGCGGCGAGCCGATCTACGGCGAAGTGACGCTGCACGCGCCCACGTCGATCCCGAAGTCCCAGCAGACCGCGGACTGGGAGACCGGCGAACTCAAAGAGGAGAAAGTCATCGGCCGCCACGACCCCGTTCTCCCGCCACGAGGTGTCCCCGTCGTCGAGGCGATGCTCGCCCTGACCCTGGTGGACTTCATGCTGCTGTCGGGCCGGCTCAACCCCGACCGCGTCGACGATCAGCCCGGAGAGTACGACACTGACTATCACCCGAGCAGTCCGCGCAACGAGTAGCTCGCCGGTCGGGGGCCGGTCGTTAGTCGGGAGCCGATCGTCGGTCGGGATCCGATCGTCAGTCGGAGCCTGGTCTCACGGGGTTGTCCCCAGAGGAAGACGGTACGCCGGAATTGAGAGCGTTCGGAAACGGGAGTGACGTAACAAGTGCGCGTCTCCGTACCGCGGAGAACCGTTCCGAGCGCGATCGGGCTAGTATCCCAGCTGATCGCGGATCAGGACGACGGTCGTGCGACCCTCCTCGAGTTCCTGTCGGAAGATGAGTTCCTTGGCGATGGCCGAATCGACGCCGTAGGCCTCCTGTGCGCGTTCGTTCTCGAGGGGGTAGGCCACCGACTCGAGGCGGTCGAGCGCGTCGTCGAGCGTCGGGACGATCTTGTTCACGCCGCTGACGATCACGACGTTGCTCGCGGCGAAGGGGTACGCGCCGATCCGACTGCCCGAGCGGTCGGCCGCGACGAGTTCACCGGTCTGAGAGATCGCGTTGATCCCGCCGAGGAAGTAGTCGGCGGTCTGTGCCTCGCGACGGGCGGCCTGCCGCTTCGCGTCGTCGTCGATGCTCCAGATCTCGTCCGCCAGGCTTTCCCACTCGTGGTCGCCCTCGGAGAGGTAGTCGGCGAAACCGATCTCCTCGAGCGTCGTGGAGTGGCCGTTCATCACCGATGCGCCAGCGGGGATTTGCGACTGGATCGTTTCGAGGGCTTCCTCGGTCGAGTCGGCGACGACGACCTCGAAGCCGTTGGCCTCGAGGTTTTCTGCGGCCGTCTCGACGGCCTCCTCGGTCGGCAGTTCGTCGAGCGTCGCGTCGATCTCGGCGTCGTCTACGTAATCGGATTTCTGCTGTGACATCTAGTGGTTCCGTACGTTCGTCTGGGGCCGAGATCGACTTAAGCGCTCGCGGATACCGGTGTTAGGTGATTACGCCAGTGTTACTCCGCCTGCGTAGCGAACCGGTCACCCCGTCGACTGCGAACGAGTGCCCCCTCCACACCGCCGGCGGATCCCCACTCCGAAACGCCTTCCGCGAGCGTAACACCTAACCTGCAGTCCATGGTCGACGACATATGCGGGATTTTCACGTCCACTCGAATTACTCGGACGGCGACTTCCTCCGGTCGATGGTTCGAGCGGCCGAGTCGGTCGGCCTCGAGGGCGTCGGCTTCGCCGACCACTGTAACGTCGCCTCGCGCGAGCGCCACGCGTCGATGCGAAACGTCTACGGGTTCAATCTCGATCTGACCTACGAGCGACGACGGCGGGGAATCGACCGCCTGCGTCAGGATTTCGACCTCGAGATCTACGACGCCATCGAGATGGACTACGATCCGCGCGACGAGGCGGCCATCGACGCGTTCCTCTCGGAGGCTGGCTTCGACTACGCGATCGGAAGCGTCCACGACATCGACGGGAACAACGTGCAGGTCGCGTCCCACTTCGCCGAGATGAGCGAGGCCGAGCGCGACGCGGTCGTCGACGAGTACTTCGAGACCCTGATTGCGCTCGTCGAGTCGGAACTGTTCGATATCGCGGCTCACGTGGATCTGCTCGAGCGAACGCCGCCGTTGCGGGGCCGGGCGACGACCGACCAGTATCGGCGGGTGGCACAAGCGCTCGCCGATTCGCGGACGGTCCCGGAGATCAACGCCGGACGGGCGCTGACCGACGCCGAGATCGTCCACCCCACCGAGTCGTTCCTGACGGTGCTTCGCGAACACGACGTCGCCGTCACCCTCGGCACCGACTCCCACCACCCGACCGAAATACCCGAGCGCGCGGACTTCCTTGCCGCGTTCGTCGACGAGACTGGCCTCGAGCCGGTCACCCCCGACGGGATCACGTCAACGTCATAGCAACGATGAGAAACGCACGTTGAATTCAATAGTGAGAAACGGGGGTCGTGTTCCATGAACGAATGTGAACAATCATGGCCGGACCTCGCGACAAAAGTAATGGTCTTTCACACATATTCTTCAATGGATGTCCATTCTTCACGAAAGTTCCTTGGTAATCTATAGCAAAGTCTTTAGGTTCGGTAGTGCGAATTCCGAGTACGGTTGGCCCACAGGCCACTGATCCACATATGAGCAGCGACGAACTCATCTGGCGAATCGCGGGCGGTTCCGGAGACGGGATCGACTCGACGAGCCAGAACTTTGCCAAGGCGCTGATGCGCTCGGGGCTCGACGTATTCACCCACCGCCACTATCCGTCGCGGATCCGCGGTGGCCACACGTACGTCGAAATTCGGGCCGCAGACCGCGAGGTACAGTCACGCGGCGACGGCTACAACTTCCTGCTCTCGCTGGGGGACTCGTTCGCCCGCAACCCGCAGGAGGAGGCCTACTACGGAAACGAGGAGATCAAACCCCTCTCGGAGAACTTAGACGACCTCCGCGAGGGCGGGATCATCGTCTACGACGAGGGCCTCATCAGCGAGGAGGACGTCGAGGCGATCGATCTCGAGGCCCGCGCCGAGGAGAACAACTGGCACGTCTTCCCGATGGACCTCCGGTCGCTCGCACGCGAACACGGCCGCGAAGTCATGCGCAACACCGCCGGCGTCGGCGTCACGGCGGCGCTGCTCGACATGGATCTCGAGCACATCGAGAACCTGATGTCCGACGCCATGGGCGGCGACGTTCTCGAGGCGAACCTCGAGATTCTCCACGAGGCCTACGACACGATCAACGAGGAGTACGAGTTCGAGCACGACCTTCGCGCACCCGAGGGCTCTCACGAGACCGAGCAGGCGCTCCTGTCGGGCTCGAACGCGATCGCCTACGGCGCGATCGACGCCGGCTGTCGATTCATCGCCGGCTACCCGATGACGCCGTGGACGGACGTGTTCACGATCCTCGCCCAGAACTTCCCCGACATGGGCGGCGTCTCCGAACAGGTCGAAGACGAGATCGCCGCCGCGGCGCTCGCACTCGGTGCGAGCCACGCGGGCGCGAAGGCCATGTCCGGTTCCTCCGGCGGCGGCTTCGCGCTTATGAGCGAACCGCTCGGTCTGGCGGAGATGACCGAGACGCCGCTCGTCCTCGTCGAGTCGATGCGGGCCGGTCCCTCGACCGGGATGCCGACGAAGCCCGAGCAGGGCGACCTCGAGTTCGTCCTCTACACGAGCCAGGGCGACTCCTCGCGAGTCGTCTTCGCACCGAGCAACATCGAGGAGGCCTACGAACAGACCAGACTCGCGTTCGAGATCGCGTGGGACTACCAGCTTCCGGCGATCGTCATCTACGATCAGAAGCTCTCCGGCGAGAACAAGAACGTCGACGTCGAGTTCTTCGACCGCGAGCCCCAGCCGGATCTGGGATCGACGCTGACCGAAGACGAGCTCTCGGAAGCCGCCCACGACGCGAGCGGCAAGTTCAAGCGCTTCAACTACGAGGACACCGAGAGCAACGTCGCCCCGCGGTCGCTGCCTGGCCAGAAGGACGGGCGCTACCTCGCGACCGGGAACGAGCACTCGCCAGTGGGCCACATTAGCGAGGATCCCGACAACCGCGTCGCGCAGATGACGCGGCGCATCGAGAAACTCGAGACCATCCGGGAGGAACTCGACGAGGAACACGACTCCAACCAGACGTACTTCGGCGACGAGACGGCCGACTACGGCATCATCACGTGGGGCTCGTCCCACGGTGCCGTCAACGAGGCGGTCGACCGGCTCAACGAGAGCGGCCACTCCGTCAAGGGGGTCAGCGTCTCCGACATGATGCCGTTCCCCGAGGCCGAAGTCACGGAGTTCCTCGAGAGCGTCGACGAGGCGATGGTCGTCGAGATGAACGCCACCGCGCAGTTCCGCGGGCTGATCCAGAAGGAACTGGGCCGCTTCGGCGAGAAGATGACCAGTCTGCTGAAGTACAACGGCAACCCCTTCGAGCCCGCCGAAATCGTCGAGGGCTACGAAGTCAATCTCGCTGACGACGACCGCGAACCGACCGCACAGGTACGAATCGAACCGGCGGCAGGTGACTAACCATGAGTGCATTCAACGCAATCGGAGAGGAACGAGAGATCGACCGGGAGGAGTTCACCCCCGGCGTCGAACCCCAGCCGACCTGGTGTCCAGGCTGTGGCGACTTCGGCGTCCTGAAGTCGCTGAAACAGGCGCTGCCGGAAGTCGGCAAGACGCCCGAAGAGGTGCTGACGGTCACCGGGATCGGCTGTTCGGGCAAACTGAGCAGTTATCTTGACACCTACGGCTTCCACACGATCCACGGCCGTTCGCTGCCCGTGGCTCGCGCCGCGAAGCTGGCGAACACCGACCTCGAGGTCATCGCGGCGGGCGGTGACGGCGACGGCTATGGGATCGGCGGCAACCACTTCATCCACACGGCCCGGGAGAACCACGATATGACCTATATCGTGTTCAACAACGAGATCTTCGGCCTGACGAAGGGCCAGACCTCGCCCACGAGCCCGAAGGGTCACAAGTCCAAGACCCAGCCTTCGGGCAGCGCGAAGACGCCGATCCGGCCGCTGTCACTGTCGCTGACCGCCGGTGCGAGCTACGTCGCCCGCACCGCTGCGGTCAACCCGAATCAGGCCAAGGAGATCATCGCGGAAGCCATCGAACACGACGGCTTCGCCCACGTCGACTTCCTGACACAGTGTCCGACCTGGAACAAGGACGCTCGCCAGTACGTCCCCTACATCGACATCCAGGAGTCCGAGGACTACGACCACGACATCACCGACCGACGCGAGGCCGCCGAGATGATGCACGAGACCGAGGACGTCCTCAACGAGGGCACCGTCCTGACCGGTCGCTACTACGTCGACGAAGACCGGCCGTCCTACCAGGAAGAGAAGTCGGCCGTCGGCGAACTCCCCGACCAGCCCCTCGCCGAGCGCTACTTCGACGAAGACGCCGAGTGGGAGCGCAGCTACGATCTGCTCGAGCGCCACACCTGAGCGCACACCGAATTGCGGTCCGCTCCCATAGCCCGACAGTCGGAGGCCGTCTCGGTACCGACTGTCAGTCGCAGTCCCGTTTTGCAGGACGTTCAGTCGGCTAACAGCCGGTTTCGAGCGACTGCCCGACCCGGAGCGCCGTCCCGTCGTCGAACGCGTGACTGGCGAACACCGAGTGATAGCGCTCGCCACACGACCACTGTAGCTCCGTCCCCTGATCCGTTTCGGCGATCGTTCCCGTGACGCGCCCGATCGCGACCGCGTCACCGCCGACTGCGAACCGCCGCGGGCCGTCGCTCGTGACGACCGATACCGTTTCGTCGCCCGGCGTCCGGTACTGGAGCGACACCTGTGTCCGGTTCTCGCCGTGGAACTCATAGCCCGTAATCGAGTCGAGTTCGAGCCCGTCTGGCAGCGCGTCCGCGGGCGGCTCGGCGACACCGAACGGGACTGCTTCGTCGGCCGCGTCGACGGTCTCGTAGGAGTTGATCGACGGGAGCGTGATCGTCTCGTTTCTCGTCGCGGATTGTGGATCAAACGCGAAGCGCTCGTCGTCGATCCCGCCGTCGATCTCGAGGTTCCGATAGGTTCGCTCCAGCGTCACGCCGTCGCCCTCGATCGTGTGTTTGACCGGGAACAGCGTCTCCCGGTCGTACCAGACCTCGACGTGATCAGCGCCGCGCTGAGCGGTTTCTCCCTCGCTGGTCGCCAGCGGCAGGACGTACTCGGTGTCCTCGATAAGGACGCTGATCGAGCGCTCGATCGTCTCGTTGGTCGGCGGATCGAACGTGACGCGGTAAGTGTCCCGGCCGTCGACCGTCGTCTCCTCGACGCCCGTGATCTCGTAGGCCTCGAGGTACCGTTCTTGCTGTGCGTAAATCCCCTCGAGGGAGGACGTCGCGTTCGGGTCGGTCTCGAGGCGAGTCGCCCACTCGGAGGCGACATCGTAGTGCCAGCGACCGTCGCCGTCGTCGACGACGACGGTCTCGGTACCGTCGGCGCTCGTTTCGACGCGGCTCCGACCGTCTGCGTGGAGCCAGACGTCCTCGGTGTACCGGGTCGTTTCGCCGTCGATCGTCCGACGGACGTCGACCGTCGCGGAGACCTCGTCGGGCGGGTCGGCCGCGGTAATCTCTTGCTCGACGTCCGCCGGTGTCGGACCGGAACTCGGAAGGGCGGCGCATCCAGCCGTCAAGGAAACCAGTATCAGCGCCAGCACGGGGAGCGCAGACCGGATGTCGCTATTACCGACGGACATGTTCTGTACTTCACCTGTCGTGTCTCTTTAACGCATCGGTCCGTTCAACGGCGGGAGCGAGTCGACTACCGTCGACTACTCACCGGCACCGAAGCCGCCAGCGAAGAGCTTCGAGAGGTAGCTCAGAACGAGCAGAGCAACGACCAGGCCGGCGAGCAGGCTGGGCTGGAATCCGTACCGCATCTCGCGAACGCCGTAGGCGACGACGAGAATCCCCATGAGCAGCGCCGTCCCGCCGGCCCAGCGAGCGACGTGTGCGGGGTCGACCGACTCGTCGTAGTTCGCGTGTAGGTCCACCCGTCCACGAAACGCGATGAGCGAACCGAGACCGAGAATCGCGAGCCCGCAGACGACCCAGACGGCACCGCTGACGAGATTCGGTTCGACCATATCGATAGCGAACCTGCGGCCAGCGGGCGAATAAGTCCGGCGGTTACGTGCCCGTGTAGATAACCGTCGGAACCGCCGTCGCATCGTCTTCCGTTCGGATATCCGTCGTTTTCGTATACAAAAGATATTTTTCCGCCGGAGCAAAACATACGGCCATGAGTACTCAGGCGACGGAAGATCGTATCCTCGAGGTTCTCGAAGAGGACGCACAGGCGTCCTACGCTGAGATCGCCGACCGGGCGAACGTCTCGAAACCGACGGTGCGGAAGTATATCAACCAACTCGAGGAAGACGGCGTCATCATCGGCTACTCGGCCGACATCGACCCGAAGAAACTCTCGAGCCAGACGATTGCCCTGGTCGGGCTCGACGTCGCGAGTGAACGCTACGTCGAGGCGACGCAGGCGATCAAGGACCTCGAGGAGGTCGAGGCGCTGTACAGCTCCAGTGGGGACCATATGCTGATGGCGGAAGTGCGCGCCGAGGATGGCGACTCGCTGGGCGAGATTATCTCCGAGGAACTGCTCGAGATCGACGGCGTCACCGCGGCGCATCCCTCGTTCCTGCAGGAACGGTTGAAGTAGGTCGCTCGACTCTCGTCTCCGCCGTCGCCGTTCGTGGGACGAACGTTTTCCCGCTGGCCGTCGTAGGACGCACGAGCGATGCCGACGTACGAACGCGAAACGACTGTCGACTCGCCATTTGATGACGTTTGGGCGTTTCACTCACAGGTGTCCGGCCTCGAGGCGGTGACGCCGGACTGGCTGGATCTGCGCGTCGAGCGCGTGATCGGCCCCGACGGCGAGCCGGATCCGAACGTGCTCGAGCCCGGTTCGGAAGTCGCACTTTCAATGCGCCCGTTCGGGGCGGGGCCGCGACAGCACTGGACCTCGGTGATCACGGACCGCGAGCGAGACGAGGGTTCGGCGTACTTCCGCGACGAGATGGTCCACGGCCCGTTCGATCGGTGGGAGCACACGCACAGCTTCTTCGCCGACGGGGATCGGACCGTCATCCGGGACCGAGTCGACTACGAGTTGCCGTTCGGTCGCCTCGGCGACGCGGTCGGACCGGTCTCGAAGCCGGGATTCGAAGCCATGTTTCGGGCCCGCCACCGACTGGCGAAAGCGCAACTCGAGTGAGGGCCACGCTCGCAGTCACCGGAGACGATGCGGTCGGATTCGATGCCCGAACCACGTCGGTTTTGATCGGTGGTTCCGTACTGGGGGTATGACTCAACGGGACGGACTCGAGCGACGGCGGCTGCTGGGCGCGCTCGGGGTGGGCGTGGCCGCGTGCGTCGGGGGCTGTCTCGGCGACGACGGTTCCGAAAGCGACGGGAACGATGACTCCGAGGCGCAGGTGTACGAGCCGTCGATGGAAATCGAGTTCGACGGCGACGGCCCGTTCGACTTCGCCGACGGAGAGCGCTGTGCGGTCTGCGGAATGCCGGCGAAGAAGTACTTCGGAACGGGGCAACTCGTCCACGAAAACGGGAAGGCAGCCGTCTTCGACTCGCCGGGCTGTCTGTTCGCCTACACGGTGTCGTCGACGCCCGACTCGCCGATCGCGGCTGCCTGGACGACCGATTACGAGACCCGGGATCTCATCGACGCGACCGCGGCGCACTTCGTGCTCATCACTGACAAGGAGGCCGCCGAGGACCCGATGGGGATCGATCCGCGTCCCTACGCCGAGCGCGAGGACGCCGTCGCCTTCCTCGAGGAGTGGGAGGCGGAGGACCTGACACCCGAGGAGGATATCATCGTCGGCCTCGAGGACGTCGACATGGAAATCGCGGTGATCTATCGCGAGAGCCAGCTCCCCGACGAGTAACGACTCGATCATTTCGGTACTCGTTTGCGCCAAGAGACGAGTGGACACGACGTGAACGTCGATCTCGAGGTCACGCCGGCGGTCGCGCTCGCCGTCGCGGTGTTCGCGACGAGCACCAGCGCGATTCTGGTTCGCTGGAGCGCGGCCCCGAGTTCGGTCGCGGCCTTCTACCGCGTCCTCTTTACGACGGCGCTGGTTGCACCCCTCGCCGGTATCCGCCACCGTGCAGCCTTCGCTCGACTGTCGCGGCGCGATCTCGCGGGTGCCATCGTCGCCGGCGTTGCACTGGCCGTCCACTTCGCGGCCTGGTTCGAGAGCCTCGAGCACACCAGCGTCGCCGCGAGCGTCACGCTCGTCCAGAGCCAGCCGATCTTCGTTGCGCTCGGTGCGGGCCTCCTCCTCGGCGAACGGATCTCCCGCGAGACGGTGCTCGGTATCGTTGTCGCGATCGTGGGGGCCGCCGCGATGTCGCTGGAGGGCGGGCGTGCGGCCCTCTCCGGGGCGACGACGTACGGCAACGCGCTCGCGCTGCTGGGGGCGGTGACGGTCGCCGGCTACGTGCTCGCCGGCCGCTCGATTCGCCAGCGCGTTTCGCTCCTCCCCTACGTGACAGTCGTCTACGGGGCCTGCGCGGTGAGCCTGTTCGTTCTCGTCCATGTGCAGGGCCACTCGTACGTCGGCTACCCCGCTCGCGAGTGGCTGCTCTTTCTCGGGCTTGCTGTCGGGCCCGGCGTCTTCGGCCACACGGTGAGCAACTGGGTCCTCGAGCACCTCGAGTCGGTCGTCGTCAGCGTCGCCTGGCTCGGCGAGCCCGTGGGTGCGACGCTGCTCGCGCTCGTCTTACTCGCGGAGGTCCCCGATGCGATCACGGTCGTCGGCGGCGTCGTCGTGATCGCCGGGGTCTTCGTGACGACGCTCGAGCGGGAACGAGGGCACGGGACGGCGGACTGACGAATTCGGCTGCGAAACGGCGTCTTTCGAATCGTCCGAGAGGGGGTCAGTAACGAATTCGGCGAAGGGGCGGTTTCGAGGCCGAAAGCGTTTCGTGAGCGCGTCCCGGCCGACGACGAACAGTCTCACACTCGAGACTGTCGGCGCGAACCGCCCGGTTCCTTAGTAGCGTTCCGCTCGTGATGCCCGATACACCATGTCACAAGATGTCACGACCCCAGTCACCGTCGTCAGCGGCTATCTCGGTGCGGGAAAGACGACGCTGATCAATCACGTGCTGTCGAATCCGGGCGGCCGACGGGTGGCGGTGATCGTCAACGACATGGGAGAGGTGAACGTCGACGCGAAGCTGATCGCACGAGAGAACGACGACGAGGGAATCGTAGACCTCTCGAACGGCTGTATCTGCTGTCGGTTACAGGGTGATCTCCTCGAGGAAGCAGCGCAACTGGCGGAGAGCCGAGCGTTCGACTACCTGCTGGTCGAGTCGTCGGGGATCAGCGAACCGATTCCCGTTGCACAGGTGTTCACGGAGGGGACGGACGCCAGCAACGTGGACCCGACGACCCTCTTTCGGCTGGACACGATGGTGACCGTCCTCGACACGTACGGCTTCTGGAAGGAGTTCGACGCGGGGGCCCAGCTACCGGAGGACGCCCAGCCCGACGAGGACCGACCCCTGAGCGAGGTCCTCGTCGAGGGAGTCGAGTTCTGCGACGTCCTGCTTCTCAACAAGGCCGATATGGTTCCCGACGGCGTCCTCGAGGAGATCGAATCGGTCGTCGAGACCCTCCAGCCGCGGGCGAAACGGCTCCGAACGACCCACTGCGAGGTGGACCCGGCTCTCATTCTCGACACCGGTCGCTTCGACTTCGAGACGGCGAAGCGCTCCCAGGGGTGGAAACGTCACCTGCGCGGGGAGGGCCACGATCACGAGGCGCACGATCATGACGAGGCGCGACGCGCCGCCGAGCGCCACGGCGTCTCCTCGTTCGTCTTCCGGTCCGACCGACCGTTCCACCCGGAGCGACTCGCGGCCTGGCTCGAGGACTGGGACGGAGCGATCGTCCGCGCAAAGGGCGTCTGTCACGTCGCGAACCGCGAGGAGGTGATCGGCGTCAGTCAGGCTGGGCCGTCGGTCAGGGCCGGTCCGATCGGCGAGTGGCGGCCGGACGACGACCGTCGGACGCAACTGGTGTTCATCGGTCGAGAAATGAACGAGGAGCGAATCCGCGAGGACCTCGAGGCGTGCGTCATCGACGGCGACGAGACGGAGCTGACTGACGGGACGGAAGCCGCGGCCGATCCGTTCCCGCTGTAGCTGTTACGCCGTCCCTACGACTCCAGTTGGTCACTGAGTTCCGCCCAGGATTCGTGAAAGCCGTGCATCGACTGATCCGTCGGCCGGTCGGGACGGGCGTCCTGATAGATATCGTCGTACTCGAGCAGCCGCGTCCAGCCGTCGTGCAGGGAGTAGCTGCAGTACTGGCACATACTATCGGCTACGTCGTTCGTTGCCATACCAGTTTTGCCGGTCGAGCGGCCGCTCTCACTCGAGTCGATCGCAGGCGCGGAGCGAACTCCCGGCGGTACCGAACGCGGGTGGTCGTCGGTCGGACCAGAAGGATTATGCCGACGTGAGAACGCGACGGTGAGCATGAACCGACGGGGCGGTTACGTCAGTAGCGCGACCGACAGGGTCGAACGGGAGTGCGATCGCTGCGAGTGGCGCGAGGCTGCGGGATCCTATCCGGAGCTGATCAAACGGTATCAGGATCACCTTCGCGACGAACACCCGACAGCGTGGCTGCGGAGCTAACGTCGGTTTTGCCGACGGATCGAAATCCTGCCCGGCCGGAACAGCTAGGGCTCGAGCAGGACCTTGGTGACGCCTTCCTCGCGTTCGTCGAACTTCTCGTACATCTCCGGCGCGCGCTCGAGGTCGACACGGTGGGAGACGACCCAGCTGGGATCGGCTCGTCCCTCGATGATCATGTCTCGAAGCTCCCGGTTGTACTCCTTGACGTTACACTGGCCGGTGCCCAGCTTCAGTCCCTTCTCGAAGAGCTTCCCGAAGTCGATGCCGAGACGGCCCTGCGCCGCCATCTCGTCGGGCGCACCGGGGTCCGACGGGACGTACAGTCCCGGAATACCGAGTTCCCCGGTCGGGCGCACGGTCTGGATGAGCTGGTTGAGCACGACCGCAGGGTTTTCGCGGGCCGGATCGTACGCGTCGTCGGTCGGATCCGTCTCGGGGTCGATCGCCTGATAGCCCACCGCATCGACGCCGTTGTCGACGCCCCCGCCGTGCAAATCTTTGATCTGTTCGACGGGATCGCTCTCCTCGAAGTTGATCGCGCGAGCGTCGCAGTGGTCCTCGGCCAGCTCGAGGCGGCTCTCGACGCGGTCGACGACGTAAATCTCGGAGGCTCCCTGAATCTTCGCGCTGTAGGCGGCCATCAGGCCGACGGGGCCGGCTCCGAAGATCGCGATCGACTCGCCGGGTTTGAGGTTCGCGAGCCGGGTGCCGTGCCACCCCGTCGGGAAGATGTCCGCGAGGAGTGCGAAGGAGTCCTCGTGTTCGTCACCCGCCGGTAGCTTCAGCGCGTTGAAGTCGGCGTAGGGTACCCGGAGTTTCTCGGCCTGGCCGCCCTTGTACGGTCCCATTGCGACGTATCCGTACGCACCGCCGGCGAAGCCGGGGTTGACGTTGGTACAGAATCCGGTATAGCCGTTCTCACAGTTCCGACAGAACCCGCAGGCCACGTTGAACGGCATCACGACCCGGTCGCCCTCCTCGAGCGACGTGACGGCGTCGCCGGTCTCGATCACGTTCCCCATGTTCTCGTGACCGAAGACGATCCCCGGGTCTGCCGCGGTTCGTCCCTCGTACATGTGGAGGTCCGAGCCACAGATACACGTGGTCGTGATATCGACGATGATGTCGTTTTCGTGTTCGATCTCGGGTTCGTCAACCGCTTCGACGGCCACGTCGTGCGGTCCCTGGTAGACGACGGCGTCCATTGACATTTGCTATCAAGCCCCGGTGAACGGACCACAAGCTCCGTTGTAAATGTTCGTGCGAACACTACCATTACACATAAATACCACATTATCTGAGTGTAAATGGCTACATTAAGTGGAAAGTACAGGTGAGTATACAAGATATATGAATTTTTTCATAGAGGGTGTTTATAGCGCTCTAGGGTGTGAGAGAAACCCGCATGGTAGAGACAATACGCCTCGAGACAGCGAAGGAGGTCATCGACGCGGCCGAACAGCGAGCCGACGAGATCGACAATCCAATGGTGATAACGGTCGCGAACTCCGAGGGAAACCTCATCGCTCAACACCGGATGGACGGCGCGTGGCTCGCGTCGGTCGACATTTCGCGGAACAAGGCCTACACGGCGGCCGCCCTGGATATGCCGACGGACGAACTGGCCGACCCGACCCGTCCGGGCGAATCGCTGTACGGCCTGCAGAACACCAACCAGGGCCGGATGGTCATCTTCGGCGGCGGCTACCCATTGCTTCGAGACGGTGACGTCGTCGGGTCGATCGGCGTGAGCGGGGGAGCGGTCGAGCAGGACATGGACGTCGCGGAATCCGGCGTCGACAGATTCGACGAACTCTCTTCGTAACGTCTCGCCACGAGTGTTCGTCCATCCGTATCTGGCCGGACTATCGCGCCGAAATCGGGCAGAGTTGGCTTCGCTGGTGACGCTCCAGACCCCTAGACAGCCTCCGAGGCTACTCGATCGAGGATCCGGTACTCCCGTCGAGCCGCCTCATCGCGGCCGACCGACCACCGTTGGAGCATCGCGGCCGACCGACTACCGTTGAAGTGTTCATTCGCGGTCGCATGATGCGGTCCGAGCGGTGTGATCCGCGTCAGTTCCATCGATTCGGACGGAGCGACAGCCCCGACAGTCTTGGAATCCGTATCGAACGGTCTGACTGAAACGGGACCACACCGAAGAAAAATGATCGCCGAACGGCGGAACGGTTTCAGTCGCCGGTTGTTTCGCCGTCCCCTCCGCTGACGGTGATTTCACCGAGCGCATCGAGTTGCGACTGGTCGAGATAGATGGCCATCTCTTCTTTGGCGACGAACTCGACGCTCTGGGTCGCGCCTTCGTCGGCGGTGAAGTCCGACCGGACGTACGTGTCCCACTGGTTCGTCTCACCGTTGCTTGCGATCGCGAAGTTGTGGCCGGGGAGGGGTTCGTAGTGTCTGTTTTCCCCTTCCGGCTGGTGGCGGCCGATCGCGTTCTCCCACTCGACCGCGTAGGTTTCACCCGCCTCAAGTTCGAGCGTCG
This sequence comes from Natrinema sp. H-ect4, assembly GCF_041894845.1. Lineage (NCBI taxonomy): Archaea > Methanobacteriati > Methanobacteriota > Halobacteria > Halobacteriales > Natrialbaceae > Natrinema > Natrinema sp. H-ect4. Next base: position 356,179 of record NZ_JBHDYC010000002.1, read on the forward strand.
GGTTCGTCTCGTCGGCGATCGAGTCGGGCGATTGGCCGACCCACTGGCCCTCCTCGAGTCGCATCGAGTAGGTCTCGGTCGGCTCGCCGGGTTCGATGGGTGATAGCGTCGCGACGAGCTCTCTGTCGCTGCCATCGATCGTCACCGTATCCGTGATCCGTTCGTGGCCGTAGGTCCAGATCTCGATATCGTACTCGCCGTCCTCGAGCAGGTCGAAGCGAGCCATCGCCTGCTCGTCCGACGTCTCCTCGGGCGGGGTCGGCCGAGCGGCGATGTTCGAGAACGAGTGTCGGTCGCCGACGAGCACCTCCGCGCCGAGTGGCTCGCCGTTCTCGTCCTCGACGTGGACCACCAGCTCGCGGACCTCGTCAGGGCTGATCAGTTCGACCGGACCGCGCATCTGGGCTGGATGCGGCTGACAGAAGTACTCCTCCATCTCCTCCTGCGGAGTGAACTCGAGGGAGGTGGTCGCTCCCTGTTCGGTCAGCGTCTCCGTCGCTTCCAGCACCTCGCCGTTGTCGCCGACGGCGCTGCCGCTGGTGATGTTGAAGTTGTGGGTCGCGCCGTCGCCGTTCGTCCAGATGATTTCGTGCTGTTCGCCTTCGATCAATCGCAGCGTCGGGTTCGAGACGGCGTCGACGTCGTGGGGTGCGATCCCCATCCAGCCGCCGACGATCCCGAGTAACTGAAAGGTGCGGCCCTCGCCGTCGTTCTGGGTAGCGGGCAACGTGACATCGAGGTCGCGATACGCACCTGCGCGACCCGCGGTCGCCGCCGCTCCGGCGATCGTCGCCGTTCCCTTCAGCACGCCGCGACGGGAAACGTCCACGCGTGAGCGTTGTTCGTTCGTCATGGTGTGTCGTGTATCAGTCGGATTCGATTGTCTGTCTGGTCAGGCGTCCATCGAGAACACGGCGAGCGTGTCGCCGCGCGGGCCCTGCCGGAGCCAGCCGCTGCCGCCGACCTGCACGGCGACGTACTGTTTCTCTTCGTCGGGGTCGTACCAGCTCATCGGCGAGGCACTGATCGGCACGTCGAACTCGTGTTCCCAGAGGCGCTCGCCGCTCTCGCCGTCGTAGGCGACGAAGGTGCCGTTCTGGGTCCCGTTGAAGACGAGTCCGGTCGCAGTCGACAGCGAGCCGCCCCACATGTACCGTTCTTCCTCGCTCTCGATCCACTCGCGCCAGACGCGCTCGCCCGTCGCCGGATCGACCGCCGCGAAGGCGGTGATCGACTCGTTCCACTCGTCGGGGAACTCGCTGGCCGGATCGTCGAGGTTGCCGCCCCAGTAGGGGTTGCCCTCGCTGAACTCCTCGTAGCGCCAGTAGAGGTCCTGCGGATAGTTCTGGTGGATGACGTACACTAGCCCCGTTTCGGGGTTGTACGACGGTGGCTGCCAGTCGTTGCCGCCCGGCGCACCGGGGACGAACGGGATCCGCTCGTCCTCGCTAATGTGTGGGATCATCTCCCACATATTGATGTGTTGGCAGATCTCCTCGCTGCGCTCGTGGAGTTGGCCGGATTCGGCGTCCAGCATGTAGACCCAGCCGGTCTTGTCCGAGCCAGCGACGATGTCCATCGACTCGCCCTCGACGTCCACGTCGCGTACCAACACTCGCGGCGCGACCGCGTCGTAGTCCCAGACGTCGTGCGGACTGCTCTGGAACCCCCACTCCCACTCGCCGCTCTCGAGGTCCAGCGAGATGGTTCCGCAGGTGGGGAAGTTCGGTCCCGGCCGCACCGTGCCGTCGAAGTCGGGACCGGGATTCGCGACCGCTGTGTAGAGGACGCCCCTCTCCTCGTCGATCGTCGGCGTCATCCAGGTCGTCCCACAGCCGTGCTCTCGACTCGCGCCGACCCACTCGTCTTCCGGGAGCGTCTCGGTCTGCCACTGCATTTCGCCGCTCTCCGCATCGAGTGCGGCGACGAACCCGAGCACGCCGTACTCGCCGCCGGCACTGCCCGTATACAGCGTCCCGTCACGGATCACCGGAGCCCACGTCGCGGAGTACCCCTCCTCGTGATCGGCTGTACTCGTGTGCCAGACCTCCTCACCGGTGTAGCGATCCAGTGCGATGACGCCCGAGTCGAGCGTCGTCATGTACACCTTGTCGCCGAGAACGGCCGCTCCGCGGTTGTTGTCGTCACAACAGAGTTCGACGCCGATCGGCGGCGCGTACGTGTAACTCCAGAGGACCTCCCCCTCGCGGGGATCGATCGCCTTCATGTGATTCGGTCCGTTGGTCTGGTACATCACCGGCGGGTCCCCCGGAACGACGATCGGCGTTCCCTCCATGCTCGAGCCCGTCCCGACCGACAGCTCGTACTCGAGCTCGAGGTCGGAGACGTTCTCGGGCGTAATGACGTCGGCGGGTGTGGCCCGGTGCTGTTCGTAGTTCCCGCCGTACATGAGCCACGACTCGGGATCGTCCCCGGTGTTGCTCAGCATCTCCTGGTCGACGTCGACCTCGGGGATTCGGTCGGTGTCATGCTGTTCGGTGACCGCCTCCTCGGGGCCTCCGACTAGGGTATAGCCGTCTTCGATTTCTTGCAGTTCGATATCGCGTGCGGCCTGAACGGCCCTGTCATTGCGTAGTGCCATACGGAATCACCTCAGTTCGCTTGGAGCGCGCATGTCGTCTCTGATGTAGAAGACGCTATGCAGCAGTTCCTCCTGGCTGACAATCTGGACGGCCGAACCCGCGGTGAGCGCGGCGGTCAGCTGCTCGTCCGTGAACTGCCCGTCGCCGGCGAGGTCGCACGCAGCGGTCGCCGTCACGAACAGTCCGCCCAGCATCGCCTTGACGTACCTGACCGCGTCGTCGAGGATCTCATCGGTGATCATCACCTCGTTCTGCCAGAGGTGTCTGTCGAGCCCGCGGATCCACAGCAGCGCCCCGCCCATCGCGCGCTGGTGGAGCGGCGGGACGGTTTCCGTCTCGAACTCGACGCTGTCCGGAATCTGATTCGACGGGACCCAGCGGGCGAGGCGCTCGTCGTTGTTCGCCACGTCGAGCAACAGCGCCGTCTTCTCCGACTCGTCGAACCCGACGTCGTCGAGGGACGACGACAGGGGGTCCGCGAGGAGGAGTTCGCGCGCCGTGGTCTCGATGTGGTCCGCCGTGAACCGCGGCAGGTTCTCGTCGAGACTTTCGAAGAAGTTCACCTTGAGGAGGTGGTCGTACAGTCGCCAGCCGGGTGCTGCGACGTCCGTATACAGTCCGCTCGGTTCGTCCGGGACGCCGACATCGCGGACATCCGATAAACGGCGGATTTCGTCCGCGATGTTCTCCCGTTCTCGCTCGAGCAACTCCTGATCGAGTCGCCCGGCGAGGTCGGCCCGGATCGCCTCGCCTCGAGAGGCGAACGCCGAGTCGGACCGCGGTTCGATCTGTCCGGCGAGTAGCTCCCACGTTACCGTCCCGTCCCCTGGGGTATCGACGCCGAGAGCCGTCGCCAGATCGCGTTGTTCCGCGACCGTCATATCTGACGCAGTGGATATTTGTGTCATGGTACCACGCCACAAAGAACTCCATTACGTATTTTGATAATGCTTATCAAAGAATTCCGGATCGCTACGGACTGTCTAAATGAGAGTGAGACTGTAATAGATAAAGTTGCGGACAGAGCCGGTTTCGGTCCGTTCGACCCTCGTCGCAGGCGGCGACCAACCCGTAGAGCGGGCGGAGTCCGGTACGGTGTCGATTACGGCCTGTAGCGGTCGCCTTCCCGAAAGTGACCGCCGCCCGTCGCATACGATCGGGACAGCGAACCGGTATCGCCACCGAGCGCGGTCCTCGACGCGATGACGGCAGCAGTTTTTCACCGTCCGGCGCGTACCGGGCGACAGTGGTGACCGGTGATCGATCTTCCCGACGTCCTCGCGCGACTCGAGCAGCCCGCGTACACCGGTGAAAACCGGTGCCTCCCGTGTACGGCGATCAACGTTGTCATCGCGATTACGCTCGCGGTCGGGATCGGTGTCGCGACCACCGCACCCGTCGGCGCGCTCGCGCTCACCGTCTTTCTGGGACTCATCCGCCTCCGTGGCTACCTCGTTCCGGGCACCCCGACGATCACCCGACGGTATTTTCCGGATCGCCTTCTCGCCGTGTTCGGCAAATCCCCGTCGGACGCCCTGACGGTCGAGACGGTCTCGCCCGACACCCTCGAGACCGTTCTGACCGACACCACCGTTGCGACTGAACACGGGGACGAGATCCGACTGGCACCGTCCTTTCAGCGGCAGTGGAACGAGCGACTACCGCGCGACGGCGCTCCCGAACCGCGTTCGGACGACGTGCGGTCGATGCTCGGCGCGGACGAAATCAGGCAACTCGGCGACGCATCGTACGTTCTCGACGGTCGAACACAGGTCCGATGGGAGTCGACCGCGGCGCTCGCGGCGGACGTAGCCGCGGCGGCCGAACTCCGAACCCGACTCGAGGGATGGGACGCGCTCGCGGTCGACGAGCGTCGCGACCTCCTGACGGGACTGCGAGTGCTTCGAGACCGCTGTCCGGCCTGTGACAGTGGGGTGACGACGACGGCCGAACGCCTCGAGCACTGCTGTCGGCGGCCCCGCGTCGGGATTCGATCGGTCTGCGAGGCGTGTGATCGACCGCTGGTCGAGGTCGTCGTCACCGAGTCGAGCGCCGACCCGTGGCTCGAGTTAGCCGGGGTGACGGTCGCGGACGACTCGGCGTCCACCCCCTAGAGACCGAGCCGCGTAATACGGCCATCTCAGTCGTCCCCGGCCGCCGGATCCGCGGTTTCGCCGAGGGGTTCGAGATCGACGTCGATCTCCGCGGCGGCGGCTTTGTACTCGGGAATCTTCGAGCGCTCGTCGAGCACGTGGTTCGTGAGCTTGTTCGCCGAGGCGGCCGCGAAGTGCGGCGTCGTCCAGACGACCCCCTCTTTGGTGTCTTCTGTCACGTGGGCCTCGAGCGTGATCTCGCCTCGTCTCGAGTGCAGGCGGACGTACTCGCCGTCCTCGATGCCGTAGCGCTCGGCGTCGGCCGGATGCACGTCGACGAAGTTCTCCGGGGTCTGCTTGTTGAGCGTCGGCGATCGCGTGCTCATCGTCCCGGTGTTGTAGTGTTCCTCGAGGCGCGCGGTCGTGAGGATCAGCGGGTACTCGTCGTCGGGCGTCTCGGCCGGCGGCTGGTGGGCGACGCCCTCGATCCGGCCGAGGCCGCTCTCGGTGTCGAACTCGTGTTCGTAGAGGAACGGGTCGCCCTCGTCGCCGGGTTCATAGCAGGGCCAGTGGAGCCCCTCCTCGCCCAGCAGATCGTAGGTCATCCCGTGGTAGCTCGGGCAGACCTGCCGGAGTTCCTCGAAGATTTCCTCGGGATCCTCGAAGTCGAAGCCCGAATCGAACAAGCGCGTCCCGATCTCGCTCACGATCTCGCGGTCGTGTTTCGTGTTCTCGTGGACCTTCTCGACGCCGCGCATCCGCTGGACGCGGCGGTCGGTGTTGGTGACGGTGCCGCCGCGCTCGGCCCAGGTCGTCGCCGGGAGGATCACGTCGGCGTACTCCGCGGTTTCGGTCGGGAAGATGTCCTGAACGACGGTGAACTCGAGGTCTTCGAGTCGGTCGGCGACGTTGTTAGCGTCGGGTTCGCTCATTACGGGGTTCTCGCCCATGACGTAGAGGCCCTTGATCGAGTCGCCGGCCTCGTAGGAGATTTCGACGTTCGTCAGCCCGGGCTCGGCCGGAATCTCGAAGCCCCAGACCTCCTCGACGGACTCGCGGGCTTCATCGTCGTCGACGAGCTGGTAGCCCGGCAGGACGTTCGGCATCGCGCCGACGTCGCAGGTCCCCTGGACGTTGTTCTGGCCGCGAAGCGGGTTGACGCCCGTGCCGGGTCGCCCAAGGTTACCCGTGATCAGCGCGAGATTGATCTCGTTTTGCACGTTATCGACGCCGCAGGCGTGCTGGCTCATCCCCATCCCGGTGAAGATGGCCGCGTTGTCGGCTTCGGCGTACTTCTCGGCCGCGAGTTCGATCGCTTCCAGTGGCACGCCACACTCCTCGGCCGCGGCTTCCGTGTCGAAATCCTCGAGGGTCTCTTTCAGGTGGTCGAACCCCTCGGTGCGCGCCGCGATGAACTCCTCGTCGATCCAACCGTCCTCGGGGTGGTCCTCGTGGTGCTCGAGGATCTTCGTGAGGACGATATTGAGAAGCGGGATGTCAGTGCCGGGGTTCAACTGCAGGTGCTGGTGTCGGTCGGTGTCGTCGATCTGGAACGATCGCGTCGTCTTGTTCGCGTGCGGGTCGACCTGAATGACGGTCGCCCCCTCGAGGACGGCCTGCCGGAAGTACTGGCTGTTAGCGATCGGATGTTGCTCGCCGGGGTTCGCCCCCTGAATCCAGAACACGTCGGCCTCCTCGCGGAGGTCGCGCATGCTGTTGGTCATCGCGCCCGCGCCCAGACTCGTCCGGAGCGCCCAGACCGTCGAGGCGTGACACATCCGCGTGCAGTTGTCGACGTTGTTGGTGCCATACCGGCGAGCCAGCTTCTGGAGGAGGTAGTTCTCCTCGTTCATCACCTTCGAGGACCCGAAAAAGCCCATCGCGTCCGGGCCGTACTCGTCGCGAATCCGCTCGAGTTCGCCGACGATGTACTCGTAGGCCTCCTCCCAGGAGGCCTCGCGGAACTCCCCCTCTTCTTTGATCAGCGGGTCGGTGAGTCGGTCCTCGTGGTCGACCACCTCCGTCGCCGCGCCGCCTTTAATGCAGATGCGCCCCTCGTTGACCGGGGCGTCACCCCACGGCATGAACTGGACGTCGCCGGGCTCCTCGCCCGGCTGTACCTTGATTCCACACCCGACGCCACAGTACGGACAGATCGTCTTGACTGGCTCTTGCTGATCACTGGACATTGGATAGCCTCCAGGTGTCGCACCCGTTAGACGCATCTCACTATCCGAGTGTGCATGAGGCTTTCTACCATGCAAACGGTAAGTTGGAGCGAGCGACGGATCAACCGGGAGTACTCGACGGGGAAACGCTAACGGTCACGCGTGCGAAAGCGTCACGCGATGGAGCTCACGCGGTCGCTCGTGGAATCCCAGGCGCGCGAGTACCTCGAGCGGGAGCCACTGTACACCGTCGAGGCGGAACAACTCGAGACGCTCCCGGCAGCGTTCGAGTCGGGCGAGTACGGCCGGCGGGACGCGGCCTGGGTCGTCAGGTGGTACTACCGGCGATTTCTCGGCGGCTACCCCGACGACGAACGCCGCGAGGCGGAGGATCTATTCTGGAGCAACGACTTCGAAACCGTCAGAGACGCCATCGCCGACGCCACCGATACCGCCGACACAAACGACTCGAGCGACGCCGCTGCGAGGATCAGTTCGCTGACCGAACTCGAGGCCGTCGACGTCCCCGTCGCTTCGGCGTTTTGCATGTTTATCGACCCAGCGAAGTACGTCGTCGTCGGTCCTCGCGAGTGGTCAACGCTCCGGGACGCGGACGAACTCTCTCACTCGTATCCGGATCCGCCGTCGGTTCCGCAGTACGAGACCTACCTCGAGCGCTGTCGCTCGCTCGCCGACCGCTTCGATTGCGATCTGTGGACGCTATATCGGGCGCTCTGGCGGCTCTCGGACTGAGCGACACCGTTCGATTCGACCCGGACCGCGCCCTGACCCTTTTGCCATCGCTGGACGAACGGTCGACTATGTCCCTCGAGAGCGGGCGAGACGAGCGCACGGCTATCATCCTCGCGGGCGGTCACTCGACCCGCTTTGGCGAGGCGGACAAGGCCGTCGCCGACCTCGCCGGGACGCCGATGATCCGCCGCGTCGTCGATCGCCTCGACCCCGTGGTCGACGAAATCGTCGTCAACTGCCGGGACGAGCAGGTGACGGCGATCCGCTCGGTCCTCGAGGGGGGACCGGAGTTCTCGTTCGCGGTCGACCCGATCCCCGACCGCGGGCCAATGGCGGGCATCATGACTGGGCTTCGCGACGCGAGCGGAGAGTACGCCGTCGTCATCGCCTGCGACATGCCCTTCGTCGAGCCAGCCCTCGTCGACCACCTCTTCGAGCGAGCGGCCGGCCACGAGGCCGCGGTCCCGCGGCTCGAGGACCAGTGGTTTCAGACCACCCAGGCCGTCTATCGCGCCGGGCCGATGGCCGAAGCCTGCGAGCGCGCCCTCGAGCGCGACGAGCGCAGAGTCGTTGAACCCCTGCTGGACCTCGACTACGTCGTCGTCGACGAGGACGAGGTACGCGAGTACGCGCCGCTCGAGACGTTCGAGAACGTCAACACACGCGAGGAGTTCGAGGCGGCGCTCGAGCGACTCAAGGAGGACGGCGCGTGACGCCAAGTACGTCTGACTGCTCACTGCTCGAGGACAATCAGACCCCCGCGCGATCGGAATGCGCGGATCGGTTCGGTACACCGCGATTCCAACCGGGCCAACTGATGAGTCCACTGTGATGGAACACAGCGGTCGTTCTCGTGGATACTGAATCACCGTGTCAGCGAAGACTCGCGTCCGGACCTACTCGACCTGAACGGTCCCGAGCATCCCGGAACTCTCGTGGGGGATACAGTAGTAGTGGTACGTGCCGGGCACCTCGAACGTCCGTTCGTACTCGGAAGTCGGTTCGATGAGACCCGCTGTCAGGGTATTTCTCGCGGCGCGCTCGGACTCGAAGCCGCCGCTCGCGAAGTACGTGGCACCGTCCGGAAGCTCGGCTTCGGAGGCGGTGACCGTGTGAGCGACGTCGCTCGTGTTCTTCCAGGTCACGGTCCGTCCGGGTGCTATCGTCGTCGCCGCCGGATCGAACCCGAACTCACCGGTCATCGTAACGGTCCGATCGGTCGACGACCGACTCTGCAGACACCCGGCGGTCCCGATCGTCGCGAGTGCGGTACCGCCGAGACGGAGGATCGCCCGCCGATCAGCGCAGTTGAATGGCATGAATACGGTATTGAAGCGTGGCCGTGTCAGATCGCCACGAATATATCGGTCGCGTACATCACGGCGAAGCCGATCAGGAAGGCCAGCAGATTCGTCGCACTGCCGACGCGTCCACCCGCGTCACGAACCATCCGTGTGATCTCCCAGACGACCTGCAGGATCGCACCGACGCCGATCGCGAGGAAGAACGCACCGACCGTCGGCGAGTAGGCGAGGCTCCCGATCCATCCGCCGAGGATGACCGGTGCGCCGGCGAGGAGACCGAGCGCCACGAAGTGCCACCAGGCCGGGCGCTCGTCACGCGCGACCGGCGCAACGACCGCCGGACCTTCCGTCACGTTGTGGAGCATGAACCCGATGACGAGGAACGCGCCGAGCGAGACACGACCGAGCGCGAACGAACTCCCGATGGCGAGCCCCTCCGCGAGGTTGTGGAGGCCGATGCCAAGCGCCACCAGATACGCGACCCAGAGACCGCCGCCCGCTCGACCGTCGCCGGCGGCGCGTCCCTCCCGCCACGAACTGATCGATTGCACGAGTAACAGTGCGCCGAGAACCCCGGAGACGACCAGGAGGTTGCCCTCGTAAGCCCCCGGGATTCGCTCGGCGAGTTCGAACGCCTCGAATCCGGCGTCGAACGCGAGGAACGCGAGCACACCGGTGGCAAACAGGAGAACGGCGTGCAAGGTCCGGTCGCTCATCGTCCGGATGTACGGGAACCAGAGCATGCCGAGCGCGACGGGAATCACCCCGACGAACAGTCCGATAAGCGCCAGCGTCCACAGGATGTCAGCGCCGAAGCCGGGACTCTGCTGGGGCGCTTCGATACCGTGACTGACCGTCGCGCCGTCCGAGAGCACGAGATCGACTTCGAGGTCCCAGCCCGGATTCCAGTGATACGGAACGACGACGCGCGCGCTTTCTCGCGGCTCGAGCGTCCGATCACCGCCGGCGCCCTCGACGCGGAAGTTCCAGTAGGCCTCGTCGACGAGGACCTGCGAGATCGTTACTTCCTCCGGGCCGTTGTTCGTGACGTGCAGGACGACGGTGTCATCGCTCGGCAGCGTAGAGTGAGTAACCGTCACGTCGGGGAGCGGTTCACCGCTCTGTATCCCCGCGAGGGGAGAGGTGAACACGAACGCGCCCAGGACGAGGACGAGCAATACGATCGGGAGCACCGCAGTGACCCATCGCGGGACGCCGAGTGGCTGTCTGACCTCGGTTTCGGCCGGTAGGCCTCCGTCCGTCGTCGTATCCTTCCGTTCGTCCGCCATTTAGACCACCTCGAAGAAGCTCATCCAGCCGAGTTCGGCGAACTCCGACTGATGAGCGTGGAACATGTACAGCCCCGGCTCGTGATCGGAGTAGTCGAGTTCGATGATACCTCGCTGGGCCTGCGTCTGCATGACCGTGTCGACAGTCTGGCGCGTCGGCAGCAACGTCGTCCCGTGGTCGTAGTAATCGAAGAACTGCGAGTGGGTATGGAAAGAGTTGACAAGGTCGAACTCCGTCGCGTTCACGAGATACACTCGCTGCCGTTCGTTCTTGTCGATCCGGATGGGGCGTTTCGTCTCGCCAGCCGTCCAGTTGCCGTTCCCGTCGGTCTCGCCGACGCCGTAGGCGAAGGCTCGGGTGTTCGCGGCGTAGACCTCGTTTCCGCCGTCGAAGTTGGTATCGAACGAGTTCATCACGATCACCAACTCGTTGACGGCGTCGTTCTCGGCGTACTCGTGGTTGCGCGTCTTGGCCTCGTCGACCAGATCGTCGACCATCGCGTCGGTGATCTGACTCGGATGATCCGTCACGTAATCGGCCGGGTTCTCCCTGACCCGTTCGGGATCCGGATCGACGATCATCGCGCCGTAAAGGCCACGGTGGATGTGCTCTTTCAACGGCAGCGAGTGGCAGTGATAGAAGTGCATGCCAGCGGGCTGTGCGATCCACTCGTAGGTGTACGACTCGCCGGTCTCGAGCACGCCGGGTCCGTTCTGGGGAATGCCGTCCATTTCGGGGTCGAGATTCTTCAGGTGCGGGTGAATCGTGTGGGCGTGTCGCCCGAAGTTTTCGAACGTGACCCGAATGAGATCACCCTCGACGGCGCGGATCGTCGGCCCCGGTACCTGCCCGTTGAACGCCCAGGCTTCGAACTCGATGCCCGGCGCGATCGTGATCGTCGTATCGACTGCGGTGAACTCGAACTCTCGAACGGTTCGGCCGTTCTCCTCGTAGATTCGCTGTGGGACGGCATCTTGGCCGCTCTCCCCGGTGTTGAACGTAGTCAGGAACTCGTGGGGATCGAAATTCGAATCGCGGTATTCGCCGACGGCACCGAACGTCCCGTGTTCGTCCTCGTCGTGGCCGGAATCGGCACCCGCCCGCGTGCTCCCGATCCCGACCGCTGCACTCCCGGCAACCCCGAGCCCGCCGAGTACAGACCGTCGGCTGACGTCCGGTTTCTCCCCAACTGCCTCGACGAGTCGGTCCTCAAGCTGTGCTGTAATTTCAGCTGCGCTGGTATACTCTAGTGATGGCATGGTCTCGGTTCCGATCTGGGTACTCGTCCGTTCACGTTCGGGTGTTAGTCGACCCTCTATATGAATTTGACGCGTCTAAATTTAGATCGTGTCTAATCAAAACGTCTAACGAGTCAATCGGTAAACGGGAAGTCGCGGATGACGTGCCTGACTGGACAGTTCGGTCAATATACCGCCACTGGAACATTCTTGCACATTTGTTCCACAGTAACTGAAGCTGTTATTCGACCACTGCTTTTTCTGGATACAGTCGCTTCGATCGATGCAACCGTGCTATCAACTCCTCGAGATTAAATTAGACATATCTAATTCTTTGGTTCACACTGGATTCTCGCTCGACGGCAGGTGGGAAATCAGTATCAATTCGTGCTCGAATCGGACCTGTCGAAAGACCGGGTCGTCCGTTCCTCGTGAGAGATTCCGTCATACCCCGTTTTCGACCAGAGAACGCGAGTACAGTCGCGAGGAGTTCGAGAGAGCGACGAATCGACTCGAGGAAACGAACCGATCCCGTCCTGGGCCTCGGACTGTGACACGAGTCGGGAACTAGGCCCCGAGGACGTCGATCACCGGTTCCTCAGCGACCATCCGCGCCAAAACAACTTGCCTCACGGCCGGCGCTCGCTCGAGCAACTCCCGTCCGATATCCGCTGCGACATCCCGCATCTCGGCGTCATCGACCTTGTTGAGGAGCGGGACGACCGTCGCTCCGTCCGGAACTCCCTTGTGTCCGCCGCGATCGCTCGCGAGCACTCGAGCGACGTCTTCGGGCCGGATCACATCGCCGCGATCGAGCCCGGTGATCGCCGCCACTCGCTCCGGCCGGTGGACGTGGTCGGCCGAGAGCGGTTTTCCGACGGCCTGCACGCTCGCGATCGGGACGACGGTGTCGACGTGTCGGGGAAGTTGCGGTTCGCGCTCGTTCGGCGCCTTGAACTCCCGCGTCCGCGCACCATCGGCCTTGACGAGAACGAGATCGGCGACGTCGGCCGTCGCGATGTCGTCGACGACATCAGGATCGTACCCCACGTATCGGTCTTCGCCCTCCCGCTCCGGGACGACACCGATGGGCCACGCGTCCGCTCGCTCGAGGGTCGCAACCGGGTCGTCAGTCACGGCGACTTCCTCGACGTGTCGATCGAAGATCGGGATCCGAACCGTCGCCGTCACGACCGCTCGCAGGGAGCGATCGCTTGCGGCGCGTTCGGCAAGCGTATAGAGCGTCGTCTTCTTGCCGCCCGCACCGACGACGGCGACGATGCCCGACTCCGCTCGGAGCGCCTCGAGAACGTCCATACCGCACCTACTACCGGACCCGGCTAATCGTTTGGGTCCATGGCCATCGCTCGAGTCCGGCGCGGTGAGGGCGGGGTCCGCCCTGCTCTTTTATCGGCTCGTAGGCCGTACTGAAACGGAGAGCAACGATGGGTTCGATTCTCGTCAGTTACGGGACCGGTGAGGGACAGACGGCGACGGTCGCCGATCGAATCGGCGACGTGTTCGCTGACCGCGGGCACGATGCCACCGTGATGAACGTCGACGAGATTCCGGCGGACTTCGACTGCGAGGCGTACGATGCCGTGCTCGTCGGCGCGTCGATCCACATGGGGAAACACCAGCCGGCAGTTCGGGACTTCGTGCGAACCAACCGCGAGACGCTGGCCGCCCGTCCGACGGCGTTCTTCCAGTTGTCCATGTCCGATGCCGTGAGCGACGAAACCCGACGCGCGCAAGCGGCGGACTACGTCGAGACGTTCCTCGAGGAGACCGACTGGCAGCCCGACCGAATCGCCCGCTTCGGGGGCGCGCTCCGGTACTCGAAGTACGGCTTCCTCAAGCGGCTCATGATGAAACGGATCGCCACGGATGCAACCGGCGATACGGACACCTCCCGCGACTACGAGTACACCGACTGGGACGAGGTCGAGGCCTTTGCCGCGGACTTCGCCGCGTTCGTCGAGGGTCGTCTCGGCCTGCGATCGCCCGAAGAAGGCAGCGCGAACTGACTCGAATGGCCGCCGCCCACCCACCCATTCCACGTTCGTACGGCATCGCATCGCTCGTGACACTCGTCCTGACGGTCGTTGCGACGCTGGTGGGGCTGTTCGTCCCCGACTTCTACCGCGACGCGCCGGTACTGCTCCCGCAGGTATACGGCCAGGACCTGCTGACGCTCGTCGTCGCCGTCCCCGCGCTGGCCGTCTCGCTGTTCTTCGCCGCTCGCGGCTCGCTCAGAGGATACGTCTCGTGGCTCGGCGTCACCGGCTACCTGCTGTACACGTACGCCTCCTACGCGTTCATGACCGCGTTCAACGAACTCTACCTCGTCTACGTCGCGTTGCTCTGGCTGACGCTGTTTACGTTCGTCGGCGGAACGGTCCGTCTCGATGCGCCCGCGCTGAAACGCCGGGTCGGTGAGACGTCGATCCGGGCGTACGTCGGATTCCAGCTGTTGCTGGTCGTCCTGATCTCGCTGCTCTGGCTGTCGGAAATCCTGCCGGCGACCGTTTCGGGGACGACACCGCCAAGCATCGCCGACGCCGGACTCCCGACGTCGGTGATCTACTCGCTCGATCTCGGCGTCGTCGTTCCCGCGTTCGCCCTCTCGGCGTACTGGCTCTGGCAGCGCCAGGCGTGGGGCTACGCGTTCACGGCTGTCCTCCTCGTCAAGATCGCGACCCTCGGCGGTGCTGTGCTGGCGATGTCGGTGTTCATGGTCCGCGATGGGCAACCGGTACCGCTCCCGCAAATCGTCATCTTCGGCGCGCTGACGCTCGTCAGTGTATTCCTGATGGGACGGTTCCTGCTCTCCATCGGTTCCGAGTCGCGCTTCACAGCCGACCGGGTCGACACCTAGAGCCCGAGTATCTCCCACGCCTGCGCCGGCGTCGCGACCTCGCGGCCCAGTTCTGCCGCGACGCGGACAACGGCGTTCGACCAGTTGCGCGTTGCTCTCGGCGCCGTCACGATACTCGAGAGATGGACAGCTCATACGTTCCATGGCATACGTTACCAGTCATTGTTGTTTCCGTCGCCCACCTCGAGGTGCGGTCCCGAACCGTCGTCTCGAGTCACGAGTGATCCGGTTTTGGGCGAGTTGGAATAAGCGGTAACCCGCGTGTCCCCCGGTGACGCGAACGCGAGCAAACGATTCAAGCGCTTGGTCCCTAGCAGCGGTAATGTCACCGAACACATCCGGACTCCACCACGTCACGGCAATCGCCGGGGACCCGCAGGCGAACGCCGACTTCTACGTCGGGACGCTCGGCCTGCGATTCGTGAAGAAGACCGTCAACCACGATGATACGGGCACCTACCACTTCTACTTCGGCGACGGCGAGGGCTCTCCCGGGACGAATATCACCTTCTTCCCGTGGACCGATCAGGGACACGAGGGTCGATTCGGCGCTGGACAGACACAGACGACTGCCTACGGAATCGCTTCGGATTCGGTCGACTACTGGCGCGACCGCCTCGAGTCCCGGGGCGTCGAGTTCACGGCGGAAGAACGGTTCGACGAGACCGTGCTCCGGTTTTCGGACCCGGACGGGATCGAACTCGAACTCGTCGCGACCGATGACGTATTCGACGCGACGCCGTGGGAGGACGGCCCGGTTCCGACCGAGCACCAGCTCCGGGGCTTCTACAACGTCGCGCTCGCCGTCGACGACTACGGCCCGACCGAGACGATTCTGACCGACGTCCTCGGCTACGAACTCGAGGCCGAAGCGGGCGGCCGTCGGCGCTACCGAAGCGCAACGGGCGGTCCGGGCTCGGTGGTCGACCTCGTCGAGACCGATGCCGGACGCGGGCAGATGGGCGTCGGAACCGTTCACCACGTCGCGTTCATGGCGGAAAGCGTCGAGGAACAGGAGGAGTGGCGCGAGGCCTTGGCCGCGGCGGGGCTGTCGCCCTCCGAGGTCATCGACCGGAAGTACTTCCAGTCGATCTACACGCGCGAACCGGGCGGCGTCCTCTTCGAGATGGCGACGACCGGGCCCGGCTTCACGGAAGACGAGGCCCTCGAGGAGTTGGGCGAACGGCTAGCGCTCCCGGGGTGGCTCGAGAACGAACGCGAGGAGATCGAGGCCCAGTTACCCGAGTTCGAGGGGCCGAACGTCGACTCCAGTGGGGACTGACTCGAGCCGCTGAGGGCCGGAAACCCACAATTCCTTTGACTGATCTCTCCGTACGAACGGTATGAAAGTCGCTGTATTCGGTGCCGGCGGCGTTGGCGGCTACCTCGGGGCTCGCCTCGCGGACGCGGGCCACGAGGTCCATCTCATCGCGAGAGGCGACCACCTTGCTGCACTCCGATCCGACGGTTTGCGCGTCGAGAGCATCCGCGGCGATACGTCGGTCGAGCTGCCGGCGACCGACGACCCGGCGGATATCGGGCCGTGTGATGTCGTCCTGTTCTGCGTGAAGGCCCACGATACGCGAGACGCGGCCGCGGATCTCGCCCCGCTACTCGATGAGAGGACGGCGGTCGTCTCCGTCCAGAACGGCGTCGACAACGAACGATGGCTCGCCGACGAAATCGGTGAGGACCACGTCGTCGGTGGCGTCGCCTACATCTTCTCGACCATCGGGGAGCCCGGCGTCGTCGAACACACCGGCGGGCCGGCCCAGTTCGTCTACGGCGAACTCGACGGCGAGCGAACCGACCGAATCGAACGACTCGACGACGCACTGTCGGCGAGCGATGGGATCGACGCGGTCCTTGTCACGGACATCCGCGTCGAACTCTGGCGGAAGTTCGCGTTCATCTGTGCGCAGGCGGGCATGACCGCCACGACTCGGCTCCCGATCGGCGAACTCCGCGAGACGGACGCTTCGTGGACGATGTACCGCCGGATCATCGAGGAGGTCTGTGCCGTCGCTCGAGCGGAGGGCGTCGATCACCCCGACGAAACCGTCGACGAGTGGCTTGAGTTTGCGCGCGGGTTGGATTCGGACATGTACTCGTCGCTCCACTACGACCTGACACACGACAAGCGACTGGAACTCGACGCACTGCACGGCTCCGTCGTTCGACATGCGAGCGAGGTCGATGTCGACGTTCCGATGAACGAGGCCGTTCACGCAATCTTGCGGCCCTGGGCCGACCGAGCCGGTCGATAACGCGTCGATCTCGACGGGCGATTGCAAACCGGCTACGAGTCCGAGCGGATCGCCGCTGCTCGCGCCTTTAACACTGCCCGTCCCGTACGAATGCTCATGACCGCATCCGACTCGAGCGACCGCGATCCGGCCTTCCGATTCGAGTACGAACCCGCCACCGTTAGGTTCGGAGCCGGCTGCATCGACGACCTCGAGGGTGAACTCGAGGCTCAGGGTCTCGAGCGGGCGCTGGTCGTCTGCGGCTCGACCGTCGGGAGCACGCCCGACGTGATCGAGCCGGTCAGGACGGGGCTGGGTGATCGGCTGGCCGGCGTCTTCGACGAGACGACGCCGACAAAACGACTCGCGACGGCGATCGACGGCCGCGAGCGGCTGCGAATGGACGACGCCGACGTGCTCGTCAGCCTCGGCGGCGGCAGCAGCCTCGACGTCGCGAAAGTCATCAGTATCCTCGCGGCGAGCGATCGCACGGCACAGGAGGTAGCCACCGAGTTCGCCGAGACCGGGACGATCACGGTCCCCGATTCGGGGCTGGTTCCGATCGTCGCGATTCCCACGACGCTGGCCGGGGCCGATCTCTCGATGGTCGCCGGCGTCACCGCGTCCCCCGAGTCGGGGCTGGTCGACGAGGAGATCGGCGGCGGCATCGCCGATCCGGAACTAATGCCCGCGGCGGCGGTCTACGATCCGGAACTGGTCGCGACCACGCCCGCCTCGATCCTCGCGGGCTCGGCCATGAACGGCTTCGATAAGGGAATCGAGACGCTCTACGCGCGCAACGCGACGCCGATCACCGATGCGACCGCCCGCCACGGCCTCGAGACACTCCAGGACGGACTGCGAGCGTTCGGCGACGGCGAGCGGGATATCGGGACGTTCGAGACGATCCTCGAGGGGGTCGTCCTCGTCCAGTACGGCATCTCGAGACCCGGGGAGACGACGGCGTCGATCGTCCACGCCTTCGGCCACGGCCTCACGCGGACGGACGACGTTCAGCAGGGGGCGGCCCACGGCATCGTCGTCCCCCACGTCCTCGAGTATCTCTTCGAGAGCGACGGCGTGGACGCTCGAGCGGGGATGCTCGCGGACGCGCTCGGGGTCGGGGACGCCGCGGATCACGAGGCCGCGGTCGTCGAGGCGGTCACCGAAATTCGGGACGGACTCGGCCTTCCCTCGCGGCTACGGGACGTCGACGGCCCCGACCCGGAGGCGTTCCCCGCGGTGGCAGAGGCGATTCTGAACGACGCGTTCATGGCGAACGCGCCACCGGGACTGGAGCCGACCGTCGACGAAATCGAGGGCGTGCTCGAGCGGGCGTGGTGAGGAGCCGAAAAACCGGCCAGCACCTCGTTTCACTGACGAGTATTTCCGCTGTTGCAACCGTTCTACCTCCCGCATTTCCGGGACGGAACGCTGTTATCGGACCGATAAATAACAGTGCTCGATACCGCCGTTCGGATAGATCATGAGCGAGCACGAAAGACGGACCGTTCTCCGGTACGCCGGGCTCACGCTTGCTGCCGGAATGGGGGCGGCGACGGGCACGGTAGCGGCCCAGAAAACCGACGCCGACGGATCCGCGGGCGACGAAACCGCGGACGGGGAATCGACGACCGACGAACCGGTGACTGCGGACGGCTCGAGGGGCTGGTCGTCGATCCGCGGCGATGCGGGAAACACGGGTTTCGTTCCGGGTTCGATAGGACCGAAACCGCCGGTCAGCGTCGCCTGGGAGGACGATCACGGGGGAACGTTCACCGTCGTCGACGGGACGGTTTACCTCGTCGCCGACGACGGGCAGGTTCGCGCGATCGACGCGGTCGACGGCTCGCTCGAGTGGGAAAGCGAGATTGCGGCGGCGAGTCGAGAGGAGCCGGTGCGCGCCATGGGGCCACCGGCGGTCGCATACGACACGGTGTACGTCACCAGCAGGGGAGACGAGCCGAATCTGACCGCACTCGACGTTGCAACCGGAGACCTCCGCTGGCAGGAGAGCGGGCTCGGGTCCGAGACGAATCTGTCACCCACCGTCGCGGGCGGACTGGTATTTCTCGTCGCCGACAAGGTCCTGTACGCGCTCGACGCACACGGCGGTGAGCGGCGCTGGCAGTTCGAACCGGGCACGGTGACGACTGACGACGGGCGAGAACGAGGCGATTACCTGCAGCGAGACTCCGTCGCCGTCGCCGGCGGAACGGTGTTCGCCCTCAGCAACAAGCGGCTGATCGCCCTGGACGCCGAAACCGGGGACGAACGGTGGACGGACGGCGTCGACGACTGGGCCTCGAGCACGTTCTCCGGTCGTCCGATCGCCGCCGACGGTGTCGCCGCCGCCGTCAAAGCCGGCGTTGTAACGATATACGACGCCGAAACCGGTACGGAGCGATCGACGGTACCCACCCACTCGCTGGACGTCCTCACCGACGATCGCGTGTACGCCGTGACCGACGCCGAAGACGGCGACCGGAAGACCGTCACCGGCTACGATTCGGAGACGGGGGATCGCGTCTGGCAACCGTCGGACGGCGACGGATCGGTCGCATCGGCGGTCGTCGATGATGACTCCGTCTACGTGGGGCTCGAGGAATCCGGCGTGGCCGCGTTCGCCCGAACGGACGGACGCGGCGAGTGGCGCGTCGACACCGGGACGGAGCCGCGGCAGGTGGCGGTCGTCGGCGAAACTGTCTACGTCGGCGGTGATTCCCTGTTCGCGATTCGGACCGACGGCGAAGATCGAGTCGACGGAGGCGGTGACGGCGACGAGAATTCTTCCGACGACGGGAACGAATCGACCGATGCCGGAAACGAATCGATCGATGGCTCCGAGAACGAATCGACCGCCGACACCGATACCGAATCGTCCGACGATGCCGACGAAACTCCCGGGTTCACCGCCGGGACGAGCATCGCCGGCGGGGCACTCGCCCTCGAGTGGCTGCGCCGACGGACCGGCGGCAACGAGTGAAACGCGGACCCGAGGCGACACGGTAGCGACGGTCGGGGTCAGCGGTCACGGTTCGCGGTCGTCTCCGTCCGAATCTTCGACCCCGATTCGACCGCCGGTGGCGGTTCGACCCCGCGTCGCGGCGGCTCGAGACCGGGGTGGAACGGCGAGCACAACCTGACGCCGTAGACCAGCGTGATCGTCCCGCCGGCGGCGAGGATGAACAGGACCGTGGGGTCGGCGACGTGAACGAGCCGGAGGAGCGTGAGACCGAGCCCGCCGGCCAGGAGGGAGATCACCTGCCCGACGGAGACCCAATCGGGAACGCGCTCGAGGATCGGTTCTCGAAAAGACGTCACGTACAGGAAGCCGGAACAAACACCGAGTATCACGACCGGCCAGTACTCGAGCGGCCGGGGAAGCCCCCCATCGATGTGGACGAACGTGGCCAGAGCCGGCAGAGAGAGTGCGAGCGTTACGAACTCGCCGCGACGCCCCTCGGGGAACTGCCAGCTCCCGTCGTCGTCTCGGAACCATCGAAACACGGGGTGCGTCACGAGCAGTCAGTTCGACGTGTCGGATATTGAAGGTTTTCATCGTGTGCCGGAACCCGGAGGTTTCTGGCAGGTTCTGTCGAGCCCTGTCTGATTCTGGCTGATCCCGATAGATCCTGACGTATTACAAGCGGGCTACTGACCACCGGTTTCGTCCGCGTACGACGGTCGCTCGGCGTACTCGATCGGGTCGCGAACGCCGATGGTCTGGAAGGCCTGCAGCCGGAACGCACACGAATCGCAGGTGCCACAGGCGGGTTCGTTCCCGCGGTAGCAACTCCAGGTGTGTTCGTAAGGGACCTCGAGTTCGACGCCGCGCTCGGCGATGTCGGTCTTCGAGTCGTCGACGAAGGGTGCTTCGATCGAAATTTCGGTCTCGGGTTTCGTGCCGACATCGACGACCGCCTCGAAGGCCTCGAAGAACTCGGGGCGGCAGTCGGGATACCCCGAAAAGTCCTCGCTGTGGGCACCGATGAAGACGGCCTCGCAATCGTTCGCTTCGGCGGCGGAAACCGCCATCGAGAGCAGGTTCGCGTTCCGGAAGGGGACGTACGACGAGGGGATCTCGTCGCTCTCGAGGTCGGCGTCGTCGACGGCCATCTCGTCGTCGGTGAGGCTCGAGGCCCCGATCGCCGAGAGGTGACCAGTCTCGATCTGCAGGAAGTCGGCCGCGTCGAACTCGTCGGCGAGTCGGCGCGCACACTCGAGTTCGCGATCCTCCGTTCGCTGGCCGTAGGAGGTGTGCAGCGCGTAGATCTCGTATCCCCGTTCGCGGGCTTCGGCGGCGGCGGTGGCGCTGTCCATGCCGCCCGAGAGAAGGACGACGGCGCGTTTGGCGGTCGATTCGTCGGTCGCGGAGTCGGTGGTCGTCTCGGTCATAGTGATCTCGAAAACTGTGATTACGTCTCGGGGGCGTCGTTCCAGAGGGTGACGTGCAGTCGCGGCGTGTACCGGAAGCCGTACTCCATCGCGAGGTCGGCCACCTGGGTGCGGGTCTCTGCGAGGCGCTCTCGAGTCGCCCCTTCGGGCATCAAGAGCACGTCGTCGTCGCTGATCGGAGCGTCGGCGGCGGTGCGGATGTCGTCAAGTAACGCGAGGATCTCCGGCATGTCCTCGGCGTCCGTCACGACGAACTTCAGTTGAACGTCGTAGTTCTCGACCAGTCGAACGAGCGAATCCATCTCGATTCGATCGCTCTCGTGGCGTGCTTCCCACTCACCCTCTCCGTTGGGATCGCGCTCCGCCGTCGGCGTGCTGCTCTCGAGTTTCGGGCTCACGGAGGCGAGGTCGATCGGCGCGTCTCGGTAGATCGTCCCGTTGGTCTCGACGGTGGTATGATAGCCGCGGTCGTCGAGCGCCTCGAGCAGGGCGACGCTCTCCTCGTGAATCAGCGGTTCGCCGCCGGTGAGGACGACGTGATCGGCGTCGTGGGACTCGATTTCCGCCAGAATTTCCTCGAGTCCCAGCCACGCGTGGGTCGGCTCCCACGAGGTGTGATAGGAGTCACAGAACCAACACCGGAGGTTACAGCCGCTCGTCCGGACGAATACCGAGGGGATGCCCGCGAGCGTTCCCTCTCCCTGTACCGAGTAGAACAGTTCGTTGATCGGGAGCCCCTCGGTTGAACGACCGTCCTCGGCGTCGACTTCGGCCGCGTCCTCGGCCGCGTTCTCGAGATCGACTGAATCGGAAACCGGCATCTCAGAACCCGCTTCCGCCGCAGAGTTCGTGCGTCTCGCTGACCTGCACGGAAACGCCGGTGACCGTCTCGGGCAGGGCCGCCTCGAGTTTTCGCTCCAGAATCACGCTCATCACCTCGGCCGTCGGCGGGTGCTCGAGGACGACGACGGCATCGTCGTCGCCGGCAGTCTCGAAGGCCTCGACGAGGGGGTCGCCGGCCTCGAGGAGGAACATGTGGTCCCACTCGGATATTACGTCGGTAATATCACCTTTGTCAGCGATCCATCCCTCCTCGGTCAGGTGGCCTGCGACGGTGACTGCGACCTCGTAGTTGTGTCCGTGGGGCCGAGAACACTTGCCGTCGTGGTGTCTGATCCGGTGACCAGCGCTGATTCGGATCGGCCGGTCGCGGCCGACGTGGAGGACGCGACGGCTCCCGACGACGCCGTCGTCCGCCATGGCAGCCGGTCCGGACTCGCGGCTTTCGACTGACTCAGTCATATTCAGGTATTCTCGAGAGAATACTTAAAGATGGCCGATTACGGACGGCCAATGGGGTCGGCGTCGACGACGGGGCGGTTCCCGGCAACGAGGGACGGCGTCAATCGGTGGCGAAGCAGCGAGGACCCGGTATCGAAGCCGTCGTCGTACGGTCTGCTGTACCGGTGCACTGGAGCAATCGCAGAACGGTTCGCAGTTGCTCCGGCACTGACAACAGTCCGTATCAGTCCTGGAGTTGATCCTGGAGCCGATTTTTCGCCTCGGTGCGACGCTTGCGCGAAAACTCGGGCGCGTCGTCCGAGAAGTCGATCTCGATCTCGTCGAGCGTGCGTCGGTAGATGTTCGTTCGTCGTCCTTCCTCGGAGAGCTGTCGGCCCTCGCAGGTCAACAGCCCGGCGTCGACGAGCTCTTCGATTCGCCGATAGCAGGTCGCGATCGGAATCTCGATCGCTTCGCTCAGTGATTGGGCCGATTTCGGCGTTCCGGCCGCACAGAGTATTTCTGCGCTGTATTTGTTGCCTAGCGCGGAGAGCACCGAGGCCGAATCCGCGTCCGTTCGTTCCGTCCGACTGCGAGACATACTCCGCTCGTTATCAATTACCATAATTGAATCTTTTGGTCATTACGAGTTACCTGTTATACTGAATTACCTGATCAATTAACACTCTCATTCACAGAGTGTTATTACGGCTACAACTAATGTGATATCTACTCGCAGAGTAAACGACCGAGGTGTCGGTCCCATTGGTAGCGTGGTGTATCCGTGCGTCGGCGAGGGGCGAGACGCATTTGAGGACTCGGCTCGAACGAGGCGGTATGAACGTCGCGGTCGTGACGATCGGAGACGAACTGCTCGCCGGACGAACGGCGGACACCAACGCAACGTGG
This sequence comes from Natrinema sp. H-ect4, assembly GCF_041894845.1. Classification (NCBI taxonomy): domain Archaea; kingdom Methanobacteriati; phylum Methanobacteriota; class Halobacteria; order Halobacteriales; family Natrialbaceae; genus Natrinema; species Natrinema sp. H-ect4. The sequence continues at coordinate 379,340 of NZ_JBHDYC010000002.1, forward strand.
CTCTGCGAGCAGCTCGACGATCACGGCGTCGACGTCGAGCGCGTGACGACGCTCCCCGACCGGGTCGACGACATCGCCCGCGTCGTCAACGAGTACCGCGCCGAGTACGACGCCGTAATCGTCACCGGGGGGCTCGGTCCGACTCACGACGACCTCACGATGGAGGGCGTCGCGGCCGCGCTCGGGCGCTCGCTCGAGGAACACGACGACGCCCTCGCCTGGCTCGAGACGGACGGCTACACTCGTGACGACCTCGCGGCGGGGACAGCCGACCTCCCAGCGGGTGCGCGGGCGCTGCACAACGAAACCGGCGTCGCTCCCGGCGCGGTCCTCGAGGACGTGTACGTGCTTCCCGGCGTCCCCTCGGAGATGAAGGCGATGTTCGAGATGATCGCCGACGAGTTCACGGGGACGCCGACCTACCGGAAGACGGTCGTCGCCGACGAACCCGAAAGCGCGCTCCTCGATCGGATCGCCGCCCTCCGCGAGCGCTACGACGTCTCCGTCGGGAGCTATCCGGGCGAGTCGGTCCGGATCGAACTCACGGGAACCGACGAAGCGACCGTCGCGGAGGCGGCCGCGTGGCTCCGCGAGCAAGTCGAGTCACCGTAACCAGATCGGATCGTCAGCGGTAGAAGTAGGCCATCCAGGCGACCGTTACGAGCAGCCCCAGGGCGAGCGCGCTCCAGCCGACGATATCCATGGGCAGTTCCGTTTCCGTCGCGAGAACGGCGGCGTCGATCAGTGCAGGCATGGTCGGCGATCGGTTCCCATCCCTCTTAATCCTTCAGAAAACGAGCGGATAGGTCGTCGCTCGTCGGTCTCGAGGCGTGGATGAGTCGCAGGTGAGTTGCAGGACAGTTGCGGATTGGGCCGGGACAGTCGTGGATGAATCGTAGAGCAGTCGCGAGTGAGTCACAGGGCAGTTGCAGTACCGCTCGCGGCGCGAGACCGACGGACGGCTGCGATACCGCTTTCCCACTGGCGTTCGGATAGCCAGCCATGGAGTCAATCGGCGTCGTCGTCAACCCGATCGCGGGGATGGGCGGTCGGGTCGGATTGAAGGGGACCGACGGGAACGTCGAGGAGGCGCGCCGGCGGGGTGCCGAGCCGCGAGCGCCGGACCGAGCGCGCGAGGCGTTGCGCTCGCTCTACCAACGTGCACCGGATCTCACCGTCTACACCGCCGCCGGCGTGCTGGGCGAACGGGCGGCCCAGGACGCGGGCTTCGAGCCCACGGTCGTCTACGATCCGGCGGCGGCCGGCGACGACGACTCGAGCGATCCGGCGAGACCCGGCGATCCCGGAGCCGCCGAGACGACAGCGGACGATACCCGCGCTGCCGTCCGCGCGCTGCTCGAGCGCGATGTCGACCTGGTTCTGTTCGTCGGGGGCGACGGCACCGCGGTCGACGTCGCCACGGTGCTCGAGGAAGCGGCGGAAGAGACGCCGATGCTCGGCGTGCCGGCCGGAGTCAAGATCTACTCGTCGGTCTTTGGCGTCACCCCGACCGACGCCGGCCGGATCGCCGCCGAGTTCGAGCGCGTCGAGCCCCGCGAGGTCAACGATATCGACGAGGCGGCCTACCGCGAGGGAGAGGTCCGGTCGGAACTGCGGGCGATCGTTCCGGTCCCCGTCGCGCCGGCGTTGCAGTCGGGTAAGCAGGTCTCGAGCGGCAGCGTCGACTCGCTGGCCGCCGGGTTCGCTCGCGAAGTCGAACCGGGGCGGACCTACGTCTTCGGTCCCGGCAGCACCGTCGGGGCTATCGAGCGGGAACTGGGAATCGACCCCTCGCCGCTGGGCGTCGATGTCTGGCGCGCTGGGCGCGAAACGGACGGGACGGAGGGAGGTGATGCGGAGTCTGCCGGCCAGCGCGGTACGGTTCTCGCTCGCGACGCCGCGGAGTCGGATATCCTCGCGGTGCTCGCGGATCCGGTCACCATCGTCGTCTCGCCGATCGGCGGGCAAGGGTTCATTTTCGGTCGGGGGAACCACCAGATTTCCCCGGCAGTGATCCGCCGAGCCGACGATATCGAGGTCGTCGCAGCCGACGAGAAACTGGACGGAATCGATACGTTGCACGTCGATACCGACGACGATGAGATCGACGACCGACTCGAGGGGTGGCTGCAGGTTCGGACGGGTCGGTTTACCACGCGGATGGTTCCCGTCGCCTGACCTCTCTGGTCCGCTCGAGTGTCGCCGTCTCAGTTACCGTCTCGTCGTGGTTCGGTCACAGGTCGAACCCCGCCGTCCGCACCCCGGAAAACCGCTCAACGGACGACCGCGAACCAAATTGTATAAGGGTGATGTTGAAACGGCCGCTGACTGCAACCATATAACGATTGGACTCACGATAATGACCATATAGTCAAGATTAAGGTCAAGTCGGTAGTATGGTGTCACATGGAAACGCGGAAAGTGCAACGACTCGGTCCATCGACGCTCGCCATGACGCTCCCGGCGGAGTGGGCGTCCGAACACGCCGTCGAAAAGGGCGACGAAGTATCGCTGCGGACCAGCGGCAAGGGCACACTGACTGTGATGCCCGAGTCGGCCAACACGGAGGAGACCGAAGCGATCATCCACACCGACGAACTCGACGCCGACGCCGTCGAGCGCGCGATCGTCGCCCAGTACGTCCTCGGGCGGCGCATCATCCGCATCGAGCGCGAGGACGGCGCCCTCGAGTCCGATCACATCAACGCCGTCTATCAGGCCGAGACCCAGCTGATGGGACTGGGCGTCATCGAGGAGACCCCCGAGAGCATCTCGATCCGCTGCTCGGTCGATCCCGATGACTTCACGCTCGACAACCTCCTCGAGCGCCTCGAGCGAACCGGGCAGACGATGCGCGGCGAGGGAATCAAGGCGCTAGCTCATGGCAACCCCGATCTGGCCCAGCGCGCCCTGAACAGGGAGCGACAGGCGAACAAGATCTTCGTCCTCCTGCTTCGCCTGATCTTTACGGCCTATCAGAACCCGAACCTCGCGCGAGCGGTCGGTCTCAACACGGGCTTCCCGCTGATCGGCTACCGCTCGATCGCGAAGAACCTCGAGCTGACCGCTGACAACGGCGAGGACATCGCCGAGATCGTCATCGAGACCGAAGGCCACTCGCTCAACGTCGACAGCTCCGTGATGCGCGACATTCGGGAACTGAACGAGCTGGTCGACGATATCACGTCCAGAGCCGTCGAAGCGGCCGTCGAACGCGATTACAACAAGTCCAACGAGGTCCGCGCGCTGTTCCACGAGATCTCCGACCTCGAACAGGAGATCCTCGCGGAGTTACCGGAGATGGATAACGAAGACCTGCTACGGGTCCGCGAAGTGCTCGTCAGCCTCCAGCAGACCGCCCAGTACGCGATGCGAAACGCCGAAATCGCGGCGAACCTTTCGCTCAACGAGGAGTCCGAGCACACCACGATCAAGTGACTGCGCCACCGGTTTGACCGGCGTTGTCGGCCGTCATTCGGTCACAAAAGAGAGAAGTTAAGAGACCCCACACACAACGCCCGAGCATGGCTACGGAAACCGAGACGACGGACAAGGGCGTCGGACTGGCGCTCGCACTGGGCGCACTCGCAGTGATCGGCGCACTCGTCATGCTCGTTGGTGCACCGGACGTGACGGCGGCGTGGGGCTTCGCTGGGGCCGTTCTCTTTAGCTCACTCGCGGTCGTCGGCATTCACCTCTTCGACTGACGAGGCGCAGCGACGGATCGACGGGTGAATCGGATCGACAGCTCGAACCGAATCGGCGCTCGAGACGGCCGATCGACCGGCGCTCGGTACCGAACCCGGCACGTCCCGGCCGTTAACAGTTAAGACCAACGGCCACCTAGAGTGATGTACGGACGATGACCGACTACTCCGACGAAGAGCGGCGAATTGTCTCGTACCTCCGCGAGAGCGCTGCCCGCGGCGAGCAGTACTTCCGAGCGAAGAACATCGCAGACGCGATCGGACTCTCGTCGAAACAGGTCGGCGCTCGACTGCCACACCTCGCGGAGAAAACGGACGATGTCGATATCGAGAAATGGGGCCGCGCCCGGTCGACGACCTGGCGAGTCACGATCAGTTGATCGGCGTCGACGTCCCATCGCTCGACTTTCTCACCCTCGCCCGATTTTGCTGTGGCTCGCCACGATCGCAGCGACGGGTTTCCCTGCCGGTCCACGGTCTTTTTATCCGACAATCGCACAGGTACGGGCATGACTGTACGGATCGACCGATCATTTGCGGTGGATGCGTCGCGGGAACGAGTCTGGGAGTTCATCGTCGATCCGGCGAACCGGGCCCAGGCGATCAGCGTCGTCGAATCCTATTCGATCGACGATCCGGAAGGCCGGCGCGCGACCTGGCAGGTTTCGCTCCCGATCCCGCTCGTTCGAAAAACCGTCACCGTCAACACCGAAGACGTCACGCGACGACCGCCGGAGTACGTCAAGTTCGTCGGCGAATCGAAAGTGATGGACGTCACCGGCGAACACGAGATCGTCGAGACCGACGACGGTGCTCGCCTCGAGAACGCCTTCGTCGTCAACGGCAAGCTCCCGGGCGTCGAACGGTTCTTCAAGCGAAATCTCGATTCGGAACTCGAGAACCTCCAGCGCGCGCTCGAGCGGGACCTGCAGACGACGCAGTAACGCAGCTGTCACAGTGATGCGGTCGACACGGTACCGCAGCCGACACAGTAACGGTGGTGGGGCGGCCACAGATGAACGATGACTGCTGACGCGAACGCCGCCGCTGCGGACGCCGAGACCGGCGACTCGCTCAGGCTCGCACTCGCACAGATTCACGTCGAGGCCGGCGAGGTCGACGCGAACGTCGACCGGGCGCTCGAGGCGGTGTCGCGGGCCGCTGATCGCGGCGCGGACCTGGTCGCCCTGCCGGAACTGTTCACCGTGGGCTACTTCGCGTTCGATCTCTACGCGCGCAGCGCCGAACCGTTCGGCGGCGAGACGTTTACTCGGCTTCGGGAGGCGGCCGACGATCACGATATTGCCGTCCTCGCGGGGAGCATCGTCGAGGATCTGGCGGCGACCGATAGCGTCGAGACGCCGGCCGACGAGGGACTGGCGAACACCGCCGCGCTGTTCGACGCCGACGGCGACCTGCAACTCGTTTACCGAAAGCACCACCTCTTCGGCTACGAATCCGCGGAGTCCGAACTGCTCGTCCCCGGCGAACGCCTCGAGACGGCGACGATCGGCGACTTCACCGTCGGCGTGACGACCTGCTACGATCTGCGGTTTCCGGAACTCTACCGGCGACTGGTCGACGACGGTGTCGAACTTGTCCTCGTCCCGAGCGCGTGGCCCTACCCGCGTATCGAACACTGGGAGACCCTCTCGCGAGCCCGCGCGATCGAGAATCAGGCCTACGTCGCGACGATCAACGGCGCCGGCGAGTTCGACGACGCCACGTTGCTCGGGCGCTCGAGCGTCTACGATCCCTGGGGCGTCTCGCTGGCCTCGAGCGGCGACGAGCCAGCGCTGGTCACGACGGAGATCGACCCCGGAACGGTCGGCAGAGTCCGCGCGGAGTTCCCGGCGCTGCGGGATCGACGGCTGTGACCGCTCGGAATCGGCCGTCCGTGACCGCTTTTGCACCGCGACCGTCACCGGCCGCCGACCGCTGACTTTTTACTTCACCAGATCCTTGGTTTGGATGCCGGCACAGGCGCTTTTCACGTCTATCCGGCATAGCGCGTCGCTCCGGCCCGTCGCACGCTCGGTTTCCCGCGGGAACCGAGCGACCACGTCCGCACCTTCCTCCGCCTCGTCCCACCTTTCGCCTCCCACCTTTCATCTCAGTTCCGTGCCCGTTCGCTCGAGTGAGAGTCAGTTCGATCGACGTGGAACCTTCAGCAGAACCCGAATACAGCGCACAGTTTACCGAGAGAGATTGTTCTCCGACCATTCGAAGTGACTACCCTCCCCATCTGTGAATGGAACGGTGTGTTCTGAGGGGATCAGTTGAGACAAAGCGTCCTGCTATCGTGGCAACAGGGAATGGCCACGCCCTCCCCAGCCGATTCGCTCGTTCACTTCGTTCTCTCGCTCATCCACTGTCAGAGCAAGCTCTGACAAGCCTTCGCTCACGAGTTCGCGAAGACCTCGCACGACGTTGCGCCGCGGTTCACCGTGGCTCGCGGCTCCCTGCGGTCACCGCTCACACCATCGAGGCCGTCACTTCGTTCCGGCCTCGCAGTTCACCGCGGCCCAGCGCGCGCCACCGGACACCGGATGGTCGGTTTGGTGTGAGATGTAGTTCCCCTGTATTGAGGAGAGGGCAATCTTTCTTCGAGGAGAGAATCCCGCTGTTTACGGCGGGAGTGAATCTGACGATGCCTCCACGAACCTCATTTTGACGCTACTCCAGATATTTAAGTGTCATCACGTCGTAACATGACGGATACCGAGGCGGTCTCACCGCCACCCTAAATGCACAATATCGGGGACTCCGAGAACCAGAACGTTCGAGACACCCTCTCGAACCGCTGTGGTGTCTCGGTCAAGATAACTCTGAGTCCCCCTGCCGGGGAGAGGAGTAACGGCGGTGTGGCCACGTCATCGGCCCGTCATGCTGACAGGTCGTCAACCAGCAAATATCCCAAACCAGCGTTGCGGTGCGGACGTGGGAAGCCTCGCCGTTTACGGCGAGGAGGAGGTCACCAAGACTGCGGTGGACGGCTGTCTACTGTCGCTCGAGTCAGAACGGGAAGCCGCCGTATCGGAGATACACCATATCGAGGATCAAGAGGAGCTGGAAGAAGCCCTGAACGCCGCCGAGCATCGCGTTCTGTTGGCCGATCGCGGCGATGACCGACGGATCGGGGGTGGCCGAGCGCATCTCTTTGTACATCCGAAGCTCGCCGGGGAGCAAGAATCCGAACCCCTGTACCGAGAGGATCGTGACGATACCGAGCGCGACAGCGATTGCCGGCTCGGTCATCGCGAACTCGTCGATCGTGAGCGCGACCCAGGCCAGCGAGCCGATCGTGGCGACGGCGAAGGGAATCTGCCAGCGGCGGTCGGTCCACGCGTTCAGCCGCCACCCGAGCAAGAGCAAGATTGGAATCAGGTTCACCGCGGTGAACAGCGCCAGCCACGACTCGGCGTGGGGAAACATGCCGATCCGCTGAGCCAATGTGATGCCGCCGGCGATCGTAACGAACGCCAGTGACGGAAGGAGAAACGCCGTCTTCGGCGTGAGTCGCTGGAACACGGCCGAACTCTGGTCGTCGTCGAGGCCGCCGATGACCGGCCCGAGAACCGCTCCGATGAAGAGATCGAACCCGGTCCAGAGTATCCCCGCCATCACGTGCACGTAGGTGTGTTGTTGGAGCGTCCCGACCGTCACCGCGTAACCCAGCGCGGCCAGCGGCACCACCACGACAGCCACCGCGAAGGCCGGATTCGCTCGTTCTCCCATCCCCCTGATCGTTCCGCGAACCGTCGCCGTCGACATGGGTGGTAACTGATACCAATGCTACATAAATAGTTGCCCTCGAGCAACTACTTCCGGAAGGGGCGGCGTCTCGGCGCTGAACGGGTTGAATCGCTGGTTTCGATATCGAATATCCAGGGGTGATTGCCGTCCGTCGGCTATGGGAGTGCAATTGAGACACTACAGCAGCCGACGACGACGCCGAGGACGATTCGACGGAGCCGGCAACCGATCCGTTACCGATCCCGTGCGACGGTTTCGCCGGACATCGTGGTCGCTCCGGTCTCGAGTTTCAGTCCGGGTGTGAGACTCGTGTTGATCCCGGTTTTGACCTCGTCGCCGGCGACGACGCCGAACTTTCGTCGGCCCGTCGAGACGCGCTCGCCCTTGACCGTAAACCGGATATCGGCGTCGTCGTGGCGGAGGTTCGCCACGTTCGTCCCCGCACCGAAATTGACGTCGCGGCCGAGGACGCTGTCGCCGACGTAGGAGAGGTGACTGACTGACGTTCCGCGCGAGACGATGCTGTTTTTGATCTCGACCGAATGGCCGATTTCGGCGTCCGGGCCGACCAGCGTCGCGCCGCGAACGTACGCGTTCGGCCCGATCTCAGCGCCCTCGCGGATCAGCGCCGGTCCCTCGATCACGACGCCGGGTTCGACCGTCGCGCCGTCTTCGACGACGACCGCTCCCTCGAGCGTCGCATCTTCGCTCACGTCGCCGTCGATCCGGCGCTCCATCTCCGCGAGTTTCCACTCGTTGGCCTCGAGCAGCTCCCAGGGCCGGCCGACGTCGAGCCACCGCTCGAGGGTGATCGGCGTCACGTCGTACTCGTCGATCACCCGCGCGACGACGTCGGTGATCTCGTGTTCGCCGCGTTCGCTCGCGGGGACCTCGAGCCACTCGCGGGCTTCGGGGGGGAAGGCGTAGGCCCCGGCGTTGGCGAGGTTCGTCGGCGGATCGGCGGGCTTTTCGACGATTTCCGTTATCAGGCCGTCCTCGCCGTCGGTACTGAGAACGCCGTAGTTGCTCGGTTCGTCGACCTCGATCGCGCACACGGCCGGACAGGCGTCGAACAACCGGTCGATCGCGGCCTGATCGTAGAGATTGTCGCCGTTGAGCACGGCGAAGGGACCCTCGATGTGGTCTCGAGCGGCGTTGACCGCGTCGGCGGTCCCGGCCTGTTCTTCCTGCACGGCGTAGGAAACGGGGACGCCGCGGTGCTCGGCACCGAAGTAGTTCCGGACCGTTTCGCCCTCGTATCCGATTACGAGGACGATTTCGTCGGCTCCAGCGTCGACCGCCGCGTCGACGGTGTGGGCCGCGAGCGGTCGATCGGCGACCGGTAGCATGGGCTTCGGAACCGATTCTGACAACGGTCGCATCCGTGTCCCTTGACCCGCCGCGAGAACGACTGCCTTCATGTACTCCTCCCTTCCACGAATCCCCGGATAAGCGATTCGTTCGGAGGTAGAAAATGAAAGTCGAGTGGCTCGTTGATACTGGCGAGCGAGTCAGCGTCGTATCGGCACGGAACCGATAGCTCGCCGACTACCGTCAGTCCTCGGTCGTCTTGATATCGGCCGACAGCCCCTGTGCCATCTCGATCTCCCTGGAGTTGTTCATCGTCCACGCCGTCCGCTCGGTGACGGCTTCGATGGCCTCGCGGGCGCTCGGATACCCGTTGCCGGACTTTTTGACGCCGCCGAAGGGAAGCTGGACCTCTGCGCCGATACACGGCAGATTCGCGTACGCGAGCCCGATTTCGGCGCGGTCTCGGAAGTAGTTGAGTTGGCGGTAGTCCTCCGAGATGATCGCGCCCGCCAGTCCGTAGGGAGTGTCGTTGTGAATCTCGACGGCGTCCTCGATATCGCCCGAGTACTCGATGAGGGCGACGTGCGGGCCGAAACACTCCTCGTTCAGACAGCGCAGGTCGGACTCGTAGTCTATCTCGTAGACGAACGGGCCGACCCAGTGGCCGTTCGCGTAGCTGCCGCTACGCTCACCATCGGCGTCCTCAGAAGCACGTTGTGTTTCTGATGTGCCCGCAGAATCGCGTTGCGATTCTGGGACGGCAGTGGCCGCCCCGTCTTCGGAGCCGTCCGGAATCTCCTCGTCCGCGAGTTCGAAGCGATCGACCAGCACGGTCGCACCCTCCTCGCGGGCGAGGTCGTTGTGTCGGCGGATCTTCTCGACGTGGTTTGCCTCGATGGCCGGGCCCATGAACGTGTCCGCCTCGAGCGGATCGCCGACCGCGATGTCCTCGGCTATGTCGACGAATCGGGCCTTGAACTCGTCGTAGACATCCTCGTGAACGATCAGGCGCTCGCTCGAGACGCAGCGCTGGCCCGTGGTCTTGAAACTCGACATGATCGCGGCGTGAACGGCGATGTCGAGGTCGGCTTCCTCGGTGATGACGATCCCGTTCTTGCCGCCCATCTCGCAGGCCGCGAGTTTGCCGGGTTCGCCGCCGACCTTGCCGGCGATCTCGTGGCCGACCTCGGCGGACCCGGTGAAGAGGACGGTGTCGACGCGCTCGTCGTCCGCGATCGCCGCGCCGGCGTCGCCAAAGCCCTGGACCATGTTGAAGACGCCGTCGGGGATCCCGCTCTCCTCGAACATCTCGGCGATGATCTGGCCACACCACGGGGTCTGCTCGGCGGGCTTCCAGACGACGGTGTTGCCCTCGACCAGGGCGATGGCCATGTGCCAGAACGGGATCGCGACCGGGAAATTCCACGGCGTGATGCAGCCGACGACACCTCGTGGCTTCCGGCGCATGTAGGCGTCCTTGCTACCGATCTCGCTCGGAACGACGTCCCCGTGGGGGTGGCGTGCGTTGCCCGCCGCCCACTCGACCATGTGCCAGGCCTCGGTCACGTCGGCTTTTCCCTCCGAAATCTCCTTTCCACACTCCTTTGAGACGATTTTCCCTAACTCGTCGTGGCGGTCCCGCAGTTCGTGGTAGATGTCCCAGAGGTACTCCGCGCGATCGATGTAGGACAGGGAGCGCCACTCCTCGGCGGCCGATTCGGCGGCCGCGAGGGCGGCATCGACGTCGGCCACCGTCCCGCGCTGGAAGGTCGCCAGCGGCTCCCCGGTCGCGGGGTTCTCGCTCTCGAACGTCCGTCCGGCGTCGGGCTGCGTCCGATCGCCGGCGGGACCGCGTTCCGCGCCGTTTCCGTCGGTCCACTCGCCACCGATGTAGTGGCCGCGTCCCCGTTCGGTGCGTTGCTGGCTCATACGAGATGAAACGGCGGGCACGGTGAAAATCCTGCTGGTAGTTCACATTTCACGAACGGACTGCAGGGTTGGATACTCGAAACCCTCACCGTTCATTCGCTCGTGAGAAACGCGCGAACACGGACGATTCCTCGGGATTCGAGCGCGTCGTGGATCGACCGATAGCTGACTCGGAGAGCCGACCGAGCAACGAACAGTCCCGAACTGCCACCGACGCAGAAATTCCAGCCGGCGAATTTCCCGACAGTTGCAGGCACGCACGTTTTGCTCGAATGGCCGCTACCTCAGTGTGAGTAACAAATGAGTGACACACCGAACACCGAAACCGGCCGCGATACCCGGACCGACTACAATTCCCTGAACACGGACGCGATGCAGTGGCTGAGCGCCCTCGTCGCACTGCTCGGGCTCTACCTCGTCGCCTCGCCGTTCCTCTTCGAGGCCACGGACGCGGCGATCTGGAACGACACCCTCGTCGGAACGGCGATTTTCCTCGCCGCGGGCTACAACTTCGTCCGCCTCTCGAGGGACCGATTGGCGAGCGTCGGCGTCGCATCGCTCGCGGTCCTGCTCGGGCTGTGGGCGCTCATCTCGCCCTCGTTTATCGAGATGGGAAGCAGTACGCTCGCGACCGGGACCGCGATCACCGGCCTGCTCGTCGCCGCCCTCTCGGCCTACAACGCCTACGTCAACAACAAGGCCGACACGCCGGAACAAACGCGAGCCCGCGCCTGAATTCGAACGACGTTTTTTCGCTCGGTCAACGTTCTCGAGCAGCGATAGCCGACAACTCACGTTTTTCGAGACAGCCGGATGCAATAGGGAGAGCGACTCGAGATCACTTCGGATCGATCACCCGGCGTGCGGTGGCACGCGCTGGGCCGCGGCGAATTGCGAGGCCTGAACGAAGTGACGGCCTCGTACTGTGAGCGGTGACCGGAGGGAACCGCGAACGGATTGTGAGCCGCGGCCTGAAGCCGTGCGGGGTCGTCACGAGTGTAGCGAGTGACTGCTTGGAAGACGCTTTGCGTCTTCCAGCGGATGAGCGAGCGACGGTAGGAGCGAGCGAATCGGTTGGGGAGGGCGTGGCGATTCCCTGGTGCCACGGTAGCAGGACGGTTGTCTCACGTGATTCCATCAAAACGTGCCGATCCGTCTACACGCCCGATTATCGATCCTCCGTTTCGCCGCGGTCTTTCGTGACGGTCCGGTCCCCCTCCGGCGGGGCCTCCCCGGTATCCGGATGCCGCTCCGCACCCGCCTCCGTCATCTCCTCGGTCGACGGCTCGAGGCCCTGTCCAGTCCGCCCCTCCTCACTCGAGGCCGACTCGAACGCGGGTTACTGCTCGCCGAGATCGGCCGCCTTCTCGAGTTCGCTGCGGAGCGTCGTCGAGTCGAACTCGTGGTCGGGGCGGAGGCGGACGAAATCGAGGAACTCCCGCGCCGAGAGCAGTTTCGTGGGGTCGTACACCGTTGCGGCCGCGTCGACGGCGTCTCGGGAACCGATTCGGGGCTCGAGGACGGCCAGCGCACAGGCCAGATCGTACGCGGTCGTCTCGTCTGCGCGGTCCTTGTGGACGCTGGTCGCGTCGATGAAGTAGAACTCGCCGTCACAGAGCAGAATGTTTTCGGCCCGTAGATCACCGTGGGCGAGCCCGTGCTCGTGGAGAGTGGCGAGCATCGCGAACAGTTCGGGGGCTCGCTCGGCGACGGCATTGTCCGAGACGTCGTCGAGCGACTCGAACTCGGGGAGATACTCGAGGACGAGCACGCCGAGCCCGTTGACCTCGAAGGCGTCGATCGGGCGAGGCGCGTTGACGCCGATCTCCTGCATGCGCTCGGTCGCATCGTACTCGTGTTCGACCATTTCGCGGGGGGTGTCGAACCGATCGAAGAACCCCTCCGTCCCGGAAGAGAACGCGCCGACGTTCCGACCGGTCGTCAACACTGCGTGAACCAGGGCGTTCTGCCGGGAGACGATCTTGACGAACCACTCGTCGTCGATAACGCACGGGGTTGAGAGCCAGTTGTCGGCCTCGAGAAACTCCACGCGGACGCACTCGCGGTCGTAGCGGTCCGCCAGCGTCCGGACGACGCGCTCGATGCGGCTCCACTCGACGGTCCCTCGCGCGAGCCGGCGGATGTCCATACGTTTCAGTCAGGAGCGTCGGCGTTAAATGCGTCCCGAACTGTTACCGGCCGGACGTGTCCCGCGTTCGGCGGTCGGCGTTCCGTGGGCGGGTTCCGGGCCCGTGTGGGAGGTCCGGGCTCGGAGCACCGGGTCCGGACTGGAGCACCGGGTCCGGACTCGGAGCGCGATTCGCTGCCGATCGTACGACTACGACTATTGACAGAACAACAAGGTTAACACTCGAGACATCCTATTTGAAGGAAATGTTTGCGATCGACGATTTGAGTGACGCTATCGACGTGACTCGAGAGTTCCTGACGCCGGTCCGTCCCTGGATGTGGCTCAAGTTAGCGCTCATCGTCTTCTTCGTCGGTGGTACCGGATTCGGCGGATCGTCGTTCTCCGGCGGCGGATTCGGCGGCGGCGGAACGCCCTCGGAGACGGGAACCGACCCGGTGACGAGCGTCGATTTCGCCGAGTGGCTGCCGATACTGATCGTAATCGGGGCGATTCTTCTCGTCATCGGGCTCGGCTTTCTCTTCGTGAGTTCGCTGTTCGAATTCACGCTGCTCGAGTCGCTGCGTTCGGGCGAGGTGCACGTTCGTCGCTACACGTCGCGCAACGTCGGCCGCGGTGCTCGGCTCTTCGGATTTCGGGTCGCACTCGGGCTGATCACGTTGCTTCTCCTCGGCGTTCCCCTCGTCGCGATCGTGCTGTCGACTTCGGAGGGGATCGCGTGGGGGTTGATCGGCCTGTTAGTACTGTTCGCGATCCCGGTCGTGCTCGGCTTTGCCATCGTCGATCGGTTCACCACCGTCTTCGTCGCACCGACGATGCTCGAGCGTGATCTCGGCGTCCTCGCCGCCTGGAAACGGTTCTGGCCGACACTGACCGGAAACTGGAAAGAGTACGTCGTCTACTTCCTGCTCGTCTGGGTGCTCCAGCTAGTCATCGGCTTCGCGACGATGATGCTCCTCGTCGTGCTGTTGATTCCGTTCCTGATTCTCTTCTTCATCCTCCTGCTCATCCCGTTCGTGAACCTGCTCGTCCTCGTGTTGCTCATCCCGTTGCTCATCATCCTCAGCGCGTTGATTCAGGTGCCGGTCGTCACGTATCTGCGATACTACGCACTGTTGGTCCTCGGCGACACGGACTCGGCACTCGATCTGATCCCGGAGCAGCGAGCGGCAGTCCGCGACGGCGGGCCGGACCGTACCGGCGGAGCGAGCGCTGGCTGGGACTCCGATGGCGACGGTCCCGACGAGGACGGGCGCGGTCGGGACGACGAGTCCGATCCGTGGGGCCGTGACCAGTCTCGAGACGACGGGTGGAACGATACGGACGACACCGTCTCGCAGGACGACACCGGTTGGGACGACACCGACTCGCGGGACGACACCGACTCGCGGGACGACACCGACTCGAGCGAGTCTGACGACGACCGCGGCTGGTAGCGGTCGGCCCGTTCGCGGTCGGCGGTGCGTTTATTCCTCGCCCCGGCAAGTATCGCATATGCCCGTCGAGCTACCCGACGAACACCGGATGATCCGGGAGACCGTCAGGGACTTCTGTGAGACCGAGATCGAGCCGATCGCCCAGGAGATCGAGGACGAGCATCGGTTCCCCGCGGAAATCTTCGAGCAACTCGCCGACCTCGACATGATGGGCGTTCCGATCGACGAATCGTACGGCGGTCTCGGCGGCGATACGCTCATGTACGCGATCGTCGCCGAGGAACTCGGTCGCGTCTCCGGCGCGATCGGGCTCTCCTACGTCGCCCACACCTCCCTCGCCTCGAAACCCATCGAACTGTTCGGCACGAGCGAACAGAAAGAGCGCTGGCTGCGCCCGCTCGCGGAGGGCGAATACGTCGGCGGTTGGGCGCTGACGGAACCCGACAGCGGCTCCGACGCATCTGACATGGATACCCGGGCGAGAAAGGAGGGCGACGAGTGGGTGCTCGACGGGACCAAACAGTTCATCACGAACGCCTCCGAGGCCGGCTCGATCCTCGTCAAGGCGGTCACGGATCCCGACGCGGGCTACGACGGCATCTCGACGTTCATCGTCGATCCCCGCGAGGACGACGGCTTCGAGGTGACGACGACCTGGGAGAAGATGGGGCTCAACGCCTCGCCGACCTGCGAGATCTCGCTCGAGGCCGTTCGACTCCCCGACGATCGCCTGCTCGGCGCGGACGGTGACGGCTGGGAACAGACCAAGAAGACCTTAGACGGCGGCCGCATCTCGATCGCCGCGCTCTCGACGGGGCTCGCACAGGGAGCCTACGAACACGCGACGGCCTACAGCAAAGAGCGCGAGCAGTTCGGCCAGCCGATCTGCGAGTTCGACGCGATTCGGGACACGATCGTCGATATGTACCGCAAGACCGAACGAGCGCGACTGCTCACCCGCCAGGCCGCCCGGAAATACGATCAGGGCGATCCGGTAACCAAGGAATCGGCCCTCGCGAAACTCGACGCCAGTGAGGCCGCCCGCGAGGTCGCCGAGGACGCCGTCCAGGTACTGGGTGGGTACGGCTACACCACCGATTTCGCCCCGCAGCGGTTCTACCGCGACGCGAAGCTCATGGAGATCGGCGAGGGAACCAGCGAAATTCAGCACCTGGTGATCGGTCGAGAACTCGGGCTCTGAGAGCACGCGGTTAGATAGTCACACGCGTCGCGGGTACCGGCCGATCGGCCGTCTCGAGGCCGTATAGAAACTCTCGCTCGAGACGGCGTTACCCGAGGACGCCGTCGTCGCTTTCGTTGTCGCCGCTGCCGTCGTCACTTTTGTTGTCACCGCTGCCGTCATCGCTTTCGTTCGAGTTGCCATTTTCGCCGTCCCCGGAACCGCCGGTCGAGTCGTCCGGATCGACGTCGGTGGTCACCGATTCGGTGAGCGTCGTGATGTTCGGCCGCTCTTGGCTCTGCAGGTCCCGGGGATAGACGCCGATGGTCACGAGCAGGTCGTCGTCGGCCTCGACGGCTTCGGTGATGTGGATGTCGACCTCGAGTTGCTGCCCGTCGAACGTCGCGTCGGCGGTGAACCGCGACTGGGTCGTCGACTGGTCGAGGATCGTGACGTCGCTATCTCCCTCGTGGGAGATGTCATTGATCCCGTCGTAGTTGCTCCTGACGAGGTCGATGAGTTCCTGCGTCGACATCTCCCCGACGGGGTTGAGTTCTCGCCCGAAGATGCTGACCTGCGGGGTCGTCAACACGTTGTAGATGGCAGCGCGCCGCTCGCCGAGACCCAGGAGACTCACCTGTTTTTCGTGTTTGGTCATGTGGTTGAGGACCGTGACGGTCTCGTTCGTGGGACCGACGTCGCGCTCGATGGAGAGCTCCTCGATCTCGGTTTGCTCGTAGCCGGTTTCCTCGCGGGCGGCGGCCTCGACGCCCGCAGGTGAGGACTCGTGTTCGGCCATTCCAATCAATCCTAGACAGCCCGACAGGCTCGCGAGGCCGGCGACCCCGAGGCCCGCGATGACGCTCCGTCGATTCAGTTGTCGATCCATTTCCCACCATGTGGTGTTTCAGGTGGTAAGTGTTTATTGGAACGACGACTGTCTGTCAATATGGAAGTGTTTTTCCAGTAGCATTCAGAGCGAATGCGGGCGGCTGGCAGTCACTGCATCGAACACGCCGGACAATTTCGGCAGGTTCCCACGGAACGAACGAGTCGACGGAACGGACGGCAAAGCGCTCCCCGAAACTACTGCTCGAGTCGCGAAAACGGTTTTCAGGTCGCTATCAGGGCCAGCTACCGGCTTCCGCGAACGCGTCGGCGACGCGCTGGATCGCGACGACGTAGGCCGCAGTTCTGGGATTCTCGAGGTCGTGTCGCTCGTAGGTGTCGACCAGCGCGTCGAAGGCGTCGACGATAACCGTCTCGAGTTCCTCGTTGACGCGCTCTTCCGACCAGTAGAAGCGCTGGCGGTTCTGCACCCACTCGAAGTAGGAGACGGTGACGCCGCCGGCGTTCGCGAGGATGTCCGGGATAACGAAGACGTCCTTCTCCTCGAGGACCTCGTCGGCTTTCGGGGTCAGCGGCCCGTTTGCGGCCTCCGAAATGACGTCCGCCTCGACGTTTTCGGCGAGGTCAGCATCGATAGCGTTCTCGAGTGCGGCCGGAATCAGCAGGTCGACGTCGAGCGTGAGCACGTCCTCGTTCGTGATCTCCTGCTCGCTTCCCGCGTAGCCGACGATGCTGCCGGTCTCGTTCTTGTGGTCTTTCGCGGCGACCGGGTCGAAGCCGTCGGCGTTGTAGATACCGCCCGACGAGTCGCTGGCGGCGACGACGGTCGCGCCCATCTCGTCGATCAGTTTGGCGGCGATCCAGCCCGCGTTGCCGTAGCCCTGTACGGCGACGGTCGCGCCCTCGAGATCCTTGTCGAGGTAGTCGAACGCCTCGCGCGCGGCGATCACCGTCGAGCGGCCGGTCGCCTCGACGCGGCCCTCGCTGCCGCCGGAGTCGAGCGCCTTGCCCGTGATGACGCCCGGTTCGGTCGTGTTCTCGAGGCTCTCGTAGGTGTCTTTGATCCAGTTCATCTCCCGCTGGCCCGTGTTCACGTCGGGCGCGGGGATATCGCGGTCTTCGCCGATCAGGGGGCGCAGTTCTTTCGCGAACGAGCGGGTGAGCCGCTCGAGTTCCGCTTCGGAGTAGTCGTCCGGATCGAGAACGATGCCCCCCTTGCCGCCACCGAGTGGAATGTCGACGATCGCGGTCTTGTAGGTCATCCAGCCCGACAGCGCCCTGACTTCGTCGCGGGAGACCTGCGGGTGATACCGGATGCCGCCCTTGTACGGGCCGCGGTCGCCGTTGAACTGCGAGCGGAAGGCCGTGAACCGCTCGAGCGTTCCGTCGTCGCGTTCGATCGTGAGGTTGGTCTCGAGGACCCGTTCGGGATGTTTGAGCCGCTCGATCACGTCGTCGCCCACGTCGAGAACGGCTGCAGCATCGTCTATCTGCGATTGCAGGCTCTCGAATGGGTTGACATCCTCGCTCATACACCGATGGTTTTGGCGACCGGGGGATAAGCGTAGCGAATATCTATCACGGAATACGTCGTTCATCCAACCATCTCAGCATAATTGCCTTTTATATTGGCCATTCGGTCGCCGTTCCGCCGGTCACCGTTCCTCGGCCGCCTCGACCCGGTCTCGGATTCGCTCGGCGCGTGCGATCAGCGGCGCGTCGATCATCTCGCCGTCGACCGCGAAGACGCCCCGCCCCTCGGCGTCGGCCTCGCGTTTGGCCTCGAACACGCGGTCGGCCCACTCCCGTTCCTCGGCCGACGGCGTGAACGCCTCGTTGATCGGTCCGATCTGTGCGGGGTGAATCGCCAGCTTGCCATCGTAGCCGTATCGAACGGAGCGGTCGGCGTCT
The DNA here is from genome assembly GCF_041894845.1 of Natrinema sp. H-ect4. NCBI lineage: Archaea > Methanobacteriati > Methanobacteriota > Halobacteria > Halobacteriales > Natrialbaceae > Natrinema > Natrinema sp. H-ect4. The sequence continues at coordinate 397,568 of NZ_JBHDYC010000002.1, forward strand.
TCGCGGAGTCGCTCCTCGTTCTCGAAGTCGGTGACGAGGGTGTCGATCGCCGCGCAATCGTTCGCGGCCGCGGCGAGGACGACCCGCTCGCGTGCGTAGCACACCTCGAGACCCTCCGCGGACCGCGTCGCGCCGATATCCGCCGCGAGGTCCTCCGCGCCGAACGCGAGCGCGGCGGTCGCGGGAACGGCCGCGATCTCCGCTGCAGCGAGGATCCCGGCCGCGCTCTCGAGCAGTGCGAAGACGGGCAGGGACGCGTCGTGGTCGTCGAGTTCGTCGACGAGCGCACGGACGTCGTCGGGCGAGTCGACTTTCGGGAGCATGAGGCTCTCGAGGGCGTCTTCGCCGTCATCGAGCAACTCCTCGAGATCGTCCGCTGCGGCTGTCCCCGCGGCCGCGTCGATCGCGTTGACCCGAACGCAGACCTCGCAGTCGGGATCGAAATCGGGATCCGACAGCACGTCTCGAACCGCCTCGCGGGCCTCGGCCTTGCGTTGCGGGGCGACGGCGTCCTCGAGATCGAAGATGATGACGTCCGCGCCGGACTCGGGCGCTTTGCGGCACATTTCGGGGCGATCGCCGGGGGTGAACAGAACGCTTCTGCGGGCCATACCGTTCGGTTGATCGTCCACGGACAAAGTCGTTGAGTCGTTGGCTCGAGCGCGAGCGACGAGAGAAAACGGACGAGTGAGACGAAACAATCGAAGCGAGACGACTGGGACGGGGCGAGTGGGGTCGACTCGAGTTACGTCGCCTCGAGGAGATCAGAGCGGGGCCGCGACCGCCGGTCGATGGTCGTTCCGCAGTCGGGACAGACGAGCAGTCGATCACTCCCGGTCGTCGCGATATCCCAGTCGTCGGGGAGAGGGCCCTCGTGACTGCATTCGGGGCAGAACAGGACCATCTTTTGCCGATCGGGCGGCGGGTGTGGATCGTCGCGGTATGTGTAGGCTGACATTGTCATTGCTAGGGGCTCGACGTGAATAGGAGTTGTGTGAGACGAACGACCGTGACGAACCATGACGCCCGTAGTGGGCAGCCCTTCGTACTAAGCGGTTCGTCGTGGTCGGTCGCTACGTGTCCATTGAGAGTACCAATCCGGCGACAGGAGCTGTGATCGATCGCTTCGAGGAGACATCGGACGAGGAGCGAGACGAACGAATTCGGCGGGCGAGCGAGACCTTCGAGGAGTGGAGCGAGACGCCGATCGAGACGCGCCAGCGACTCGTAGCGAAAGCGGCCGAGGTCTTGCGGGAAAATGAGGACGACTACGCCGAACTGATGACCGAAGAGATGGGGAAACCCATCGGTCAGGCCCGCGACGAGGTCGCAAAGTGCGCGTGGCTCTGTGACTACTACGCCGAGACCGCCGCCGAACACCTGCAAGACGAGGTGATCGCGAGCGACGAGAGCGCGCGGACGGTCGTCGCCTACCAGCCGCTGGGGCCGGTACTGGCGATCATGCCCTGGAACTTCCCCTTCTGGCAGGTGTTCCGCTTTGCCGCCCCAAATCTCGCCGCGGGCAACGTCGGTCTGCTGAAACACGCCTCGAACGTCCCCGGCTGCGCGCGGGCCATCGAGGACGTCTTCGAGCAGGCCGGCTTCCCCGAGGGCGCGTTCACCTCGCTGCTGATCAGTTCCGACGAGATCGGAGCAGTGATCGAGGACGACCGCATCGCTGGCGTCACCCTCACGGGCAGCGACGGGGCGGGCCGGGCCGTCGCCGAGACCGCCGGCAGCCAACTCAAAAAGACCGTCCTCGAACTCGGCGGCAGCGATCCCTTCGTCGTCCTCGAGGACGCGCCGATGGACGAAACCGTCGAGACGGCGGTGCAGGCGCGACTCATTAACAACGGCCAGTCCTGTATCGCGGCCAAGCGCTTCATCGTGGTCGACGAGGTCTACGACGAGTTCGTCGACCGATTCACCGAAGCGATGGATGAACAGACCGTCGGCGATCCGATGGACGAGGAGACGGATATCGGCCCGCAGGCCCGCGAGGACCTCATGGAAGATCTCCACGAACAGGTCGAGGAGACGCTCGAGCAGGGCGGCAAACTCGAACTCGGCGGCGAGCCGATGGATCGCGACGGCGCGTTCTACCCGCCGACGGTGCTCACCGACGTTCCCGAAAACGCGCCCGCGGATCAGGAGGAACTGTTCGGCCCCGTGGCCACGGTCTTCCGGGTTCCCGATGCGGAAGCCGCCATCGAGAAGGCCAACGACACCCGGTTCGGGCTCGGCGCGAGCGTCTGGACGGACGACCTCGAGCGCGGCGAGCGCGTCGCCCGCCGGTTCGAGTCGGGGCTGGCGTTCGTCAACGAACTCGTGAAGTCCGATCCCCGACTCCCCTTCGGCGGCGTGAAGGACTCGGGCTACGGGCGAGAGCTTTCCCGGCACGGGATCCGGGAGTTCGTCAACACGAAGACGATCTGGGTTCAGCAGGACGCCGGCGAGGAGACCGGGATGGTCGAGTAACGCCGATCGATCGCGAGGCGACGGCGGGGCGCTCAAGCGAGACACCGGGTTTTCGCCTCGAGCGCGACACCACGTTTTTGTAGGTACTGTGTGACTCCGGACCTATGACGGGACTGTACTACGAGGAGTTCACCGTCGGCGAGACCATCGCCCACGAGCGCCGGCGGACGATCTCCGAGAGTGACAACCAGCGCTTTTGCGACATGACGATGAACCAGCAGCCCCTCCACCTCGACGGGGAGTTCGCGGCCGACACCGAGTTCGGCGAGCGGCTGGTCAACGGCCTCTACACGATGAGCCTGGCCGTGGGCGTTTCGATCCCGGAGACGACCGACGGAACGATCGTCGCGAATCTCTCCTACGACGACGTCGAACACCCGAACCCGGTCTTTCACGGCGATACGATCCGAGCCCAGTCGACGGTTACCGACAAGCGCGAGACCAGCGACGGCGAGCGCGGGATCGTCACCATGCACGTCGAGGCGTTCAAAGCGAACGATCCGGACGAACCCCTCGTCTGCGAGTTCGACCGGACCGTGCTCTCGCTGAAACGCGAGCGCGCGGCCGACGACGGAGAGGACGCGCGATGAGTTCCGAACTCGAAACCGACGGCGTCGACCCCGCTGACCTCGAGTGGCTCTCGCTGGACGACGACGAAGGAATCGTCTGGGCCGGCGGCCCGGACCGGCGGACGCTCATTCCGGCGTTCGCGATCGGAATCCCGCTTGCGATCGTCCTGATTGGAATTATTATTATCGTCAGTGAGTACCTCCGCGTGACCAACACCCACTACGTGGTGACGAATCGCGCGCTGTACGCGAAGACCGGCGTGCTCTCGCGGGACGTCAAGCGGATCGAACACGAGAAGGTACAGGACATCTCCTACAGCCAGAGCGCCCTTGGGGCCCACTTTGGCTACGGGAACGTCGAGGTCAGCACCGCCGGCGGTTCCGGCGTCGAAATGGCCTTCAAATCCGTACCGGACCCGAAAGCCGTCCAGCAACGGATCAGCGAACGGGTCGACCGCAACCGCGGCGAGCCCGCGGACGGCCACTCGAGCGAGGACACGCTCGCGGCGATCCTCACCGAACTACGGGCGATTCGGGAGGCCGTCGAGGACGACCGATCCGTTCGAGCGAACGGTGGCGACGCCGACGGAACCACGGATCGAACGGCCGACCGAAGCGACGATCGAGCGGCCACCCGGAGCGACAATCGAGCGGGCGATCGGAAAGATGATCGACGGAGAAACGAGTATGACACGGACGAATCCATCTGATTCAGTGGCGGAGTCGGGAGGGTCGTCCGACGCAACGGCCGCTCCTGGCGATCCGACGGCGGTCCCGGACTGGCTCCCGCTCGAGTCCGAGGGCGGCGAGCGGATCCGCTGGCGGGGTAGCCCACGAATCCAGACCGTGCTCCCGTGGGCGGCGTTCGCACTCGTCGGAACGGTGGCGGTGCTGGCCGCGGTCGTCACCGAAGTGCTCCCGGCCCTCGCGGTCGTCGGGATTCCGATCGTCGTCGCGCCGGCGCTGTGGCAGTACGCCCGCGTCTCGCGGACGGCGTTCGTCGTCACGAATTCGGTGGCCGCGACCCGCCACGGCGTTCTCGGGATCCGAGTCCGAACCGTCTCCCTCGAGCGGATCCAGAACACGACCGTCGAACAGGACCCGATCGGCCGGCTCGTCGGCTACGGCACCGTCACGATCGAGACGGCCAGCGGCTCGGAACTCGCCTTCTGGAACGTCGAGGAGCCGGCGCGAATCCGCGAGCGACTCGAGGCCGAACGAGAGCGCCTGACGGGCGACGAGATTCCGGGCCGACCCGAGCAGTGGGGCGCGATCCTCGAGGAGGTTCGGGAGTGGCGACGCGTCACAGAGCGGCGTTCGTGATCGCGAGGGATCCGCGACCGGCCGTACACAGCCACGAACGGACGACAGTTTCCGACGGCATCGATCCGTCCGATTCGAGTTAGTAGACCGCGATCGTTCCCGTCGCACCGTCCGGCCCACAGTTGTACGCTGCCATCTCTTCGCTCGCAGTGAATTCGAACCACTGTTCGCCGTCTTCCCCGTGGATCCGCTCGGTCGCGAGATCGCCGACGACAGTCCCGTCTGCATCCACGATCTCGAGGTTGTGTGTTCTCCCGTCTCCCGTAGTCCATCCGATTTCGTAGGACTCACCCGCTTCGAGTGCGAACGGCGGGTTCTCGAATCCCTCGATCTTCGGCGGCGCAACGGCGACCCAGTCGTTCCGTGCCTCGAGTTCGATCCGCGTTCCCGGCTCGATCACCTGATGGCCGTCCGGCCCGACCGCATCGACCCCCGGGGGTTCTTCGACGGTCGTCTCTCCGAACTCGCCGAATTCGAATTCGATTCTGAGCTCCATCGTGATCTCGTCGTTTTGCCCGCTCTGTGTCGTTCGATACCGATGGATGCGCCCCGTCTCGTCGACGAGAACGAGTCCGTCACCGTCGGTCTCACCGTCCGGAAACCCTCGCGGGATCAGGTCGGAATCGATTCCCGACAGACGGTACTCGTGAAGAGGATCCGTCTCGTTCGATCGCGTTCCACGGTATTCAGCGACGGCCTCGAGCAGCCAGTCACCGATCGGCTCGAGCGAGTCCTCGATGAGGTCCGCTGCCGATTCCTGTGTGAGGGGACCCGGATAATCGGTCGCTCGATAGTCGCCGTCGATGTAGACCATCCGTTCCAGTGAGGGGGTGGGACTGCCTCCGCGCCGTGATCGCACGACGCGTTCTGCGCTCGGTTCGGCTCGAATATCGAACGCGTCCATCGTCACTGGTGATTCTCTGGAGTCATCGACCTCCGGGACATCAACGGCGAGCTGACGGTCGTATTCGCCGGTAAAAGACGACGCTGTTACAGCTTCCCTGTGCGCCTCGAGAAGCGCGTCGGGATCGTCGACGCCGTCGGCACTCAGCCCGGGTGGAAATTCGATGCCCGTTGAGTCAGCGAACGGATTCAGACAGCCTGACAGACCGACGAGGCCGAGTGCTGTCCCGCGACGGAGCCACTGTCGTCGAGTCGACGTTCGATAGCGAACCATAGCGTCACTTCTGCCGGTATCCGGTATAAACTCGGAGACGCGTGGAACGAACGAGCGCAGTTCTTCCGCGACGCAACCGCCGGCGCTCGTTAGTCAGACCATCGAGCGATCAGAGAACGAGCGAGATCATGTACAGGTTCACCATCGCGGCGATCAGCCACGGCATCGCGAGCCCCGCCGGGACGATCGGACGGTACGCCTGCTCGAGGAGTGGGCGACAAACGAGGCCGACACCGATCGCGAACGCCTTCAGCGCGAGCATCCCGGCCAGACCGTACCCCTCGATCGCGCCGCGGGCGGCCGGGTTTGACTCGGCCAGTCCGAGGTGGAGGCCGACGAACGTCGTCACGACGTCCGCGATCAGGGCGAGCGCGACGAACGCCCAGCACAGTCGCTCGAGGTCGACCGGCGTGACGTCGCCGGGCAGTCGGCGGCCCAAGAACGCGCCCTCGGAGCTCATAGCCTCCCTCCCGGAGTTGAACCGGAGCCGTACCACTGGGAGTACGCGCCAGTTCCAGCATTCGATGTATTGTTATGTCAGGCATAGGCCGGCAGCCGCCGGCGGTAAGTCATCGTAACTGTCGCTCGACTCGAGCGAGAGCGGATCCGCAAGCGGGTGTGAAGTGGTGTACGAGCGGTTCACTGGACGGTATCCGTGTCAATCACGGCCTACCCGACAACGGGAATTGCCGTCCGACGCGAGACTCGAACGGATACCGTTTCGAGCGGTCCGTCAGTTCTCGCGTACGCGCTCGAAGAAGGCGACTGCAGCGCCGAGTAGTGCGATATTTTACAGGAATTTGCTAAAGGGACGCCCCTTCGCGTCCGCGGAGGCAACGCGACCGGCGGAGTCCTCGAGCCGTCCGCCGAATCCCGTCGGGCTCGAGTCGGTCGATACCGCTCGTATGGACTACTGTCCGTCGGTTCCGGCGCACCTGTGACCCGCTGTGTGGGCGCGCCAGTACACAGTGATGGCAGTCCGTATCAGAGGATCGTCCCGTGTTTTTTGTCCGGCAGAGATTTCTCGACATCAGCGTAGAAGTCGAAGCGAGCGGCCAACTCCTCGCGAAGCCGACTCGGTGGGACGAGTTCGTCGATGACCACGTCGCTCGCCATCCGATGGACGTCGATGTCTTCGCGGTACTCCTCGCGGAGCCGTTCTTCCATCCGCTGGCGCTCCTCGGGGTCGTCGATTTCGGCGAGCTTGCGGGCGTAGACCGCGTTGACCGCCGCTTCGGGACCCATGATGGCGATCTCGCCCGACGGGAGACCGATGACGCTCTCGGGATCGTAGGCCGGGCCACCCATCGCGTAGATCCCCGCGCCGTAGGCCTTGCGGACGACGACAGTCTGTTTGGGGACCGTCGCCGACGAGGTCGCATAGATCAGCTTCTTTCCCTGCTCGAGAATGCCCTCTTTCTCGACCTGTGAGCCGGCCATAAAGCCGGGGGTGTCACAGAGGTAGAGTAAGGGAATATTGAACGCGTCCGACTTCCAGACGAACTCCGCTGCCTTCTCGGCTGCGTCGGGGAAGATTGCGCCGGCGCGGTGGGCGGGCTGATTGGCGACGATACCGACCGGGCGGCCGTCGATCCGAGCGTAGGCCGTGATGATCTCCGGGCCGTAATCAGGTCGTAACTCGAAGTACGACCCCTCATCGACGAGCCGGTCGATCACGTCGGTCATGTCGTACCCCTTGTTCGGCTGTTGGGGGACGATGGCATCGATTCCGTCGGGAGATTTTTCGGGTGCCGTCGGCTCCCGTTTCGGCGGTTTCTCGTCCGCGTTGTCCGGCAAGTAGGTGATCAGTTGAGCCACCAGTTCGCGCGCGTGTTCCTCGTCCCTCGCGATCAGGTCCGCCGAGCCCGACTCCCGCATGTGGACCTGCGGACCGCCGAGTTCCTGCAGGTCGATCTCCTCGCCAGTGACCATCCGTACCATTCGCGGGGACGCGATCGCCATCGCGGACATCCCCTCGACCATAATCGTGAAGTCCGCGAAGACCGGCGTGTAGGCCGCACCGGCGATCGAAGGACCGTAGAGCACGCAGATCTGTGGCACCCGCCCGGAGAGCATCGAGTGATTGTAGTAGTACTTCCCGATCCCCTCCCTGTTCGCGAAGAAGCCGGTCTGCTGATCGATCCGGCCGCCCGAGGAGTCCATCAGGTAGCACACCGGATTGCCCGTCTTGAGCGCGCGCTGTTGCATCCGAAGGAACTTCTCGACACCCTTGGCAGCCATGCTGCCCCGTTTGACGGTGTAATCGTTGGCCATGACGTGGACGTCCCGCCCCTCGAACGTCGCCGCGGCCGTGATGAGCCCGTCCGCCGGTAGTCGATCGCCGTCGTCGCCGTTTCCGTCAGCGCTATCCCTGCGATCGGTGTCTTCCACTCCGTCGGTCCCCGCGCCGCTGGGATGCCAGTCGTCGAACGCCGCGAACGTACCGTCCTCGAAGCGCAACTCGCTGTCATCGCCGGAGAACCACAGCTCGAGCCGGTCGCGGACGAACAGCTTCCCCTGCTCGGGAAGTTGCTCTTTGTACTTCTCGGGGCCACCCTCGAGGATGTCGTCGATCTCGTCCCACAGGCGCTCCTCGCGTTCGGTCGGTCCGAGATCGGCGTCACTACGATCGGCGTCGGGTCGATCGCGCTCATCGTTCCGCGCGGTCGGACCGCCGTCGGTCGGTGCGACCGCGTCTTCCTCGAGGTCGTGGACCGCCGTGGGCTCCGTCTCGTCGCCGACGTACACCGAGACCGATTCGTCGAGGTGTTCGGCGAGAGCGGTAGCGATCGCCACCGCTTCGTCGTCGGCGGCACCAGCCGCGATACGAACTCGCATGCTCCCACCTGTGTCGGGCGGCGGGATACCGTTTTCGCCGCGGCGTGCTCGAGTTGCGGGCCGATCGGCTCGGGAACGCTGACGGTACAGTCGGAGGAGAGAGCGGTTCGCGCCGGCTCGATTGCCACCGATCCGGAGGTCACCGCGAGCGGATGAGGAGGATGCGTCGCGGTCGCGGCGCGAACCGATCGAGAGTGCGTCGTGCCTCCGCGGTCACCAACACGGAGACAGACGATACTGATCGGCCGCGTGTCACGAACGCTCGCGTTCAGTCGTGCAGTCATTATATCCGGCTGCCGTCGCCGACGGTGACTGCAGTTCCGTCGGCGGCACCTGCAGGCAGAACCCCTTTGCTCGATTTCGGCGTTTATTTCGACGGTTACCGATCCCGTTCCGCAACGCCTGCGATCGGTCCATTCGGGGCGCGACGCCTGCGATCGGTCCGTTCGACGGGTTGCAGTGGCGGAACGGGACAGTAGCGAGGATCAGTATCGCGACATGTCCGAGGCGCACACCGAGCAGTCAACTCAGCGACTCGCAACGGTTCGAGACCGAATCGATCGCGGAATGGACAGGCGTTCGTTCCTTCGGACCCTCGTCAGCGGCGGGTACGCCCTCGGGATGGCCGCGTGGCTCGGCGTCGACGACTTCCTCGCGGCCGACGACGGCGAGGTGCCCGTGGTCACGGCCCTCGTCAGAGAGGACCCCGACGATCCCTGGTCGATACGGGAACGAACCCGGACGGTCCCCACAGAGTGGTACGCCGCCGTCGAGTCCGCCTTCGAACTGAATCAACGGCTGGCGCGTATCGCCTTTACCGGCTATCTCGGCAGCGCAGTCGTTCCCGGCGACCACGAGAGCGGGACCGCCACCGTCTCCGTCGGCGTCTCGGGCGACGGCCATTCCGTCTCCGAGATGGTCGGCGAACTCGCCGCGGGAATCGATATCAAGGCCGAAACGATCATCGATGTCGACGATATTCAGAACGGTCCGGAGCACCGCGAACCGCGACTCGCCGATACCATCCCGGACGGCGGAGTCCCGAGCGGCGTCGCCTGCGAAACCCCCTCAAGCATGGCGACGCTCGGGCCGGCGCTGTATCACCCCGACGGGCAGCGCCAGTTTTTCGTGACGGCTGAACACGCGTTCATGGACGACCACGACGCAACCGACGGCACACTCCACCTTCCTCGCGAGGAGCGAGACGCCATCGAACTGGGCACCGTCGCACACTTTCATCCCGCCGAGGACGTCGCCGCCGTCGAGCCGACCGGCCGAGTCGAGCCCACCAGCCGGATCGAGGCGCCGAGGCAACCCCGCGTTCGCGGTCAGTTTACCAAGTTCGGCCTCGCCGATCTCGTCGCCCGGGACGCGGAACTCGAGAAAGTCGGCGCGCTGTCCGGCCACACGACGGGGAAGATTCAGGGGATCGACGCGGTGACCTGTTTCACCGACGAGTTCTGTCGCCGCGGACAGATCCGCTGGGGCGGCGAGATGGACCTGACCGACGGCGACAGCGGCTCCGTGAGCTATCACCGCGATCCGGAGGGCGAGGACGAGGACGTTCTCATTGCGGGCTTCAACAACGCCCGCACCTGGTGGCCCGGACAGAGCTACGTCTGGGGTGTCGGGGCCTATCGACTGACCGAACAACATGGCTACCACTTCTGATCGCCGACAAACCACACCGCGCCGATACGACCGACCGACGCAGCATGAGTAACGATACCCCTCGTACCTCGAGAACCGGACGCGCTCGACGGGTCATCACCGCCGTCACGAGCGGTGGCCTGCGCATTCTCGTCGACCTGCTCGTCGTCTCGCTGTGGGTCCTGTTCCTGACGCTGTGGTTCCTCGAGACCGCCTGGCCGCGGTGGGCGTTTTACGGAGCACTACTGCTCGGCGTCAGCGTCTACGTGTCGATCACGAGCGGTTGGTGGGCGTCGACGACCGCCGACGATGGAGCGTAATACTGTCGGACAACAGTACGGGAACACTCGATCGTGTCTTGACGCCTGTCGCCGCTGGCGGCAGTGTCTCGAGTTCGATCGATGTGTGATCCGTTTTGTCCGACAGTATAAGGAGCGTTCCGCGGGGGACGTGACTCGAGGCCTCGTCCCTTACCGGTCGTCGGGAATCCGAGTGTGGGCACCGATTAGGGCGCGCTCCAGGTCGAACCCGCTGATTCTGGCTCCCTCGTCGACGATAGAATCGCAAACGGTCGTGCACTCGAGTTCCGCGTCCGGGAAGATCACCGACCGTTCGACGTCGGTGTCGACGAGGGTCGCGCCCGGCATCACGTGGACGTCATCGCTGACGGCGCTCTCCCGAACGGTCGCCGAATCGGCGACACGGGACTCACCGCCGAGGTACCAAGAAACGGCGTCGAGGTAACTCCCCCTGGTACCGATGTCGAACCACGCGGTTTCGAAGGTGTAGGCGTAGGTCGGCACCCGGTCTTGGAGCCACTGGACGAACCAGCCGGGTTCGTCCGGATCGTTCCCCGCTTCGAGGTAGGGGGTGAACAGCGACAGCGTCTCCCCGGGGAACGCGTAACAGCCGATCGAGACGAGGGAACCCTCCGGCTCGGCGGGCTTTTCCTGAAAGCCGACGACGCGCTCGTCGTCCAGTTCGATCACGCCGTAGGACGTTGCCCGCTCCCGAGAGCCGATGTCGTAGGCGGCGATCGCCGGCCCGTCCCGTCGGTCGAAATAGTGGAGGAAATCCTCGATGGCGAAGTCGAAGAGGTTGTCCCCCGCGATCACCAGCAGATCCTCGTCAAGCCCCTCCCGGTCGATCAACTGCTCGAGCGCCCCGACGACGCCGAGTTTCTCGTCCTCGTGTGCCGTTTCCTCGACGGACAGGCGGGGCTTGTCGTACGGGGTGTCCTCGAGGTGATTCTCGAAGTCAGTGGCGAACCGCTCGTTCGTGCTCACGTAGACCTCGTCGATCCGATCGAGGCCCTCGAGTTCGGCGTAGATCCGATCGATGACGGTCGTCTCGCCGAGCGGGAGGAACATCTTGGGTCGATGCCTCGTAATCGGCCACAGTCGGGTCGCGTAGCCGCCGGCCAGGACGACGGCTGTGGTGGGTCCAGTCATCTCAGTGATGGGATTTGAGTACGTCGACGCCGACGAGCGGATCGCCGGTGAGCGCGCGAACGTATGCCCCGCCGGCGATCGTGATGCGCGAGAAGTCGTTCTCGTCGAAATCGTAAAGTTCGACGGCGCGGGCGGTGTCGCCGCCGCCGACGACCGAAAAGCAGTCGGCCTCGGCCGTCGCGGAGAGGACCATGACGGTCCCATCGGCGAACCGCTCGTCCTCGAACACGCCGAGCGACCCCTTGATGAACACCGCCGCGGAGTCGGCGACAACGTCGGCGTAGCGCTCGGCCGTCTCGGCACCGACATCGAGGAACGGTCGTTCCTTGGTCGTTCCCTCGACTGCCACCTCCGCGCGCTCGCCGTCATCGTCCTCGCAGGCGAGATCGGTTGGGAGGCGCAACCGGTCGCGATAGGCCTCGAGGATGCGCTCGAGGTCATCTCGATAGTCGTCCCACTGGTGATCGAAGAGCGAGGTATCCGCGACGTCGTAGCCCACAGTATGGCCGTCGGCCCGTAAGAAGAGTTCCCCGACGACGCCACCGAGGCAGAACCGGTCGACGGTGTCGTCGAGTTGCTCGACAATCGGGATCGTGTCTTCGGCCTTCGTCCCGCCGAGGACCATCGTGACCGGGCCATCGAACGCCCGGTTGCGGACGGCCGTGATCGCCGTGTACTCCTGTTCCATTACACGACCCGCGTAGGCGTCCATAACGTGTGGAAAACCGACGATCGAGGCGTGTGAGCGGTGCGCGGTCGAGTACGCGTCCCCGACGTAGGCGTCGAACTCCGGGGCGAGCGTCCGGACGAGGTCCGTCTTGGCCTTCGTCTCCGGCTCTTCTTCGGGGAGTTCCCCGTCGCACATCCGGACGTTCTCGAGGAGGAGCACGTCGCCCGGTTCGAGGTCGTCGATCGCCGAAAGCGCCTCCTCGCCGCAGGTATCGGAGACGAACGCGACGGGATGGTCGAGGTGGTCGGCGAAGATCTCTGCGTGTTCCTCGAGCGAGACGAACGTGTCCTCGCCAGGCCGGCCCTGGTGGGCCAGCACGGCGATGGCGTGGTCGTCCGCGAGCAGTTCGCGGATCGTTTCGGCGTGGCGGGCGAAGCGACGACTGTCCTGTACGGTACCGTCCTCGACGGCGGCGTTGACGTCGATCCGGACGAGGAGTCGTTGGCCGGGCTCGAGGTCGTCGATTGGTCGAAACGTGGTCATGTCTGGGGTCTGGTGCTCGCGTGTCTCGTTCCCGTCAGTGGACGACGGTCCGTCCGGTGTCGATGCTCCGTGATGCCCTCGCGACGTGCTTCGCGAGTTCGATCATCTGATTCGAGAAGCCGTACTCGTTGTCGTACCAGGCCAGCACTTTCACCGTATCGTTCGCCGCGACCATCACGGACTCGAGATCGACGTACGAGGCGAACGGCAGCCCGATGATGTCCCGTGAGACGATCTCTTCGTCAGTGTAGCCGAGGACGCCGGCCAACCTGTCGTCGGCCGCTGCTCGGATCGCGTCGAGCACTTCGTCTCGCTCCACCTCTTCTTCGATGTTGACAGTGATGTCGGTGATCGAGCCGTTCGGGACCGGAACCCGCATCGCCATCCCCTCAAGCTTCCCTTCGAAGGCGGGCAGAACCTCGCTTGTCGCGCCCGCAGCTCCGGTCGTCGTCGGGACGATGTTCTCGGCGGCGGCACGGCCGCGCCGTCGCTTGTCCATGGGGCCGTCCACGAGTCCCTGGCTGCCGGTGTAGGCGTGGACGGTCATCAGGAGGCCGGAGACGACGTGGAACTCGTCGTTGAGGACCTGTAGAACCGGCGCGACGGAGTTCGTCGTACAGGAGGCGTTCGAGACGACGTCGTCCCCGTCGTACTCCTCGTGGTTGACGCCGTAGACGAACATCGGGACCTCCTTCTCGCCTTTCGGCGGCGCCGAGATGATCACCTTGTCGGCGCCGGCTTCGAGATGCTGGGCGGCCTCCTCGCGGGTCCGGAACAGCCCGGTCGCTTCGAAGACAACGTCGACCTCAAACTCGTCCCACGGAATCTCCGACGGCTCGCGCTCGGAGCGGAGCTGGAACTCCTGGTCGTTTACGAAGAGGGTGTCGCCACGACGGGAACCCCCCTCGAGCCGGCCGTGGACCGAGTCGTATCGGAGCAGATACTCCATGTCGTCGTCGTCCATTACGTCGTTGATCGCCACGATGTCGACGTCGTTGTCCGTCAGCGACGCGCGCAGGAGGCTCCGTCCGACTCGTCCGAAGCCGTTGAGCCCGATTCGAAGCGTTTCGTCGCCTTCCGAACCGCCGCTATTGGTATCTAATTTCATGGTCGGACGTCACCACGTCCGGGTAAATTTGTTCCCCCCGAACGTCAGGAATCGAGAGGTACAGAACTTCTAACTACCGCTTCGGCCCGAAGGATCCCCAACTGATACGAGCGTCGTCGTCGTCCGAACGGGTACGGACGATGCACGCTCCCTCGTTACCGGACCGATCGATCGACGCGTACGCCGCCGTAACGGAACGTGACCGCCTCGAGCGACTTCGTTCGCTCGCCGAGGCGCTTTCGGATGTCCGGATCCTCCACGTCAATTCGACGGCGACCGGCGGCGGGGTCGCGGAACTGCTCCGTTCGATCGTGCCGGTCTGCAACGACCTCGGTATCGACACCGACTGGCTCGTCATGGACGCCGACGACGACTTCTTCGAGGTCACCAAGGCGATACACAACGGCCTCCAGGGGAGCGGCGAGCCGTTGACCGACGAGATGAAAGCGACCTATCGAGAGGTGACAGCACGGAACGCGGCCGAGATCGAGGACGAATACGACCTTGTCGTCGCTCACGATCCACAGCCGCTCGGCATGCTCGAGCGACTCGCGGAGCGGCTGCCGGACGCGCCGATCGTCTGGCGGTGTCACGTCGATCTCACCGACCCGGCCGACGAGTACCGCACGTTCGTGTCGGCGTACGTGGATCGGATCGATCACGGGATTTTCAGCCGCTCCGCGTACGCGGAGGCAATCGACGTTCCGGAGACGAGCATCGTCTACCCGTCGATCGATCCGGTGACGGAGAAGAACCGATCACTCGACGAAGAGGAGCTAGCGACCGAACGGGACCGACTGGATCCGCTCTCGTTCGACGCGCCGATCGTAACACAGGTGTCGCGCTTCGATCCCTGGAAGGATCAGTTCGGAACGCTCGAGGCGTATCGAAGTGCCCACGAGGACGTTCCGGAGCTCCAGTTGGTGCTTGCTGGTGGGATGGCCGGCGACGATCCGGAGGGGCTGGAGCTATACGAGCAGGTCGCCAACGAGGCGGTCGACGATCCGAACGTCCACGTCCTGACGGATCTCCCGGACACGACGGTCAATGCCCTCCAGCGGCTATCGGACGTTGTCGTCCAGAAATCCCTACGCGAGGGGTTCGGACTCGTCGTCTCGGAAGCACTCTGGAAGCGCACGCCGGTCGTCGGATCAACGGTCGGCGGTATCCCGCTGCAGGTCGAGGACGGCCGGAACGGCTACCTCGTCGAGCCGGACGACGCGGCGGCCGCCGGCGACCGGATCGTCGCGCTCCTCAAGGACGATGAACGACGAACGGAGTTCGGCGCGAACGCCCGGGAACACGTTCGCAAACGCTTCTTGCTCCCTCGTCAACTCGTGGCTCTCCTCGAGGTTTTTGTCGAGACGCTGAAACGTGACCGCTGATAGCGATACCGACCGGCCGACCACCCCCACACAATTAACCGCCGAGCCGGTGAAGCGATGCAGGACTCTCCAATGAGCCGGTTTATCGAATCGATACTGATACCGACCGACGGCAGCGACGGGGCGCTCACAGGTGCGAAACGCGGGATCGCGCTCGCGTCGCGGACGGATTCGGACCTCCACATCCTGTCGGTCGTCGAATCCCGACTCTCGACGGCGGATTTCGACGAGTCAGGACGGCCACCGCTCGAGGAGGAGGCCGAGGAAGCGGTCGAGGAAATCGCAGGGCTGGCCGCGGAGTACGACGCCGACCTCGACGTCACGACGCGGATCAGGGAGGGAACGCCGTTCCAGTCGATCAGGGAGTACGCCAACCGGCGCGAGATCGACGTCATCGCGATGGGGACGAAAGGCCGCACGGGGCTCGATAGGGTTCTTCTCGGAAGCGTGACCGAGAACGTCCTCCGAACGGCGCGAACGCCCGTGCTTGCGGTCCCACCGACTGCCGGCGAACCCGATATCAACGACGTCACGTTCGACCGACTCCTCTTGCCGACGGACGGCAGCGACGGGGCAACGATCGCGACCGAGTGGGGGATTGAACTCGCAAGTCGACTCGAGTCGTCGGTACACACGCTCTACTCGATCGACACGGACCGCTTCGCTGACACCCGAGAGTTCGACGATCTTCTCGAGTCCGTCGAGCACAGGGGCGAAGCGGCGATCGACGAGGTACGGCAGCGCGGCGAGGACGCCGGTGTGAGCGTCTCCGGATCGACCGTGACCGGCTCTCCGGTGATCGAGATTCCCGCGTCCGCGACCGAACACGACGTCGACCTGATCGTCATGGGAACCCACGGCCGGACGGGGATCGGTCAGTGGTTCCTCGGGAGCGTCACCGAAAACGTCGTGCGTCAGGCGGAGGTGCCGGTGTTTTGCGTGCCGGTGAGCGCCGAGCCGCCGTGATGCCGTCGCCGACTACCGGTCGGTGGTTACGGCGAGTTCCAGGATGAAACTCGAGGACGAGACGATGTCGCCGATGCCGACCGTGCCCGCCGGCTCGTCGACGACGCGATTGGGGCAGGCGGCGACCGTGGGGGCCTCGAGGACCCCGTCCTCTGTCGTCTCGTCGAGGTGATCCGCCAGCAATTCAATCGCCTCGCAGCCCATCGCCGAGGGCTCGTACTCCAGCCCGATCTCGAGGTCGTCGGGCGACGTGATTTCCCCGCGGGCCGCTTTGGCCGCAGCGTTGACGGCGGCGAACTCGAGGCCCCGTCGAAGGGCCTCCGGCGAGTGGTACGACTCCATCACGGCGAGGTGATACTCCATGGCGTGTAACTGAACGCAGTCGATGCCGAGTTCCTCGCGAACCGCCTCGAGCATCCGGTAGTGATCGAGTATCTCGTCCGGTTCGAACGTCGTCGCCTCCGACGGAGGGGCCGCCACAACCGCTAGGCTCGCGTCGTCGTGGAGCATCGTCAGCTCGTGCGTATCAGCACCCACGACGTTCGCCTCCGGCAAGATCAAATTGTACATGCTCTCCCTGAGGTCGTCGTCGTGGGTGACGGCGTACTCGATGTGGACGTCGACGTCGTTCCCCGACCGGAGTCGGTTGATGACCTCACGTGCGTGGCGGTGTGTCTCCTCGTACCCGTCCGCTACGTGGTCGGGCGTGAGGTTGTGATACCCGGCGAGGAGGGCTCCGTCGACGTCCTCGCCGACCTGGTCGATCGCCTCGTCGAGTTCGCCGGCAGTCAGGTCGAACTCCGGTGGTCTCGAGGCGGCGATGAAGCGGGTGTCTTCCGTCGCAGTCACGCCGAAGCATTCGTCACCCTCCCTGAACTCGAACACCCAGTTGAGCTTCGTTCGATCCGTGTTGACGGCCTCGGGCAGTGGGACGTAGCTCACCTGGCCGTCCTCGACGGTCGGATACCGAACCTCTTCGGGGTGTTCGAACATCGACGACTGTCGCTCGGAAAGTAGGTACGTGTACGTGATCGGGGCCGTTCCCAGCGCGGTGAGCAGGTTGGTCATGATCCCCGCCTGGCCGCCCATCTGCTGGCTGTCCGGGGGGAGTTCGGACTCGAGGATCGTCGCGAACGAATCGGTCATCGCGATCTCGTCGCCCTGGCCGGCCGCCATTGTGTGTGCGATCGCCGCCGCGAGCTCTCGTTTCGACTTCAGCGGACTCGGGGGAACGTCCACCCCGGGATCGGAGGGTCGGTCGAGGAACGACTCCAGGTCCTCGTCGACCCGAACGATCGCGTCGACGTTCGCATTGTACGCGACAAACACCGGAAGATCCTCGAGCACGGCGATGTCCGCCTCCAGTTGGGCGTGGGCGTCCTGCATGGTACGGTTCTCTCCCAGACGCAGCGGGATAATCCTGGGGTGCCTGTGCCGTCCGTCGTCCCCTGCGAACTTATTGCCGTGCTCGTCGTCCGAGTGACGAACCGATGTCACGAGAGACGTTCGTCCGGTGGCTGGAAGAGTTACGCGGTGACAACACGGACGCCGTCGGCGGAAAGAGTGCGAACCTCGGCGAACTCGCCAACCTCGACGTGCCCGTCCTGCCCGGCTTCACGACGACTGCGTCGGCGTACGACTACTACGTCGAAGAGACGGGGATACACGCGGCAATCGAGTCGGAACTCGACGGACTCGATGTCGACGACATTGCGGACCTCCAGCGTCGCGGGGAGTGGATCAGGCGCACGATTTCGGAGGCGTCCATGCCGCCGCAACTCGAGTCGGCGATCCTCGAGCGGTACGCCAAACTGGGCGACGAATTCGGGATCGCCGACCCGGAGGTCGCCGTCAGGAGCTCCGCGACGGCCGAGGACCTCCCCGAGGCGTCGTTCGCCGGCCAGCAGGAGACGTTCCTGAACGTCGCTGGCGAGACGGAGTTGATCGAGTCGATCAAACACTGCTTCGCTTCGCTGTTTACCGATCGTGCGATCGCCTATCGCGAGAACAACGACTTCGACCACTTCGACGTCAAACTGGCCTGTGCAGTCCAGAAGATGGGGCGGGCCGACCTGGCCTCGTCGGGCGTCCTATTCACGCTCGATCCCGACACCGGATTCGACGAGGTCGTCACGATCGAGGCTGCCTATGGCTTCGGCGAACCGATCGTCCAAGGCGTCGTTGACCCGGACCGGTACGTCGTCTTCAAACCCACCACCGGGATCATCGAGAAGGAACTCGGCGGGAAGTCCCAGCGGATGGTTCGCCGAAACGGCGGCACCAAACTCGAGTCGGTGCCGGAAGAAAAGCGGGAACAGTTCGCGCTCTCAGACGACCGAATCGAGGAGCTGGCGACGTACGCGACGCGGATCGAGGAACACTTCGGGAAGCCACAGGACGTCGAGTGGCTGGTCGACGGCGACCTCGACGAACTGTTCGTCGTCCAGGCCAGACCCGAGACGGTCCACGGGGCGGCCGAGGGGAACGTCCTCCGCACGTACAGTCTCGAGGGAACCGACGAACCACTCCTCGAGGGCGTCGCGATCGGGAACGCGATCGCGAGCGGGACAGTCCGCGTTCTCTCCGACCAGCGGGAGATGGATCAGGTTGAGGAGGGCAACGTGCTCGTCACCGAGATGACCGACCCCGACTGGGTGCCGGTCATGAAGCGAGCGAGCGCTATCGTCACCGACAGAGGGGGAAAGACGTCCCACGCCGCGATCGTCTCCCGGGAACTGGGCATTCCCGCAATCGTTCGCACCGGGACGGCGACCGACGCGCTGTCGAACGGCGATGCCGTGACCGTCGATTGTTCGACGGACACCGGCCGGGTGTACGAAGGCGAACTCGAGTACGAAATCCACGAGGAGGCCGTGGACGACCTCCCCGAGACCGACACCGACGTCAACCTGATCCTCGGCGATCCCGGTCGGGCGTTCGCGCTCGCGACCCTCCCCGTCGACGGCGTCGGTCTAGCGCGCGAGGAGTTCATCGTCACCTCTCACGTCGGCTACCACCCGCTCGAGTTGCTCGAGCGCGGCGAGGAAGAGCGGTTCATCGACGCCCTTCGGACGGGAATCGCGAAGATCGGCGCCGCGTTCTACCCGAACGATGTCGTCTTCCGGCTCAGCGACTTCAAGACCGACGAGTATCGCAATCTCGAGGGTGGCTGGAAGTACGAACCCGAGGAGGCCAACCCGATGCTCGGCTGGCGTGGCGCCTCTCGGTACTACGACGAGGAGTTCCGGGAGGCGTTTCGGCTCGAGTGTGAGGCGCTTCGCCAAGTCCAGGAGGTGGTGGGACTGGACAACGTGATCGCGATGGTGCCGTTCTGTCGAACGCCCGAGGAAGGCGAGCGCGTCCTCGAACTGATGGACGAGTACGGACTCTCGACCGACGAGATGGATGTCTACGTGATGGCAGAACTGCCCTCGAACATCGTTCTCGCGGATCAGTTCGCGGAACTGTTCGACGGGTTCTCGATCGGGTCGAACGACCTCACGCAGCTCACGCTCGGCGTCGATCGGAACTCGGAGAAACTCGCGCCACTATTCGACGAGACCGACGACTCTGTGACGAGGTCGATCAGTTCGGTGATCGAGGCGGCCCACCGCCACGACCGTCCGGTCGGTATCTGCGGCGACGCTCCTTCGACGATTCCCGAGTACACCGAGTTCCTGCTCGAGGCCGACATCGACTCGATCTCGGTCTCGCCGGACGTCGCGGTAGAGACGATTCTGACGGTCGCGGAACACGAAAGCTGATACGGTCCGCTGTAACGGTTTACCGGAGGCTCCACCTCGAAAATGCTGATTCGCAGCCGTCGTTCACTCGAGCGCGTCCTCGAGCTGATCGATAAACTCGGCGTTGCCGACGTGTAGCGGCACCCTGTCGTGGAGGTCGGTCGGTTCGACCTCGAGAATCGACTGACTCCCATCGGAAGAGCGACCGCCGGCCGCTTCGATGAGGTACGCGATCGGGTTCCCCTCGAACTGCAGGCGGAGTTTTCCACGGGGGTTGTCCTCGAGGGCGGGGTAGGCGAAGATTCCGCCGTAGGTCAGCACCTGATTGACATCGCCGATCATCGCACCGCCGTACCGGAGTTTGTGATCGGGGTTCGACTCGATCACGCGGACGTACTCCCGGAAGTCGTCGTGCCAGTGGGGAACCCGGCCGCCGAAGCCGTAAACGAGCGGATCGTCGGGCAGGGTGACGTCTTCCTCGACGACCGTTCGTTCGCCGCCGGTGAGTTCGTACTTCGTGACCGAGCCGTCCTGGGCACACGCCATCGTCGTAATCGGGCCGTAAAGGACCCAGCCGGACGCGACGAGCGCAGAGCCCGGAGCGGGGAGGGGTTCGTCGTAGATGCCAAACACCGTCCCCATCGTGTTGTTCGATTTCAGGTTCGACGAGCCGTCGAGGGGATCGACGGCGACGTAGACCCGTTCGTCGCCGGTATCGATGATCTCGGACCGCTCCTCGCTCGCGTACTGGCCGACGCCGTCGATCGACGACAGCCGATCGCCGAGCAGTTCGTCTGCCCAGACGTCGGCTTCGGCCTGGATCTCGCCGCTGGGGTTCTCCTCGTCGACCGTCCCGCGGCGACCGATCAGCCCCTGTCGGATCTCGGTCGCTGAGCGGCCGATCGTTGCTACGACGTCTTCGACGGCTGGATCGGACACCGTCATCCTATTCGGTAGCCTCGAGCGCGGCGTCGGCGGTTGCCTCCTCGTAGATGACCTCCTCGAGCGCGTCGAGTAGCCGTGTCGGGTCCTCGCGCTGCCAGACGTTGCGGCCGACGGCCAGCCCCTTCGCGCCGGCGTCGATGACCGCCTCGACCTGCGAGAGGAACTCGTAGTCCGACGTTTTGGAGCCGCCGGACATGACGACGTTCATGTCGCCGGCGCACTTGACGGCGTGGGCCATCGCGTCCTTGCTGCCGGGGTACTTGACCTTCGCGATGTCTGCGCCGAGCTCGAGGGCCAGTCGGGTCGCATAGGAGATCGTCGAGGGTTTGGTATCGTTTTTCACTCCCTGTCCGCGCGGGTACGACCACATGACCATCGGGAGGTCGTACTCGCGGCCCTTCTCCTGGGCGTCGCGGAACTCCTCGACCATCTCGATCTCGTGATTCGAGCCGCCGTAGACGGTAAAGCCGAGGGCGTCAGCACCCAGTTCGGCAGCGTAGTCGACCGAACAGTTGACTGCCGAGTCGGGCTCGCCCATCCAGAGGTTCGACGTGCCGTTTAGCTTCAGCAGGAGGTTGACATCGTCCTCGTAGCTGGGGTAGTAGCCCTCGGCGACCCCCTTCTGGACGGCCATCGCGGAGACGGCGTCGTGCGTCGCCGTCTCGAAGACCGTCGACGGATCGAGTTTCTCCGGGACTGCCTCGAAGTCGACGGGGCCGTGCTCGAGCCCGTGGTCCATCGCCAGAATCAGTGACTTGCCGTCGCGAACGATCGGAGAGTCGTCGATCGGAATCATCTGTTAGACGGTCCAACAGGCCGCTATAAATCTCTGATGATCCGGGTTATAGAAATTGCATACAAAAGTAGTAATTTTAGCCCGCATCGTCTACCAGTCGTGTCAAAAACGGACAATTCGTTTCGACTCCCCCGTCGAAAGTAACTACTTGAGTAGTTCGCGCGCGTTGTGACGCCACGTTCGGACGTGTAACACCTTCAGATCCAGGAGGCGTGCGACCGTCATCGCGTCCACCGTCGCCAGTCGTTCCGCCGAGCGGACGCCGGCCTCAGCCAGTGCGTCGGCGTCGTCGGGACCGACACCCGCCACCGCCGTGACGGGCGTCGGCTCCGGATACGGACGCTCCGTCGGTCGCTCCCGTCCAACCGAGATCGGCTCCGTGTGGTCGTATTCGAAGGCCTGCCAGTCCTCGTCGCCGCTGACGGCGATCCACTCGCGCTCGGCGTCGCCGAGCCCGCGGACTTCGCTCGAGCGGCGCTCGAGGTCGCCGTCGGATTCGAACGACCACGGCAGCGAGAACCGCCGTCGGAGGGCATCGGCGACCGACTCGTCGACCCCTTCGTCCAGTAACAGGCGATAGGAGTATTCCTTTTCCGCGACCGCGTCGGTGTCGATATCGACGGTTTCGAGGGCCTCACGCTCGGCGGGCTCGAGCACGGAATCGGGTGCCGTCTCGGGCTCGTGGGCCGCTTCAGCCGCCTCGTCCCTCGCTCCCTCGTCGAACTCGAGTTCGATGGCGTCGTCGGCGTCGCCGTCGATACTCGAGTCGTCGCCGCTAACGTCAACGGTAATTCCGATATCGACGACACCGGTCTCGTCGGTCGTGTCCTCACTCGTTGTCCCCGTTCCCGCGTCGCTGGCGACGTTTTTCTTGCTCACGCGATCCACCGGATACCCGTAGCTCACACTCTCGCATCTTGAAACTTATCCTCGGCCCGTTGACCCGATACCCGTTCGTTCTGTCCCGACCGAGTGTTCCACGGTGCGACGTACCGTTCACCGGCACGCTTACGGCTCCAACGGGGGAAGCGTCCGTATGGTTCGCGAACGAATCGACCGGATCGGCGTCGTCGGCGCAGGCACGATGGGCAGCGGTATCGCACAGGTCGCCGCCACGCACGGCTACAACGTGGTGATGCGCGACATCGAATCGGAGTTCGTCGCGAACGGCTTCGACACCATCGACGACAGCCTCGAGCGACTCGCAAATCGAGAAAGCCTCGAATCGGACCCCGAGACGATCCGCGACCGGATCGAGGGAACGACGCTCCTCGAGGACCTCGCGGACTGCGACCTCGTGGTCGAGGCCGCACTCGAGGAGTTAGACATCAAGCGGGAGATCTTCGCCGACCTCGAGCGGATCTGTGACGAAGACATCCTGCTGGCGACGAACACGAGCACGATCTCGATCACCTCGATCGCGGCCGACCTCGAGCACCCCGAGCGCGTGATCGGCCTGCACTTCATGAACCCCGTCCCGATCATGGAGGGCGTCGAGATCGTGGTCGGCGAGAAGACGACCGAGACGGCGACCGCGCTGGCCCACGACCTCGCGGAGGACCTCGAGAAGACGACCTGGGAGGCCGACGACAAGCCGGGCTTCGTCACCAACCGTATCCTGATGCCCTGGATCAACGAGGGGATTCGGGCCTACGACGAGGGCGTCGCCACGAAAGCCGATATCGACGCGGGGATGGAACTCGGAACGAACGTGCCGATGGGGCCGCTCACTCTCGCGGATCACATCGGACTGGACGTCTGCCTCCACGCCACCGAAACGCTCCACGATGAGTTGGGCGACCGCTACAAACCCGCCTACCTCCTCAAACGAAAGGTTGAGGCCGGCGACCTCGGGAAGAAGACGGGCGAGGGCTTCTACGAGTACGAGTAGCCGAATCGCGGGGCTCGTTCGGGACGAGAAAACCTCAACTATACGCAATTTATTTCCACCAGACATCCGTAGCCCGAGTCGATGCGAACCGTCCGACTCGCCGCCGCTGTGCTCCTCTGTGCCCTCCTCGGAGTCGCCGGCGTCGCAACCGTTGCCGGCGCACCCCCGCCGACCCAACTCTGTGGCGTCTGCGGGGACGGACTCGCGGGCGAGCGCGGTATCGACGGTTCGACCGAACCCGGGACGCTCGACATCTACGTCGACGACGACGGCGATTCGCGCTGGCAGGCGCGCGTTCCGGTCACCGACTCGGCCGCGGAGCGCTACCGGACTAATACGACCGCGCTCGAGGCCGCAGTCGACGACGCGTGGACGCGCTATCACGCCGCCGACGGCGACGTTCGATCCGTCGAGACGGTACTCGAGAACGAGACCGTCGTCGTGAACTACGCCGTCGACGGCGTCGCTCGACGGGGCGTCGGCGATACCTGGCTCGTCGATTACTTCGCCGTCGGGACGTCGAACGCCCGCTACGGGCTGGCGGCCGACCGAGTAACGATCCACACGCCCGAGGGGACGACCGTGACGAACCGACCAGCCCGTGCCAGCGTCGACGGCAACGCCGCGACGTGGACTCGGGGCGGCGGCTTCGACAGGCAGACGCGCGTCACCTACGGCAGCGGCGGCGTCCTCGGGACGGCGAGTGGCTACGCGACGATCGGCCTCGATACCGGCCCGACGGCGCTCTCCCACGGCGTCAGCGGCGGGCTCGTTCCCGGACTACTGATCGGAATCGTGGGAATCGCGATCACTCGCATCGACTGGGGAGTTACCGACTTCGATGCGACGACGCTCGAGCGGCTGATCGTGGTCGTCGGCGTCCTCGGCGCAGGCGGCTTCCTCGTCGTCGGCGCGGTGTCGACCGGTAACGGACTCGCGCCGGGAGCCGTCGCGCTGGCTTCGCTCGGAATCGGGTACGCCCTGCTGGGGAGCGCGGCGGGGCGGGTCGGCGGGCGACTCGAGACTCGCGGGTTCGTCGGTCTGTCGGTGCTCGCGACGGTCGCCGCCGCAGGGGTCACCCTCCTGCTCGCTGGGCCGCCGGTGTACGCGTTTCCCGCGCTGTTCGGCCTGGCGACCGCGCTCTGTCTCCCGATCGGGCACGCCGCCGAACGCGGGCGGACGGCGGTTGCGCTTATCGCAGTCGCCGCACTCACGCCGATCGCCGCCATCGCGGCGGTCGCTCCCGTTTCCGTCCTCGGATACGGGCCGGCCGTCTACGGCCTCTTGTTGCTCCCGTGGGTCGCCAGCGTCGCCGTGTTCGGCTACCCGCTCGCGCTGCTCGGTCGGCGGCTGGCTATCGATACCGATTGACCCGCAAATCGTGACTCATCCCCGTCTTACTCGAGGAACCGAGCGTTCACGTCCACGTCCGCTGGCGGCATGGCACACTGCTCTTTCTTGCCGAACCAGCGGTAGCGGCGGGCGGCGACGAAGTCGTACACCCGGTCTCGGAGCCGGCGCGGCAGGAATCGAGTCGGGCCGAGCAGCGCGTAGACGCCGCCGAGGAGCCGCGCGATGCGAATGACTGCGGACGACTTCACGTAACAGTCGTCGCCCTCGATCAGCACGATCGACTCGAGTTCGTCGGTGGGTAGCCCGTGTTCGGCGAGCAACTCCGTGCCGATATCGGACTGGAGCGAAGCGAAGTGAAACGTTCCGTCGGTATCCCGGGGCAGGATGAACTGGACGAACCCGTTACAGAGGTTGCAGACGCCGTCGAAAAGAACGATCGGCCCGTCCGGGATATCCGAACTCATTGGTACTCGATCGTTAGAACTGGTCCGAAGTCAACATGTCGATCTCTGGCTGCTCGCGTTGCATCGGTCGCTGCTACTGGTGGAGCGGTTGCTCGGCCATCTTGGTGCGAAGTTCGTCCAGTCGCGAGCGGGAGACGCCATCCTCGAACTGCTGGAGGAGCGCGTACACCTCCGCTCGAGACACTTTGACGTCGCCCTCACGAACGACGTCTTCGGGGCGTTCGCGCAGTTCTCGGAGGGTCCCAACCGCGAGCAGGTAGGGAATCGCCCACGCCGAGAGCCGGTTGCCGTGGTGTTCGGGCACGACCTCGAGGTAGCGGTGGGCGTCGTCGAGGTAGCGTTCGGCGCGGCCCGTCACCCGTTTGATGACGTTCGTGACGCCGCCGTGGTGGTCCTCGTCGGTCACCGATTCGATATCGACGTCCTCCGCCGCGAGCCACTCGGCGGGGAGGTAGACGTTGTTCTCGTCGTGGTAATCGGACTCGACGTCCTTCGCGATGTTGACCAGCTGGAGGAGGAGCGCAAACGAGCGCGCGTTCCCCCGCATCTCGTCGGCCCGTTCCTGCGACGTGCCGCGGGCGACCAGTCCGGTGATCAGGGTGCCGACGGTGCCGGCGGCGTACCAGCAGTACTCCTCGAGTTCCTCGATCGTCTGGAGGCGTAACCCGCCCTCGCTCGCATAGCGGTCGGTGAACATCGCCATTCCGTCGACGAGTTCGCGGACCGGTTCGCGCATGATTTCGCGGGGCTCCTCTTCGAGCGATTCGAACGTTTGCAGGACTCGAGGTGTCTCGGCGACGACGTCCCAGTCGTCGGTTCGCTCCTCGGGAATCCACGGCTCGACGTCGTCCATGAACGCCGAGACGGAGCCATCCGCGTTCGGATCGAGCAGTCGATCGTACGTCGCGAGCAGTTCGGTCTGTGCGTCCGGCGGGATATGGCCCGCATCCTCGATCGTGTCGGCAATTCGACAAAGAAGGTAGCCGACACAGATGTGTCTCGACATCGGCTCCTCGAGCCGGTCGATCGTAATCGAGAAGGTCCGCGAAACGCCGTGAACCGCGTCGTAACACCACTCAAGATCGGCGTCAGTGGGGGGTTCGGGCTGGCCCGTGGTCATCTACTCGAGTTAGTTTGGTGACCATCGGGGAAAAACACCGCGGTCGCGGCGTGCTCTTCCGATCGGTGGCCAACCGAAGGAGCCATCGACCGCGGACGCGGTCAACTACGACCCGGCGACTCCCGACAAAACCGGTATCACGGAACGACGCGAAGCCGTGATCGTGACCGAATCCGTACTCATCGCCGGCGCGCACGGGCAGGTCGGACAGCACGTGACGGAACTCCTCGGCGCGAGCGATCGCACCGCTCGAGCGATGGTTCGCGACGAGTCCCAGACCGACGAGATGGCTGAACTGGGCGAAGAGCCGGTCGTGGCAGACCTGACCGGAGATGTCGACCACGCAGTCAAGGGCTGTGACGCCATCGTCTTCGCGGCTGGTTCGGGCGGCGAGGATGTCTACGGCGTCGACCGCGACGGCGCGATCGAACTGATCGACGCGGCGAGCGCGGCGGGCGTCGACCGCTTCGTCATGCTGAGTTCGATGGGTGCCGACGACCCGGAATCAGGACCCGAGGCGCTTCGGGACTACCTGATCGCCAAGGCCGAGGCCGACGAGTATCTCCGCAACAGCGGCCTCGACTATACGATCGTGCGGCCGGGCGAGCTAACCAACGAACCCGGCACCGGCGAAATTCGAGCCGGTGAGGGCCTCGAGCTGGGTGACGGTGCTATTCCTCGCGAAGACGTCGCCCGAACGCTCGTGACCGCGATCGACTTCGAGCCCGTCTTCGGCGAGACGTTCGAGATTCTCTCGGGCGAGGAGTCGATCGAGGCCGCGCTCGAGGCGATCGGCTCGAGTTGAGCGACGAGCGGATAGACACGGTGGATCGGAGCCGAGTCACGAGTAGTCCCGATCTCCGCTACGATCCTCTCGTTTTTGACAGGGTCTCGAGACGAATTCATCGAAGAGAGAACAATAAAGGAGGGAGGTCTCGAATTCCGTGATATGGATTTCGCACTCTCGGCCGAGCAGCAACAGATTCGAGATATGGTCTCGGAGTTCGTCGACGAGGAGGTCATCCCCGTCGCCGAGGAAATCGACCACGAGGACGAGTTCCCCGCCGATCTCGTCAGCGAGATGGGCGAACTCGGGCTGATGGGGATGCCCTTCCCCGAGGAGTATGGCGGTGCCGGGCTGGACTACCACTCCTACGCGATCGGTCTCGAGGAGATCGCTCGGGGCTCGGGCGGGCTGGGAACGATCGTCGCCGCTCACACCTCGCTGGCGGGCAACATGCTCTACGAGTTCGGCGACGAGTCCCAGAAGGAGGAGTACCTGACCCCCGTCGCGGCGGGCGAGGACATCGGCGCGTTCGCGCTCTCGGAGGCGGGTGCGGGGAGCGACGTCCCCGCGATGGACACCACCGCGACGAGAGAGGGCAACGAGTACGTGATCAACGGCGGCAAGCTCTGGATCTCGAACGGCTCCGTAGCCGATACGGTCACGCTCTTCGCGAAAACAGATCCGGAGGCGGGCAACAAGGGAATCTCCTCCTTCATCGTTCGGCCCGAGGAGGACGACGGTTTCATCGTCGAGGGGACGGAGGACAAGCTCGGCGACAAGGGCTGTCCGACCGCAGAGCTCCGATTCGACGACCTCCGGATCCCGGAATCGCGCCGACTCGGCGAGGAGGGCGACGGCTTCGTCCACGCGCTGAAGACCCTGAACGGCGGCCGAATTACGATCGCGGCCCGCGGTGTGGGCATCGCCCGCGCGGCCTTCGAGGAGGCCCGCGACTACGCGAACGAGCGCGAGCAGTTCGGTCAGCCCATCGGCGAGTTCCAGTCGATCAAGCACAAGCTGGCGGACATGGACACGAAGATTCAGGCCGCATCAATGCTCATGCACAAGGCCGCAGACAAGAAGATCCGCGGCGAGGACTACATCAAGGACGCCTCCCAGGCGAAGCTCTACGCCTCCGAAGTGAGCCGCGAGGTCGCGAACGAAGGGATCCAGATCCACGGCGGCTACGGCTACACCAAGGACTTCGCCGCCCAGCGCTTCTACCGCGACGCCAAGCTCAACGAGATCTACGAGGGCACCAGCGAGGTGCTGCGCAACACGATCGGCGACCAGTTGCTCGAGGAATAGCCTCTCAGCCCGCCTTTCGAGCGCCGGCCGCCGCGATCCGTTGCCGGCAGCGTTTATTCCGGGAATCCTAGTACAGTACGCTTACACCAATAGAGCGTACAGTGGGCGCATGGACCGAACTGAGCTGTTCCTCGCGATCATCGCGTATACGCTGATCGTGATGACGTTCGCAATTGAGGGGAAGTACGTCGATTTTGCGATGGTCCCACTTTTCGGACTGCTGTTCGCCATCCCACTGTACGTGGCCGTCCACCTTATCAGAAACCCATCCCTCGAGTGACCGATACGGTGCTCCACGACCTACCTGACGGACTCGTCGCCGTCCTCGAGACACTCCCGAACCCACGCTCCGTGCTCGCGCGTCCGTCGGTCGCCCGCCTCGGTCAGCGCGTAGATGTCGTGCAGTCCCTCGGTTCGTTTCTCGACGAAGCCCGCCTCGACCAGCGCCGACAGCGAGCCGTAGAACGATTTCGGATCGAGCCGGTCGTCGTAGTGGGACTCGAGGCGCGATTTCAACTGCTGGCCGCGTAGCTCGCCTTCCTCGGCCGCGACGAGCAGGAAACAGATGTCCCGACGGCGACCGCTCCGGAGCCACTTGCTCATACTCGAGGTGCGTCCGAGAGACGCTCGAGCGTTACGGTTTCGGTGCTCGCTCGCACGTCCCGACTCAGTTGCGCTCGAGTTGCCGACAGACGGTCGCGACGATCGTCCACGCGATCCCACCGAGCGCGGCCGCGGCGAGCAGCGCTCGGTCGCCGATCTCGAGGAGTGCAGTACCGTCGGGGTGGCGGTCGTGACGGAAGAGCAGCCAGCCACTCTCCGGATCGCCGAGGACGACATCGCCGGAGCCGACCGCGAGCGAGAGGAGGACGGCGAACAGCGCGTAGATCACGATCGCGGCGAGGGTTCCGACGCTCCCGGTCAGAAACCGTGCAAGGAGCGGCGCGCCCGGAAGCCGGCTGACGGAGCGGTCGTCAGCGCCGTAGATTCCGAACCCCTGGACGCCGCCGGGCGGGTCCCCGACGCGAACGTCGGCGGGGTACTGACAGAGGACGGCGGCCATCCAAAGGTCGCCGATCGAGCCGGCCGCGTTCGCGGCCAGCGGCACGATCAACAGGGGTGACGGAACGACGACCATCGCGGCGAGTCCGAGGGTCGTGATCACCGCGAACGGCGCGAGCAGGGCGACGAGCAACTGGTTCCGGGTGTAGCTCGCGCCGCTCGTTTCGGCGTAGGCGTACGGCAACACGAAGTACGAGAGACCGATGCCGTAGCTCGGGGCGTCGCCGTAGCGAGCCATGAACACCCCGTGGAGCAGTTCGTGGGGGACGACCACGCAGACGAGCAGTCCGAGGGAGACGGCGATCAGACCGACCACCGTCGGCGGCGAGGACGGCGCGATCACGATCGGCTCGAGCGACGTCCCACGAACCCACGCGAGGACGTGCCCGAAGCAGTAGGCGAAGCCGAAGAATCCGACCGCGGAGACGACGAGCCACTGGAGCGTGACCGCTCGCGTGAGTCGAAATGCCGCGAGCGGTCGGCGGGCTGTGGAGGGCTCGGAACGGCTCACGTGGCGACTCTCGAAGGCGACCGAAAAATCGGTGTCGATGTTCGCTGTCCCACGAGCTGCCGATCAGAACCGACAGCTTCCCGGTGGTCGCCCAGCGAGTTTTCCGCATGACCGACGATCGAACGGCCGAGGCCGACGGTATCAGGGCCACCTACGACGAAACCGAGACGGAACGCATCCTCTCCTTCGAGCGCATGGAGTCCGACGGCGTCAGAACCGGCTCTACGGCTGCAATCGCCCAGAACCGCGACGGGTACGCGATGTTGAAAGTACGGCCGACGGCCGAAGGCGACGAACTCGAGCGCTACTACGGGTTCGATATGGCCCTCGATCACGTCGGAGAGTTGCTCGGCGTCTCGCCACACGACCTTCCGATTCCGGACGCGGCCGACGATATGGGGATGTGAGTTGGACGACAAATGCGAGACTCGAATGACGTACAACAGTCCGTATTAGACGACGAACGCGGCGACGATCAGCAGTCCGAAGTACAGCAGGACCAGGACGCCGAGCGCGTACAGCCGAAAGCGGCGCGTCTCCGCGCGTTCCTCGCGGACGGCCCGCTCGACGGTCGCGCGTTCGCGCTCCGAGAGTCGGTCGCGGTGCTCGAGGCCGCGGTGGAGCGACTCGTAGCGCGCTCGCCGAAACGGTCGGTCGCAGTAGGGACAGCGGGCCGGCGGCTCATCACGCACGTCGAGTTCGGGCTCTCCAGTGGCTGTGCTCGCTCCGGAGAGAGTATCGATCGCAGGGACTTGCCCCTGTGAGTCACCGGACACGCTGCCCACTATGCGGGCCGGCCAAATCCCTCTTCGGGCGGCCCTCGACTGCTGCGGCGCCGACGGCGATACCGATGGCTGTCAGTACACTCCTCGTGACCGGTTCAATGTGCGGAAAAATCGCTGCAAGCGGGAAGAAGCGGGAGCCATAAATACGCGGAGTCGAAGGGTGTAGACGAGAAAAGCCGTGGCAACAGAGTCGTTTCCCCGCCCGATCGGCACGCGACGCCGCTTCTCCGCACTGCTCACAGCGACCGCGCTGGGCGTCTACCTGCTGTTGATCGTCGGCGCGACGACGTCGCTGACGAACGCGGCCGCGTCGTGTTCGACGTGGCCGACCTGTCACGCACCCGTCGACCCGCTGAGCCAGACCGAACTCGCCATCGCGTGGGCCCACCGACTCACGGCTGTCGTCGTCGGCCTGCTCGTTACCGCGACGGCCCTCGCCGCGATCCTCGGTGACGCCTCGAGTAAGGTCCGAGCGGTGCTGGTCGTCGCCGCCCTCCTCTACATCGTTCAGGTCGGCGTCGGTGCTGTCACCGCGACGATCGGGCCCGCCGCGATCCTCCCCGGACTCCACCTCGCGCTCGGCCTCGTGATCTTCTCGGGGGTCGTCCTCGCGCTCGCGTGGGACCTCGAGATTGCGACCGGGAGCGACGATGACGCCAGCGACTCGCCAGAACCGCTCGCGGACCTCGATGAGGAAGTCCCGGCCGCGTCCGAGCGCACGCTCCCCTCGAGTCGCCTGGCCCGCGCACGGCTCACCGCCTTCGCGTACTTCAAAATGATGAAACCGCGGCTGATGTGGCTGCTCTGTCTGGTCGCCGCCGCCGGAATGGCGCTCGCCGCCGGCCCCGGACTCGAGATCTACACCATCGTCGCGACGCTCGGCGGCGGCGTCCTCGCGATCGGCGCGAGCGGGACCTTCAACCACGTCCTCGAGCGCGACGTCGATCAGAAGATGTCCCGCACCGCGGATCGACCGCTGGCAGTCGACCTGATCCCGGTCCGAAACGCGCTCGCGTTCGGACTCGGGCTGACCGCGCTGTCACTCGGGGCGTTCCTGACGATCAATCGGCTGGCGGCGGCGCTCGGCCTGGCCGCGATCATGTTCTACAGCGTCGTCTACACATTGGTGCTCAAGCCGAACACGGTGCAAAACACCGTTATCGGCGGCGCTGCGGGCGCGCTGCCCGCGCTGATCGGCTGGGCCGCCGTGACGAACGAGATCGGCTGGCCCGGACTCGCGCTCGCGGGCGTCATCTTCCTCTGGACGCCGGCGCACTTCTACAACCTCGCGCTGGCCTACAAGGACGACTACGCTCGCGGCGGCTTTCCCATGATGCCGGTCGTCCGGGGCGAGACCGTCACCCGCAAACACATCCTCTACTACATCGCCGCGACGTTCGTAAGCACCATCGCCCTGGCGTGGATCACCGAACTCGGCGCGCTGTACGCCGGAACAGTCGTCGTCTTCGGCGGAATCTTCCTCTGGGCCGCCGTTCGCCTCCACTTCGAGCGGACCGAGGCCGCCGCGTTCCGGTCGTTCCACGCCTCGAATGCGTTCCTCGGGGCCGTGCTCGTCGCGATCCTCGTCGACGCGCTCGCGTTCTGAACCGGCTGTCTCTCCCGTTGTGTCCAACGGCCTCCGTGATAACTGCCAAAAGTGGTCTGCTGAGTACAGAGGGGTGCTCCAGTACGGAGCGTTCGGTTCTTCCAGTTCCGCTGTGCCGAATGTCCCGTTGAGTCGGTTTAAAGACTGATGTCACTGGGTCTACAAAACGAATTTAGGTCTCCCGAAAATGTGCGACGCCTGAAAGGTATAAGGCTGTCGAGCGACTACCCCCATGTGATGAGTTCCCAAGAGACGACCGTCCGTCAACAGGCCGGCACCGTCGACGAAAACGCGCTCCGGCTCGATCAGGACAAAGCCGAACAGATCGTCGAGACACTGAACTCCGAACTGGCGAACTCGTACGTCCTCTACCACCAACTCAAAAAGCACCACTGGGTCGTCGAAGGTGCGGAGTTCCTGCCGCTTCACGAGTTCCTCGAGGAGGCCTACGAACACGTCGAAGAAGGTGCCGACGAGATCGCCGAGCGCGCGCAGGCGCTGGGCGGCGTCCCCGTCGCGGGCCCGGCGAACCTCGAGGAGCGCGCGACCGTCGAGTTCGAGGGCGAGGACGTCTACGACATCCGAACGATGTTCGAGAACGACCTCGAGATGTACGGCGAGATCATCGAGTCGATGCGCGGCAGCATCGAACTCGCCGAGAACCTCGGTGATCCCGCGACCGGCGAGATGCTGCGCGAGATCCTCGTCACGCTCGAGGAAGACGGTCACCACTTCGAACACTACCTCGAAGACGACACGCTCGTCCTCGAAAGTGCCACTCACTGAACGGGTGACCCAAATGGCACAGAAACAAGGCCGACTCGTTCGGGAGCCCGAGACGAGCGAGCGCCGTCAAGAGTGGGGTACCATCGCGGAGAACGCACTCCGGGTCGACCGCGCCGACGCCGAGGTAATCGTTGACGCCTTGAGCATCGACCACGCAGGATCGTTCAATCTGTTCTACCTGCTTCGCAAGCATTACTGGACCGCTGCAGGTGCAGAACACGAGGAAGTCGCTGCCTTCCTCGAGGATGCCTACAAGCGCGTTCGCGAGGTTACCGACGATCTCGCAATTCGGATCGTCGAACTCGGGGGGATTCCGCCAAATACGCCGCCGACGATTCAGGAACGGGCCGAAGTCCACCTCGAGGCCGAGGATCTCTACGACCTTCGTCCCTCCTTGGACGGTGATCTCGAGGGGTATGCGACCCTGATCGTCAGTATGCGCGAACACATCGCTCTCGCGGAAAAAAGGGGTGATCCGGGGACGGCCGAACTGCTCCGTGACCACCTCGAAGACCTCGAAGCGGACGCCCACGTCATCGAGCAATTACTCGAAGATGAGACGCTCGTTCGGGCGGCGGTGCTGCGGGAACGATGACGAGTACACCACACCTCCGACAACCGGACCCGTCTCACGTCCGTCAGGAGTGGGGGACGGTAGCCGACAATGCGCTCCGTCTCGAACGGGACGTGGCTGAACAGTTGGTCACAGCCTTGAACAGCGAAATATCGGGGCTGTACATCCTCTTCAATCAGGTTCGCAAGCATTACTGGCTCGTCGAGGGAGCCGAATCGGGGCCAATCGGTGACTTCCTCGAGGCTGCTGCCGACCGGCTCACGGAGATGACTGACGATATCGCTATTCGGATCACCGCGCTCGGCGGTGTTCCGGCCTGTGGGCCGATGGGTATCCGCCAACACGCGCCGATGTTCATCGAAGAAGCCCATCACTACGACATCCGTTCGTCGCTCGAGCGTGACCTCGATGGGTACGCGACGCTCGCAGTGCAGTGGCGTGAACATATCGCACTGGCGGACCAGTTCGGCGATGTGGCAACGAGCGAACTCCTGCGCCGTCACCTGAAGACACTCGAAGCGGACGCGCACGTCCTCGATCGATACCTCGCCGACGAGACGCTCGTTCTGCGCGACGCGACCGGGTGAATCGGTTCGGGGGTAATCCCCACGGCATTCGCGTTATCAGCCAGTATACCGTTCCCGCCGATACTCGGGACTGAGGTCACCGACGGTTGGTTCGGTGTGCGAAAGAACACGTCCTGATACACCCCCGTGTATCGGTCTTTTGCTGATCCAAATGTGTGAGAGATGGGATTTCAACGGCGTTATTTCCGGAGAATAAAACACGCATTTTGGGCCACTACTCGAGGAGCGCTCGATCGATTCCGAGCGACTGTGCCACCGTCTTCGGTCGCTTACCACAGCAAGTGCGGCCAGACGAACGTAAAGAGGAACCAGATGAGCCCCGTCAGGACGACGGTCATAATTGCGTTCAGAACGAGCCCCGTCCGGAGCATGTGGCGCTGCTTGACGTAGCCGCTGCCGAACACGATGGCGTTGGGCGGCGTCGCAACCGGGAGCGCGAAGGCGAAACTGGCAGCGATCGCACCGGCGACCGAGAGAAAGAGCGCGGTCGAGAAGTCGGTCAGCCCGAGCGTTGCCGAGAAGACGCTCCCCAGGCTGATCAGGATGGGAACGATGATGCTGGTCGTCGCGGAGTTCGACGTCATCTCGGTCAGGAAGATGACCACCAGGACAACCGCACCGATGACGAGTACGATAGGGGCACCGACGAGACCGCCGAACACCGTATCCGCGATCCACTCCGTCGCGCCCGTGTCCGCGAGGGCGTTTGCGAGCGAGATACCGCCGCCGAACAACAACAGCGTTCCCCAGTCGATGTCGACCAGTTCGTCCCACTCCATCGTATCGGCCAACACGAGCGCGGGAATCGCGGCGACCCCGACCATCACGTAGTAGAGCAGCCCCTGGTGGCCCTCGACGCCGAAGACCGTCATTCCGTCCCCGCCGAACAGCGTCGTCAGCCAGACGCTCGAGAGGTACGGCTCGAAGAACTCGCCGAGGCCGCCGAGCATCCAGAGCCCGGCCGTCACGGCGAATATTGCTGCCACCCGTTTTCCGCGGGGATCGAGTTCGCCCATGGCCTCGAGTTGGTCGCGGGCGGTGGCTCGAGCCCCTTCGACTTCCGGAATCTCCGGCGGATACAGCACGTACGTCAGGACGAACCAGACGAGCGGGAGCGTCACGACGACGACCGGGAAGCCGATGAGGAACCAGTCGGCGAATCCGATTTCGTAGTCCAGAATCGCGTTGAGTTGGCCGACAAGGATGGCGTTCGGCGGCGTGCCGATGATCGTTCCGACGCCGCCGACGCTCGCGGCGTAGGCGGTGCCGAGGAGCATCCCGATCTGGAGATTTGTGAACTCGGCCGTCCGTTCGACGGCCCCGCCGTCGGCGGCCGTTTCGGCCGCCTCGGGATCTCGGGCCGATTCCCCCGCCGACACGAGATCGTCCCGGTCGAGCACCTGCGTGAGGACGCCGATCGCGATGGGCGTCATCATCGCGGCTGTCGCGGTGTTCGAGACCCACATCGATAACACGGCGGTCACGACCATGATCGCGAGGATCAATCGCCGCGGTGAACTTCCCATCCTGGCGATGGCGTACAGCGCGATTCGTCGGTCGATGTCGTACTTTTGAATCCCGTTCGCCAGCATGAACCCGGCCAGAAATAGGAAGATAATGTGATCGGCGAACCCGACGAGAGCGGCGTCCATGGTGTCGTAGACGCCGGTCCCGGTCAACAACACCGGAATCGTCAGTGCGGTGACCGCCAGCGGGAGTGCGCCGCTCACCCAGAGAAAGCCGGCGAAGAACATCGTCGCGATGGCGTACTGCCCCGTCGTCGAGAGCCCCGACGGGGAGGGTGCGGCCGCGATCGCCACCAACCCGATCACTGCGAGGAGAAATTGTGTTATTCGGCCATTTGGGCCACCCAACAGTCTATGTATCATTGATACAGACGGAGATTATCACTAGTATTCTTAAGCGCTTTCATTCGCGAACGCGCCGTACCGTGACCTAGAAGTGGTCGACGATCGCTCGTATCTGGTCGTCAGTGAGTTCGGAGCCGTAGAGTTCCAGGAGCGTCCGTCGGCGGGAGCGAGACAGGGACCGACTCCCGCTCTCGAGCATCGAGAGATGAGCCTGCACGAGTTCGTCGATTTCCCGTTCGACCGCCCGCTGGTCGTATCCGGCCGCGACCCGGAGGAGTCGCCACGCGAGCGGAGAGACCACGTCCGGATCCAGGCCGTCGGAAACGTCCATGATAGTCAGGTACGAGTGAAATGAGAGGCGTCGTTGAAATGTGCTTCGTCAGGCACTGCCGATACTCGCCGCGTTCGTCGCGCCGAACGGACCGAACCGTCTCGAGCCGTCGATCCCTCACCGGTCATCGTCCACCTCCAGCTACGACAGCAGTGGACGGGCCGTCGCGATCACTTCGCCCGAGCCGGCTCAGAGGGTGTAGTCGTACTCCCCGTCTTCGGTCGCCAGAAACGCCTCGAGCAGGTCGATCGTCGCTGCGACGTCGTCGACGTGGGCGGTCTCGGTCACGGTGTGGAGGTACCGGGTCGGAACCGAGATCGCACCGACCGGTTTCGCGCCGGACGCCTGCTGGAAGCCCGCCGTGTCGGTACCGCCCGCGGGGAGGATCTCGAGTTGGTAGTCGATTCCCTCCTCGTCGGCGATCGACTGGAGCCGGCCGTGGAGTTTGGGGTTCGTGATGACGCTCGAGTCCTTGAGTTTGATCGCGGTGCCGTCGCCGAGTTCGGTGACGCGCTCGCCGGCGTCGAAGCCGGGGATGTCGTTGGCGACGGTGACGTCCAGCGCGAGCGCGAGGTCGGGGTCGATATCGACGCCCAACGTCCGAGCGCCCCGGAGGCCGACTTCCTCCTGGACGGTCGCACAGAAGTGGATCGTCACGTCCGGGTCCGTCAATCGGCGGGCGGCCTCGAGCATGGCGAACAGACAGACC
Organism: Natrinema sp. H-ect4; assembly: GCF_041894845.1. Classification (NCBI taxonomy): domain Archaea; kingdom Methanobacteriati; phylum Methanobacteriota; class Halobacteria; order Halobacteriales; family Natrialbaceae; genus Natrinema; species Natrinema sp. H-ect4. The sequence goes on from NZ_JBHDYC010000002.1 coordinate 434,955, forward strand.
CGATCGTCCAGCGCCTTGCCGGTGATCGTCTCGCCGACGCGCTCGGTGGTCTGGGCCATCGTGACGAGGTCGCCAGGGGAGACGCGCTCTTCGAGATCCTCGTAGGGCAGGCCGGGGTCGACGACGACGTCCTCGACTTCAGCCGTTTTCTCGCGTTCGTCCTCGTCCAACGTGTGCGGCGGCGGCGAACCGATGACCGCGGGGATGTCCTCCTCCTCGGCGTGGATCGTCACCCGCTGGGCTTTGAGGACGCGAGCGTCCCAGCCGCCGAGCGCGTCGAGTTCGACGAAGCCGTACCCGTCCTCGTTCCCGCGGACGTGGCGCACCATGAACCCCACTTCGTCCATGTGAGCCGCGACGGCCACCGAATAGTCGCGCTCGCCCTCGAGTGTTCCCACGACGTTGCCCATCGCGTCGGTGCGGATGCGGTCGACGGACTCCTCGAGTTCTCGGACGACGAGGTCGCGAACGCGATCCTCGTAGCCGGGGACACCGCTTGTCTCGGTGAGTTCCGTCAGGAGATCCAGATCGAACGGAACGGATGTCATGCTCGGAACTGCGTCGGCTTCTCATAAAAGGCCGCGGAAAGAGCGACCGTCACTCCATCTGACGTATCACCGAACGTGAGGAGGGATCCGTAACCGCGGAGTATTAACGGATCCAACTGCTACCTGTGTCTATGAGTGACGTACGAGTAGCAGGAACAGGGCTGACGCCGTTCGGAAACAGCCCCGAACGGACCGGCCGCGATCTCTTCGCCGAAGCGAGCATCACGGCCTTCGAAGCGAGCGGCGTCCCTCGAGACGACGTCGAGGCCGTCCTCTACGGCAACTTCATGGGCGAACTCTCCGAACATCAGGGCCATCAGGGACCGCTGATGGCCGAAGCGGCGGGCGTACAGGCCCCCGCGACCCGCTACGAATCCGCGTGTGCCTCGAGTGGCACCGCCGTCCGCGAGGCCGTCAAACGGATCCGAAACGGTGAGAACGATGTCTTGCTGGTCGGCGGGGCGGAACGGATGACCAATCTCGGTACCGCGGGCGCGACCGAAGCGCTCGCGATCGCCGCGGACGACCTCTGGGAGGTGCGGGCCGGCGTGACCTTCCCCGGCGCGTACGCGCTGATGGCCCAGGCCTACTTCGACCGGTTCGGCGGCGAACACGAGGATCTGGCCCACATCGCCGTCAAGAATCACGCGAACGCCCTAACCAACGAGAAGGCCCAGTACCAGAGCGCGATCGAGGTCTCGGACGTCCTCGAGGCCCCGCCGGTCTCCGAGCCGCTCGGACTGTACGACGCCTGTCCGATTTCGGACGGCGCGGCCGCGCTCGTCCTCACGAGCGAGTCCTACGCTGAAGAGCACGATCTCGAGGCACCCGTTGCGATCACGGGCACCGGACAGGGCGGCGACCGGATGGCGCTGCACGACCGCGAACACCTCGCCCGCTCGCCCGCCGCGCGCGAGGCCGGCGAAGAGGCCTACGCCGATGCCGGTGTCGACGCGGGCGACGTGGACCTCGCGGAGGTCCACGACTGCTTTACGATCGCCGAAGTGCTTGCGCTCGAGGCCTTAGATCTCGAGCCGATCGGCGAGGGGATCTCGGCGGCCCGCGACGGGCGGACGACGGCGGACGGCGAGACGCCGATCAACCTCTCGGGCGGGCTCAAGGCCAAGGGTCATCCCGTCGGCGCGACCGGCGCGTCCCAGATCGCCGAAGTCACCGATCTCCTGGCCGGCGAGCATCCCAACAGCGAACACGTCGACGGCGCGACGACTGGCGTCGCCCACAACGCGGGCGGCACGGTCGCCAGCGCGACCGTTCACGTTCTGGAGGTGACGGATCGATGAGCGACGCCGAATCCGCCGCCGACGCCGGCTTTGACGAGTGGCTCGACGCCGCCGAAGACGGCGAGGCCTACGCCCTCGAGTGCGCCAACGGTCACGGCTCCCTGCCGCCGCGACGAGTGTGCCCCGACTGCGGCTCGACCGACCTCGAGGAGGTCGCACTGCCCGAGACCGGCGCGGTCCAGACGTTCACCGTCACGCACGTTCCGACGCCGGCTTTCGAGGAGGACGCTCCGTACGCGACGGCCATTGCCGACTTCGGCTCAGTGGGGATCACGGGACAGGTTGTCGGTGTGGACCCCGGAGACGTCGAGACCGGCATGACGGTCGAACTCGAGATCACGGTCTCCGAGACGACCGGCGAGCGAGTCATCGGATTCCAGCCGGTGTAACCGGTTCCCGTTCGATCGGGGGCGTCGCGACGATCGGTTGACGCGCGGTTTCTTTCGGTCGCCAGAGGCTATTTTTACTTCGGCGAGTACGACATGCTATGACCCTCTCATCTCGTATCAAGAGCAGCTTCGTCGCGGGACTGATTCTGGTCGCGCCGCTCGCGGTCACGTTGTACATTCTTCGATTTCTCGTCAACTGGTCGTTGCAGTTCGTCACGCCGGTCGTTCGCGCCGCGGGGTTGGCGCAGTACACGAGAAACGTCGAAGTCGTCGCGCAACTGTTGGCCGTCGTCCTGATCGTCGCTGCGATCGTCCTGCTGGGCTTTCTCGCCCAGCAGAGCGTCGGACGCCACCTGTTCGGCAACATCGGTCGGCTCGTCAACGTCGTGCCGCTGGTCAGCACGATCTACGGGAGCGTTCGTCAGGTCGCCGACTCGCTCGTCGAGCGGAAGACGGGCTACGAGAGCGTCGTGCTGGTCGAGTACCCTCGAGAGGGCGTCTACATGATCGGTCTCGTCACGGGCGAAAGCCCGCGGACGGTCGAGGACGTGGCCGGGCAGGACGCCTACAACGTCTTCCTGCCGAACAGCCCGAACCCGACCGCCGGCCGATTGGTGTTGCTTCCGGAAGATCAGGTTCACGAGATCGACATGAGCGTGCGCCGCGGGATGCGCCTTATCGTCACGACCGGCATGGGCGACGAACGAGAGGAAGCAGCTGTCACACCGACGGCGATCGAGAACGTCCCGAAGTAGGGGATCGAAGCCGGCGGAGACGGCCGGCTACTCGTCGACGCCGATACCGGCCCGCGGGAGTTCCGCGCTCAGGTACTCGACGAACGTGTCGGGGTGTTCGGCGTGTGGTAGTTGGGTCGCATAATCGATGACGACCAGATCGAGGTCGGCCGCCTCGGCGAGATCGCGGCCCTCCCGGAGCGGGACGAGTTCCGCATCGCGGCCCCAGACGAGCGTGGTCGGCGTCTCGAGGGCGGCCAGTTCCGTCGCGAGGTCGAACTCGGGGTCGAGGGTACCCGCGGCGAAGGAAGCGGGGGCGTAGCGCGCGCCGGGCTGGTGGGCGCTGTCCCAGGCGTATTGGACTTCGTCGGCGTCGATGCGGTCGGAATCGTAGTAGCCGTCGCGGTCGTAGAAGTACCGGATCGACGGCTTGCTCGCGAGCAGGTTATACAGCGCCGTTCCGACGATGGGCGTCCGCAGAAGGGTACGGACCCACGGTCGCGCGTCGCTCGTCTCCTCGGTCGGACAGATCAACACCAACCGTTCAATATCGGTCTCGTCGGCGGCGTCGGCGGCGAACGCGCCGGTCACCGAGGACGCGACGACGATCGGCTCGTCGGTGATGTCGGCCGCAAAATCGCGGATAAACTCGGCGTAGAGGGATGCCGAGTAGATCAGCGGCGGCCGCTCCGATCGGGCGAAGCCGGGGAGGTCGACCGCGTAGACGTGGTAGTCGTCGGCCAACTGTTCCATGATCGGCGCGAACTCGCGGCTGCTCGCACCCGCGTAGATTCCGTGGAGCAAGAGCATATCGGGGTCGTTCGGATCGCCGGCAACGGTGTAGGTCGACTCGATTCCCCGCCACCGATACGTTCGTTCGATACCGGGAAGCGGGCTCTCGAGGTCGCCGGCGCGCCGTTTCAGGAGGTGATTACCGACGACGGCCCCGCCGACGGTTCCGAGCGCTGCACCGAGGACTGTTCGGGCTTTCATGGGGGACCGTACGACGGCGACGGCCTTAGACTTCGGGTTCAGAACGTGTTGGGGACGGTGATGCGAGCGAGCGCTCTATCGTGAGTTTACGTGCGTGTCGGTCTCGAGGTCCTCGAGGCAGTCTTCGACGGGCTCGAGTACGTCGCTAGCGATCGTGTACGGATCGGTCTCGCCGTTTCGGACGGCCTCGGCGAGGCCGTCGATCCCGCCGGCAGCGGCGAGCTCCTCCTCGAGCATCGAGTGGACATCCTCGCGCAGCAGAGTGCGAATCTCCTCGGCGTAGCGCGTGCGTACCTGCTCGGCGTGCTCGCCGGAGTCGACGAGGTGGCCCCGGTGGGCTGCGAGTTCGTCGATGAACTCGTCGACACCGGTGCCGTGGATGGCGACGGTCTCGACGATCGGCGGCGTCCAGCCCTCGTCGGTCTCGTCGTCCTCGTCCGGCTCCCCATCCCAGTCGTCGTGGGCGTCGATGATTTCCTGGCTGTGATGGCCACCGCCACCGGCGGGGTCGCTCCCGTCGCCGAGGTGGATCATCTCTCGCAGTTCCTGAACGGTTCGGTCGGCCCCGTCGCGGTCGGCCTTGTTGACGACGAAAATGTCGGCGATCTCAAGGATGCCGGCTTTCAGCGTCTGGATGTCGTCGCCGGAGCCAGGTGGCACGAGCACGGCGACGGTGTCGGCGGTGCGGACGATGTCGATTTCGTTTTGCCCCGCGCCGACGGTCTCGATGATGATCTTGTCCTTGCCGAAGGCGTCCATCGCCTTCACGGCGTCCGCGGTGGCCGTCGAGAGACCCCCGAGCGTGCCGCGGGCGCTCATCGACCGGACGAAAACGTCCATATCGCCCACCGTCGAGGCCATCCGGATCCGATCGCCCAGTACGGCCCCGCCGGTAAACGGCGAGGAGGGATCTATCGCGATGATCCCGACGGTTTCCCCCCGATCCCGGTAGGCTTCGGCGAGTTTGTCGACCAGGGTGGACTTCCCCGCGCCCGGCGAGCCAGTGATGCCGATCACGTCGGCGCTCCCCGTGTGGGCGTACAGTTCCGAGACCAGATCGCGATACCCCGGCGAACGGTTCTCGATTTTCGAAATGGTCCGGGCGAGCGCGCGGTGTTCCCCCGCCAGCAGCGCCTCGAGCAGCGCCCGGTCGTCGGGGTCCACGCTCATCGCTGGGGCACGTTCTCGCGGACGAACTCGATGGTCTCCTCGATCGAGGTGCCGGGGCCGAAAATCGCCGAGACGCCCGCTTCCTCGAGTCCCTCCCGATCCTCGTCGGGGATGACGCCGCCGGCGAGGACGAGCGTGTCGTCTTTGGCACCGTACTCTTCGAGGCCGTCCATGATCTTCGGAACGAGGGTGTCGTGGGCCCCCGAGAGGATGGAGATGCCGAGGACGTCGACGTCCTCTTGCACCGCGGCCTGGACGATTTCGTCGGGGGCTTTGTGCAGTCCGGAATAGATGACCTCGAAGCCGGCGTCTCGGAACGCGCGGGCGATGACGTGAGCCCCGCGGTCGTGGCCGTCGAGGCCGACTTTGGCGACGAGACACCGAATCGACTCCGCTTCCTGTTCGCTGCTCATACCCACACCTTTCCGAGCCGACCGTTTGACTTTAACGGAAAATAGTTCGTATCCGACGCGCAGCGATGGGATTTCGAGACGGGAGCGATTCGGGGAGTGCGAGGTCGGTCGACCGTTCTTCATGTCGTAACTGTCACGTTATCACGAAACCGTTCCGAACCAAAGGCTAAAGAGCGAAACGACCGAACATTCCGGTAATGACTATCATTCGTCTGCTGCGGAGGGATCTATCGTGGGCGTTGAAATAAAAGAAACGCGAGTGGCCGACGCCGAGTTCGAGGCAATGAAGGGCTTCGTCTTCGAGTATCTCGCCGCGAGCGTCGAGAAAGAAGAGGAAGGCGGTCGGATGCGCTGGTATCCCTGGCACTCCGCCGAATACCGGCACAACCACATCCTCAACGTGGTCGATCTCGCGGTCGAGATCGCCGAGAAGGAGGGCGCAGACACCGACGTCACCCGCGTCGCCGCCCTCTTTCACGACGTCGCCAAACTCGAGACCGATCAGGAACTCCACGCGGAGGCCGGCGCTCGCGTCGCCCGCGAGTACCTCGAGTCGCGCGGGGAGTACCCCGAATCGTTCGTCCAGCAGGTGTGTCGCGCCATCGAACACCACTCCCATCAGGGCGATCTGACCGACCTCGCACTGGAGACGCAGTGTCTCATCGAAGCCGACCTGCTCGACAAGGTCGGCGCGAACGGCACCGCCCTCATGTTGCTCCGGATGGGCTATGAGGCCCGCACGCACATGGAGTGCGACGAGATGATCGAGCGCGTCCTCGAGCGCGGCTACGACGCCGCCTCGCGGGTCGAGAGCGAGACCGCCGAGAGCATCGCCCACCAGCGCCTGAAACGCGTCAAGTGGTTCAGCGAGTGGCTCGAGGACGAGATCGCCGCGCTAGGCGAGTAACCGTCTTCAGACGAGTTGAACCGCGCCCATCGCGAGAAACACCAGTCCGAACCCGACGAGGACGACGGCGCTCAGCACGGCGATTACAGGTGCGAAGGCGTCGACGCGGCGCCCCGCCGCGACCAGCGCTGCCGGATAGGCGACGATCCAGCACGCGACGCCGCCGAAGAAGCCGACCAGCAGCGCCGGTGACCCGGTCTGGACGACCAGCGCACCCTCGAGCGCCTGCCCGACCGCCGGGGCGTGAGCGAGCACGTCCAGCGTTCCGGGCTCGAGCAGGCCGACGCCGACAGTGAGCCAGAAGCCGATCTGGTAGGGGTTGGTCAACGACAGTACGAGCGTCTTCCTGAACCCCGAGGCGGCGGCTCGACCGGCGTCGGTGAACGACGTGGCGGTTCTGGCCTCGTCGATCGCGCCGATTGCGAAGTACAGCATGAGACAACCCCCGGCCAGATACAGCGCGGGACGGACGCCCGAAAGGCGGTCGATCACGGCGACGATTCCGGCCAGCGTGAGGACGAAGAAGATCGCGTCCGCAAGCATCGCACCGAGGCCGGCCCGGAAACCGGCTCCCCAGCCGCGGACGACGCTCTCCTCTGCGATGATCGCGTTCATCGGTCCCGGCGGAGCAGCGAGCGCGAGCCCGAAGCAGACGCCGGCCAGAACTGTGACGACGAGTGAGGTCACGGTTTCAATCTCGAGTGAGCGATACAGGCGCAAAAGCTCAGCGAACTGCCGTCGGTGAATTCGCTCGAATTGCGATCCTCCTCACCTCGAACGGGCCTTCTTCTCACACGGCCGTAGACGGCCCTCACAGACTATTGTGCCCGTGTCTACCACCGTACTATTCAGTTCGATAACTAGTTACATCTTAGTTTCTGACGCCCGTACGTCTCGTATGGAGTACTATCGGTATCGATTGCGTTCCGTCCGAACGGTGGGACGGCCATGAGACGCCGAGAGATCATCGCCGGACTTGGAAGCGTCGGCGTCCTCGCCGGCGCAGGGGGACTCTTCCTCGAGGGCGTTCCCTCGTTCGAGGCCATTCCCTCGTTCGAGGCCGACAGCGCCGAATCGGAACGCGAGGGCGGCTCCGACGGGCCGGTTACGGTCGAGACGATCGACGCTCGAGGGAGCGAGGCCAGCGCGGTCACCGTCCCCAACGGCGACGTCATGGTCGTCGAACTCTTCGTCACCGGGTGTGGCAGCTGTCAGGCGCAAATGTGGAACCTCGCCGAGGCACACTCTCGACTCGCCGCGGAGTATGGCAACGGCCTCACGTTTCTGGGAGCCACTTACCAATCTACCGACAGTAAGCCACCGGCCGAACTGCGGGACTGGTGGCGTGGTCACGGCGGCAACTGGCCCGTCGGCTACGATCCGACGGGGGATATCTCGGCCCGCTACGGCGCCGTCGGCTATCCCGTAACCATGGTCATCGACGAACGGGGCGAGAAACGCTGGGAGGAACTCGGCCGCGCGCCGCCCGAAACCATCGTCGAGGCCGTCGAACCCGTTCTCGAGACGAACGACGGGACGGCAACCAACGAATCGACTACATCCGAAGCGAACGAGTCACAGACTGCGTGAGAAGCGCTGAAGGCGTCCAGCAGGTCGAAAAGCGGGTCTGAAACGGTTGATGGACGAAAAACGGGTCTCGTCCTACGCCTTCGCCTGCCAGGTCCGAACCCGGTCGGCGCTGACGCCCTCGACGTCCGATGCGACCGCGTCGGGATCGGCGTCGGTCAGGTCTTCGAGGTCCTCGATCCCCGCCGCGGCGAGCTTCTCGACGGTCTTCGCGCCGACCCCGTCGAGCGCCTCGAGGTCCGAACCCGTCTCGCTCTCGCGGGCCTGGAACTCCTGGTAGTTACAGATCGGACAGCCCAGTTCCCAGGGCTCGTCGCCGCTGTGGACGACGAGTTCGGGTAGCTCGTGCTCGTCGCAGTACTCGTCAGTGACCTCGATCTCGCCGCGCCGGGGAAGGGGCAGCGAGTACTCGCAGTCGGGGTAGCGCGTACAGCCCACCAGTCGGGAGCCGCTCTGGAGCGTTTTGACGGCGAGTTCGCCGCCGTGCTCGTCCCCACATTCCGGACACTCGCCCAGAATCGGTCCCTCGCCGGCGTCTTCGGCCTTACAGAGCGGACAGCCGTGGACGAACGTCTGCCGACCGGCGAGCATCTTGACCTCGTTCAGGCCGTGTTCCTCGCACTCCTCTTCGAGGATGAGCGGCTTACCCGTCGAGGGCAGGGGCAGCGTGTTCTCGCAGTCGGGGTAGCCGTCGCAGCCGATGAAGTACGAGCCGTGGCGACTCCGGCGAACCAGCAGGTCCTCACCGCACTCGGGGCACGGTCCAAGGCGCTTGTCGTCTTTCAGCGACTTGCGAAGGTGGTCACCGATCTCGTCGCGCGAGTCCGCGAGGTTCTCGAAGATCTCCTCGAGCATCTCCCGAGACTCGTCGGTCACGTCGGCCAGCGTCGCTTCGCCGTTCGCGATGGCGTCCATGTCGGCCTCGAGTTGGGCGGTCATCTCCTCGCTGACGACGCGGTCGGCGTAGTTCTCGGCCGCGTCGACGACGGCCATCGCGAGCTTCGTCGGCCGCGGCGGATCGCTCTCGATGTAGCCCCGATCGTACAGCTTCTCGAGGGTGTTGTGACGGGTGGAGTTGTGAACGACCGCCCCGCTTTGTACGGCGAAGTTCGGTGCGTCCTCGTCTATCGTGAGATCGTACACGTAGCCGTCGTACTCGCGTTCCTCGACGTCGATCACCTCGGTGGCGGATGGATGGCCCAGCACGGCCGCGTAGATCGTGTCGTCGAATTCGGTAGCGACGTATCGAATCGTCCGCAGCCCGTCGGTCGATCGATTACTTCCCTCGACGCGCTTTTCGAGGTAGCCGTCGTCGCGTAGCGATCGGATGAGTGCGTTCACGCGTCCTCGAGACACGCCCAGCTGTGCCGCGAGTTCGTCGGACGTTTTCGGCTCGGTCGACGTGACCTCGAGTATCCGAGCCTTGTGTTGGGTCACATCGTACTCCTGCAGCGCATCGAGACCGCGATAGAACTTCTCGGCGGCGGCGATCGGAACGACGTCGAGGAATCGTTCGAGGTCCTCGCGGCCACGGACGTAGAGCTTGTGCTGGCTCGGGTTCAGCTTCGAGTCGATCCCGTGGTGGCGAAGCATCTCTCCTACCGCCTCGAGCAGTTCGTGATCGGTGTTCGAAATGAAACATTTTCGGTCGCGGGTGACGTGGCCCTCGTCGTCGAACAGCGCGCCGATGAACGTCGGCTCGAGCGGTTCTGGAACGACCGGCCGTCCGTCTTCGCTTATTGACTCGAGGACGAACCGCAGCATTCGGCCCGCGGCTGACGGGAGATGTACCTGATACCGTGTCTTGTGGTGGTCTTTTCGTCCGTCCTGCTCGACGATCGTCGGTTCGATCCCAAACAGCGTCTGCACGTCGTTCGCGAACCGATCGACGAGATGGCGGTCGGTGTTGTGATACCGTACGTCGACGATGTTTTCGTCCTCGTCGACGTGTATCGATCCGTCGCCCAGTAGACTGCCGAGGACGCGAGCGAGCGTCGGATCCCAGCGTAGCGAGAACGGATTCTCGACGGTCCGATCGTAGTTCAGGCCGTGGAGCTTCGCCGGACGGATCTCGAGTTCGCCGAGGATCCATACCGGAACGTCGCGCTTACCGTTCTCGTAGTCGCTGATCGCCGGCCGATCGGCGTCGATTCGGTCGGCGAGATCGTACTGGGTCTCGTTTCGGGCCGACCGGTAGTCAGCGAGCCGGTCACCGCAGTCGACACCGTACAGTTTCGACGATTTGTTACACGATGTAGCGAACTCGGACCAGGTCGCAACGACGTCGTCTCCGTCATAGTCGACGGTGTTTGTGGGTCGTGTCGACAGCAGTCGGTCACCAGCAGCGATGTCGGCAGCGGGGACGATCTCGAATCCGTCGTCCGTACGCAGATACATCGGGTGGTCGGACGTCACCGAGAGCGATCCGGTCTCAGTCGTGATCCGAAGGACGCCCTCGTCGTCCTCGAGCGGGCGCTGGCTCACCAACGTCTGCTCTCGTTCGGTCACGCGCTCGGTGGCCTCGTCGACTGAAAGCGAAGTCGGCCCGCGCTCGTTGATCGCGATTTCGGTATCGCCGTCGGCCATCACGACTGCGCCGTCGTCGAACAGCTCCGACACCGGTGCCCGGACGACATCGCCGTCGGTATCGCGGTGAAGGACGTCGGTTTCGGCTGTCAGGCACTTCGTCCCGATCCCCATATCCTCCATCGTCTCGATGAGCCGCGACTGGCCGTATCGTCGGGGCGGCTGGGTCTGTTTGTCCTCGAGTTCGACGTCCGAAAGCGCCAGTTCCTCGCCCTCGTCGACGTCGGGAACGAAGTTCTCCGTCGTCGAGAAGTACGGGTAGACGTCGTGGTAGCCGGGCTCGACGAGGCGCTTGCCGTTGGCCTTCAGCCGGCAGTCGTCGACCTCGGCGACGACCTTGAGGTGTTCCCAGACCGCGGCGTCGGCGACGGTCGCGTAGAACCGCCGCACGACGAGTTCGAACACCTCCCACTCGTCGTCGCTCACGTCGCCGCGGGTCGGAATCTCGCCCGTGGGGTGAATCGGCGGGTGGTCGGTCGTCTCCTCGTCACCTTCCGTCGGATCGATCTCGTCGGCCTCGAGCAGCGACTCGGCGGAGTCGCCGAGCGAGGGGTGGCCGACGAACTCGTCCAAGAGCTCCTCGGGCTCGAGATCGTCGGGGTAGACGGTGTTGTCGGTCCGCGGGTACGTGATGTAGCCGGCGGTGTAGAGGTCCTCGGCGATCGACATCGCCCGTTTGGCGGAGTAGCCGATGGCACCCGCGGCGCGGATGAACTGGGTGGTGTTGAACGGCTCGGGCGGCGTGTCGGTCCGGGTCCGCCGGTTGACATCGACGACGGTCGCCGCGTCGCGGCTCGAGAGCGTGTCGTAAACGTCCTCGGCGACGGCCTCCTCCCAGACGCGTTCGGCCTCGTTGTCGTCCTCGTCGCGGTAGAAGTACTGGGCCTCGAAGCTCGTCTCATCCTTCTGGAGGTCGGCGAACAGCTCCCAGTAGTCCTCCGGATCGAAGGCTTCGATCTCGCGCTCGCGGTCGACGATCAGCTTCAGCGTCGGCGACTGCACCCGGCCGACGGAGATGAAGTCGTTGCCCAGTTGCCCCGAGGACAGCGAGAGAAAGCGCGTGAGCGCGGCCCCCCAGACGAGGTCGATGATCTGGCGGGCTTCGCCGGCGGCCGCGAGGTCGAAGTCGAGTTCGTCCGGCTCGTCGAACGCGTTTTGCACTTCGTTCTCCGTGATCGAGGAGAACCGCACGCGTCGAATCGGAACGTCCTCGTCGACCTCCCGGACGATATCGTAGGCCTCCTTGCCGATCAGCTCCCCCTCCCGGTCGTAGTCCGTCGCGATCGCCACGCGATTGGCACGACGGGCCAGCAGGCGTAGCGTCGCTACGATATTCTCTTTCGTGGCGGTCTTCTCGACGCTCGCGTCGATCAACTCGACCGGCTCGACGTCCCGCCAGTCCGAATACTCCGAGGGGAAGTCCACGCCGACGACGTGGCCCGACAGCCCCACGCAGCGCTTGCCGCCCCACTCGTAGACGTTGACGCCGTTCTCCCTGCTCGAGTCGTAGGTCCCGCCGCTCAGGATGTCGGCGATCCGGCGGGCCGCGTTGTCTTTCTCCGTGATGATCAGCTCCACCGCGGCTCACCTCTCGGTCCTCGAGCGTCCGGCCGTCGTCGCGGACGAATATCGGTCATCGTCGCTCGGTACGGCTGAGGATCTGATAACGTTTTCGCCGAAATCGGCCGACAGCTCGGGTGTGCGCGCCGCGCGGGCTCGCGTGAGTGCGGTCGCGCGTGCGAACGACCGTGCGGATCCGGCAACCCGAGCCCGCGAGCCGAGCCCTTTTGTCACGCCCGAGCGACACACGGAACGGACCGTTTCGTGTCAACACCGGAACCCGAACGCAAGCGCGTCGACATGACGACGGGGGCGATCTCCCCGAAGCTCTGCCGCCTCGCGTGGCCGCTGGTCCTGGGGAACCTCCTCCAGACCGTCTACAACCTCGCGGACATGTTCTGGGTCGGCCGCGTGAGCAGCGACGCCGTCGCCGCCGTCTCCCTGATGTTTCCGCTCTCGTGGCTGTTCGTCTCCACTGCGATGGGGATCACCGCCGCCACGATCGCGCTGGTCTCCCAGTACGTCGGCGCGGGCGACGATCGAACCGCCGACCGCGTCGTCGCCCAGACGATCCTGCTCACGCTCGCCGTCTCGAGCGTCCTCGCCGTCCTCGGATACGCCGCCCGGCGGCCGCTGCTCTCCCTGATCGGCGCTCGCGGGCCGGTGTTCGTCGAAGCGCTGGCCTACATCGAGGTGATCTTCCTCGCGCTTCCCTTCACGTTCCTCTTTTTCGCCTTTCGGGCCTCCCTGCAGGGCGCGGGCGACACGAAGACGGCGATGTGGCTCGTGTTCGTCTCGGCCGGCCTCAACGTCGTGCTCGATCCCTTCTTCGTCCTCGGCTGGGGTCCCTTCCCCGCGATGGGGACGCGGGGAGCGGCTATCGCCACGTTTCTCTCGCGCGGGCTCGCTACGTTCGCGGGGATCGCAATCTTGTTGGACGGCCGGTTCGGCGTTCGGCTCCGAATCGGAGATCTCGCGCCCGATGTCGCGCTCCTGAAGCGGCTGGTCGGCATCGGCTATCCGGCCACGTTCGACGGCTGGGCGCGCAGCTTCGCGGCGGTTGCGATGGCTGGCTTCGTCGCCCGCTTCGGACCCGCACCCACCGCGGCGTTCGGGATCGGCGTCCGGTTGATGTCGGTGACGTGGGCCGTCGCCGGGGCCGTCGGGCAAGCGACCGCGACCGGGGTGGGACAGAATCTCGGCGCGGAGACGCCCGATCGGGCCGTCGCCGTCGCGCGAACCGCGACCGCGGCGACGATGGTGTTCATTTTCGCCGTCGCGGCAGTCCTGTTCGCGTTTCCGGCCGCGGCGATCAGGGTCTTCGTCGCGGACCCGGCCGTGATCGCCGAGGGTGTGATCTTCCTTCGGATCACCGCCCTCTTCTGGGCACCCTTCGCCGGCGTGATGGTCATTCAGGGCGCGTTCCGCGGGGCCGGGAACACCCGCGAGGCGATGGTCCTCTCGATCCTCTCGCGGTGGATCTTCAGGTTCCCGCTGGTCATTGGCCTCGCGTTCGCCTGGACCGTGACGATCCCCGGAACCAACCTCGCAATCTCCGGCCTCGGCTGGGGCGTCGAAGGCATCTGGTTGGCACTGGTCGCGGGCATGGTCGGTTCGTTCGTCGTGGCCGTCGGCTGGTTCCGGATCGGGACGTGGACCGAGGGCGTCATCGACGAGATCGAGTCCGCGAGCGGTAGCGAGTCACCTCGAGACGAGCCGACTACCGTCGACGAGAGCGAGCCCGAATACGTCGACGATTGAGTCGTCGGGATCGCCGTTCGTGACCGAGGAGTCGTGGTCGCTGGCCGAACGCACGGACGGCGCTGTTACTCACGGACGTATCACACCGGTAGAGCTCCACGAACGTTGATTATATTCCGGGGAGCGGCGACGACAGACTTAACACCACCAAGTGTTACCACCTAGTTGTATGAGCGAATTCGAGCAGTTCAGTCAGGTCGGCGAAGCCGATGTCACCCGCGCGATCGGACAGGAGTGGACAGAGGAGTTCATGGATTTCTCGGACTCGGACGTCATCATCGTCGGCGGCGGCCCCTCGGGGCTGACGGCCGCGAAGGAACTCTCCGAGCGGGGTGTGAAGGTGATGGTCGTCGAGAAGAACAACTACCTCGGCGGCGGCTTCTGGCTCGGGGGCTTCCTGATGAACAAGGTCACGGTCCGGGATCCCGCCCAGCAGGTCCTCGACGAACTCGAGGTGGACTACAAGCAGTCACAGGACAGCGAGGGACTCTACGTCGCGAACGGGCCGGAGGCCTGTTCCGGCCTGATCAAGGCCGCCTGCGACGCTGGTGCGAAGATGCAGAACATGACCGAGTTCACGGACATCGTCATCCGTGAGGACCACCGCGTCGGCGGCATCGTGATGAACTGGACGCCGGTCCACGCGCTGCCCCGCGAGATCACCTGCGTCGACCCGATTGCGGTCGAGGCCGATCTGGTCATCGACGCGACCGGCCACGACGCGATGGCCGTCAAAAAACTCGACGAGCGCGGCGTGCTCGACGCGCCCGGCATCGCCGACGCCGAGGAATCGGCGACGGGCATGGATCAGACCGGCGACGACTCCTACGGCGCGCCCGGACACGACTCCCCCGGCCACGACTCGATGTGGGTCGGCAAGTCCGAGGACGCCGTCGTCGAGCACACCGGTCTCGTCCACGACGGACTCATCGCCACCGGAATGGCGACCGCAACCACCTACGGTCTCCCGCGGATGGGGCCGACCTTCGGTGCCATGCTCGTCTCCGGCAAGCGCGCCGCCCAGGTCGCGCTCGACGAACTCGAGGTCGACGCCGATCCCGTCGAGTTGACCTCTCGGGCCGCGCCGGCCGACGACTGACCGGTCCCGCAGTCAGTCACACCCACTTCTGACCACCAGCATCTCCGTCGCACCGGGCTGGAACTCGGAGGGAACATCCCCGTCGGTCCACGCGGTGGCCGTCGGCTTCGAGGGCCGCAACGACGGTCACTTGCACCGGGCCGTCGCCCGCCGGCAGTTACTCGCCGATCGGCGAGTCGGCAGCGCGTTGCCGGAGGTCCCTCGCGTCACTCGGGAGCAGGTGGCCGCGTCTGACGGCCGCTGCACTCGCCGTCCTGATCGCCGTGACGTAGGCGTCGTGGGACGGGTAGAGCCGGTCGAGTGTCGCCGCGTCGAAGCGGTCGGTCCGTCCGGTCAGGTCGCAACTCGCGGCGTCGTAGGTCGCCACCGGCACGTCCAGCGGCGGGAGCCGGAGGCCGCCCTCAGCGTTGCCGAAGCGGTCGCGTTCGAGGGTCACGCCCCCGTCGTCGATGGTGCGCTCGATGCGGTCGGCGCGCGGCGGCCGGTCACCGCGGGCAACCCATTCCCGGTGCTGTTCGAGGGCGGCTCGCCAGGCGTACCGCGCCGGGACGTAGTTGTAACCGCACTCGCCGTAGGTGCCGTCGGGCTGTTGGCCGTAGTCGCCGGCGGTTTCGGGGTCCCAGTTCGGCTCGAGGCCCTGGAAGTCCCGACGGCGGACCGCCTCGGTCCACCGCCTGAGCCAGTTGTTCACGTGCGAGGCCCCCGCGACCTCCCAGAGCACGAAGTTTCGCTCGTCGTCGCGGGGCCCGATGGACAGCTCGTCGAGGCGGAGCCCCGACGTCGGGATGTCGATCTCCGGTGTATCGCCGTTCTCCGAGAAGTCCTCGAGGCCGCCGGCCTCGTCCTCGCTGTTGAACCACAGGATCGGCGCCTGATCGGTCCGGGCCGTCGTAAGCGGGCTCCCCGCGGGCAGGAACCCGTCGACGACGCCGTACGCCGGCGCGGCCAGGTTGATGTACCGTAACAGGAAGAAGGCCGACTGCGAGTGGCCGGTCGCCAGAGCGTTGTCGGGTCGGAGACGGCCCAGCGGATCGGTCTCAAAGTCCCAGCGATCCCAGTCGCGCGGCTTGAGCGCGGTGATCGCCTGGGCGAAGATGTCGAGCGCGTATCGGTCGCCGGGGTGGTGAAGGCTCCCATACCGCTCGGGGTCCCAGCGTACCAGATCCTGGTCGGTCTGAGAGTCGTCGACCCCGACCTTCTGGGCCGAGACGAGCGCGACGGCGGTCCCGTTGCGCATCAGCGAGTCGTACGCGTTCGGCCATGCGACCGGCGCGTCCATCTGCGTGCTGACATTCAGCCACTCGGCGGTAACGGTACCGTTGAAATCTCTCCGGCGTTTCGGTCGGTAGACGAGGACGCGCGTCTTGTACTCGCTCGTCTCACCCGCCTGTTCCCCGTCGATGAAAGAGTCGTCGTGGCGCGCTTCGCCCGCGATGAAATACTCCTCTTCGACGTAGCCGTACGACTCGAGGTCGTGGGGCGCTGCGAGCAGCGGCCCGCCAGTCCGGCTTCCGCCCTCGATCGGCCCCTCGACGGTCGGACTCGAGACCGAAGACGAGAACGTGGCGCTCACCGCTGTACTCCCGACGCTCGCCGCTGTTAGTCCTGCTACACTCCCGATAACGGCCCGCCGGGAGGCTCTGTGGCCGTAACTCGGTTTGGTCGATCGGTCGCTCGAGTCCGTTCGGTCGATATCGTTCGTATCGTCTGCCATGGTCCGCCCAGCCGTACCACGATCGGGAATAATGAGGTATTGATTCCAAGTTATATTGTCTCTATCAGAAGTAATTTACATAATTAGATATGGTGTAAAGAGTGGTGTTGTGAATTGAGCGTCCTTTTACCGTGAGCGACAGCGGTCTGCGGGGTGACGACGTCGGAGTCGACGGCATCGCCGACCGGGCGGGTACTGGCTACCACAGCGTTCGCCAGTCCGACGAGCGGTCGAACCGACGGTCCGGCCGCCGCGAACTGGTGTCCAGAAGCGCCCGATCGTAACTGTTTCACCCGGTGGTATCATGCAATCATACATGGTCGAGCGAGTTATCTGCTACCGCGGGCCGTCGACGGTCGCCGATGTCGACGAGCTAGCCGATTGGTTACGGGCGCGGGTCGACGCCGACGTGCGCGTTCGGGACCGATTCCTCGAGGTCCACCGGACAGACGACCTCCCAGAGAAATTCGCCGAGGCGCGGGTTCCCGCACCATACGAGCGCGAGACCGGCAACACGATGCTCGGGACGATCCGCTACGAGGAACGGGCGCTCGAGCATCCCGAGCGCGAGGGCGGCGTCCTCTACGACGGCGCGGCGGTCCAGCGCGCACTCAACGCGGCGCTTCCCGCCGAGGAACGGGGGCTCGAGACCCTCCACGTGGCGATCATCGATCGGGCGCTCGGGACGTGGGGTGACCACGACGGCCGCTGGCACAAACGCGTCAACGTCCTCGGCCAGCCGGCGCTGATTTCGGTGCCGGGGCTCTACGAGGCCCCCGCGAAGCCCGAGGACTATTACAAGGAAAAGCAGCGCCACGCGCTCCTGTCGGGCGACGCGCCGCCGCGGGAGGTCCTCGAGAACCAGGTTGACGGCGAGTTCCTGGTCGAGGACGACCCGCGGACCACCGACGCGCTGAAGGGGTACGCGTTACAGGCGTCCCACTACCTCGAGACCGGCGAGGCCTTTTGCGATCGGGAGGGCTGTCGACTCTTCAACGCCCACTCCCACGAGGACCTGATCGACGCGCAACTGCGCGAGCCGGCGTTCTGCAGCGAGCACGCGCCATTGTACGAGGGATGAGTCTCACCGATGGATCTCCCGGTATGCGGTGCGGTGGCGCGTGCTGAATCGCGGCGAGACAAGCGAGGCGCGAGCGGTGCGAGCGCCTCGAAAACGCGAACGGCGGAGCCGTGAGCGCTGGCGAGCCGCGAGTCGACGGTGCGCGAGGGCTTTGCGAACAGAGTGAGCAACGGCTCGGAAGACGCGTACGCGTCTTCCGTTGGATGAACGAGTGACCGAAGGGAGCGAGTGTTAGCGCGGAACCTCCGGTTCCGCGAACCATACGAATAGTGCGAGACCGGCGGTCTCGCAGACCATGCGAACGGGCCGAAGGCCCGTAAGCAGACGGCGGCTCCGCCGCCGTGAGTAGAAATCGGCTGGGGAGGGCGTGGCGATCCCCTGTTGTCGCGCTAGCAGGGCACTCGGTCCGCTCGCCCCTTCATTCTCGTACACACATGCGGCGACTTCTCGGTGAACCGGTGCGTACTTTTGTCTCAGCCGACTCCGACAACGTACAATGTGTGCGGAGTTTACCGTCGACGTTCCCGTTCGCTTCCGAGATCTCGATCCGATGAACCACGTCAATCACGCCGTCTACGCGAGCTACCTCGAGGCCGGTCGGACCGCCTACCTCGAAGCTGTGGCCGGGCTCGAGTCCGAGGAGATCTCGTTCGTCATCGTCGACCTCCAGATCTCCTACGAGCGTCCGATCACCAATGGCGACGAGCCCACGGTCGCGCTCTCGGTGACTCGGCTTGGCGACTCGAGTTGCACCATGTCCTACGAGATCCGCGTCGACGGCGACGTCGCGGCGACGGCGGAAACAACGATCGTTCACATCGATCCCGACACGGAGCGGCCGAGCCCGATTCCCGACGTGATGGCACAGCGCATTCGGGAGCACGACGGACTCGAGGCGGCGACCAGTCGATAGAACGAGTACCGAACACCGGCGTCGCATCGGTTCGAGTGAGAGACGGCGAGTCTAAATTGGGACGTCGTCCCGTCGTCCGAAACGGGCAGTTCGCTATTCGAGTCGCCCGCCCGTCAGGCGGACGACGCCGAAGACGTGGGTCTCGTCCGCCACGGCGACCGCGCGCTCGCGGAGACGAGCGTGTGCGGCGTCGATCTTTTCGTCGAGCCGGATGTGGGGATCGCTCTCGTATCGGAGCCGCGTCGTCGGCGGCGTCGAGAGGACGACGATCGCCCGGAAAACGGCGTTGACCGGCGGCGCGTACCACTCCCGGCTTCGGGCGGCGTTGGCGAGCACGACGGTGCCGTCGGAGCCGACGAGGTCACACCAGTCGTCAACCGCATCCGCCGGATCCTCGAGCATCCCGACGACGAACGTCGCGAGGACGGCGTCGATCCCGCCGTCTGGATGTCCCTCCACCGCCTCGAGCGCAGCCCTCATCGGCGGCTGCGTCGCGTCCCCCTGCAGGACGTGGACGTTGTCGTACGCCGCGGTGGCTGTGCGGGCCCGCTCGAGCACGGGTCGCGTGAAGTCGATCCCGATTACGGTCCCCTCGGGACCGACCCGGTCGCGCAGAAACGGCAGATTCGCGCCCGTCCCACAGCCCATCTCGACGACGGTGTCGCCGGACTCGAGCCGGCAGGCGGCCGCCGCTCGCTCTCGGAGTCGTGCGATTCCGGGCGTCCGACGCGCGATCAGGTCGTAGAGGCGCGCCCAGCGGCCGTAGAACTCCTGTGCGGATTCGGATTCGGTCGTCATACAGTGTCAGAGATGACCGCTCAGACGAGCGATCGAATCGTGTCGGCGACCGACTCCGCGTCGATGCCGAGGACGTAGATCAGCGGTTCGATCCCCATTCCGCCGGTCTGGTAGAGCACCGTCGCCTCGGGTTTCTCTTCGATCGCCGCGCCGACGCTCGAGGAGATGTCGTCCGATTCGTCGAACTCCGCGACGACGTGGCCCTGCTCGGCCAGTTCGTCGAGGAGTGCCTGTTCGTAGGTGATGTTGATCCCCGCCGAGACGTCCGCACCGTGGCGGCGCGCGGCCAGCAAGACGCCTGCGACGTGTTCCGAGACGCCGAACTCGGGATCCGCGGGGACGGTCGCCCGGCCTTTCACGTCGAATATCCGGCCCGGAACGCCCGCCACGTCGTCGACGTCGTCGGCCCCGGGCGTGCACGCGACGAGATTCGAGCCGACCGCGGGAATCAGCGCAGTGAATCCCCCAGTCGTCTCGAGGATGCGCAGCCCTCGCCGGACCGACGAGAGGATCCGCTCGCTGGTCCGGAGGTCGCTCTCGGGATCGTGCACCCGAAAGCCCGAGCCGTGGTCGGCTAGCTCCGGGACGGCCGCCTCGTGAAGCTGGGCGAGGAGGTCCCCGCCGGCCTCGAGTTCGCGGATCAGCACCTCGAGTTCGATCAGGGCCTGCACCGGGGATATTTCGCCGGCCGCCAGTCCCGTTCCGAGTTCCTCGACGAGGTCGCGGACGCGCTCGTCGGTGGCGATGCGATCGTTGACGGTCACGTCGCCGTGGGCGTACTTCGAGACGGCGCTCTGGCTGATGCCGAGCACCTCTGCGACCTCGCTCTGCGTGAGGCCGCGCTCCCGAAGATCACCGGCCAGCAGCGATCGGACGGTGGGCAGGAACTCGTCCACGACGATTTCTTCGACGAATTGCATTCGTTGGGCAGGGTACGGGTGGGCGACGGGATAAGTTGTTGGTCCGTTCGGTGAACGGACTCGCGTCGCGACTCGAGTCGCTTACTTAGAGGATCGGCACGAGCATCGCCGCGAACTCGTAGTCGTAGACGTGGTTGAGCAGGGCGTAGGTGACGACGCCCAGAAAGAGGCTCAGGATCCACGCGGCGGCGGCGATGCGGCCGATTCTGGCGTGGGGCGTCTGCCGGAGCTCCGCGGGCGTGTGGGTCAGCCCGAGGATCAGCGCGTAGAGGACGACCGGCACCGAGACGATCGAGAGGATGATGTGGATCGCCAGCATGACGAGATAGGCATAGTAGACGCCCTGCGGACCGACGAACTCCTTCGTCCCGCCGCCGCCGACTTTGAGCAGGTAGACGACGAGGAAGCCCAGTATCAACACGAACCCCGAGATCATCGCCAGTCGGTGTTTCTCGACGTCGCCGGCGCGGATCCAGTACCAGCCCAACAGCAACACCACCGTCGCTGTCGTGTTGATGACCGCGATTACGTGAGAGAGCAGGTTGACCTGCGCGTTCGTCAGATCGGGGTAGATCGGGATGTCCAACAGGAACGTCCCGAGCACCAGCGCGTAGCCGACGATCGTCAGGAGGACCGTTACGCCCATCGGGCGCTCGCGAAGCCGCCGTCTCGCATCAGCGGTTGCCATTATCGGACGTTCGAAGCACCGCCGTATCACGTTTGCTGTTCCAGCACGGCTCGCACACGCCCAGCACACGAGTCGGCGCTCAAGGCTCAGCCTCGAACAAACTGGCCTCGAGAACCGATTTCTCAGTCTCGAGCGAACGGGAACCGATTCAACCGTTCGCGAACGAGCGGCCGCAGTTCGAAGAGGTAGCGCTCCGTGTCCACGATTTCGTCGGCGTCCTCGTCGGGGACGTGCTGGGTGTACATCACCTGGTCGAGGGAGACGTCGTCGGGGAGCTCCTGGGCGATGACAACGCCGTCTACCGCGCGGCCCGGCTCGAGTTCGACGTCGGTGCCAGTCCAGCGCTCGGGGAGGTCGTTCGCGTGTGGAGCGACGATGCTCGAGCCCTCGTAGAGGAAGCCGTCGTCGCCGAAGAAACTCGTGTTCGCTTTCCCCTGCCAGGGAAGCGGCCGCGAGCTCGTGTTGTGAGCGCGGAAGAAGGCCACCGTCCGCGTGGTCGCGACGGTGATGGGGCCGTCGACCAGCGAGGCGAGACCAACGTCGTGGACCAGTCCGACGAGGCTGAGCGTGAGGTACTCGCCGCTGACGGTCAGTTCGTATTCGCGGTCGCCGCGTTCGACACACTCGGAGGGATCGTAGGTCGGATCGCGCCGACGGTTGGATCCCATATCGCCCCGCGTGATCGCGCCGCCGTCCGTTTCGCGGTCGCCCGGCGCTCGTTCGCCGAGGATCGCCTCATAGGCGTCCTTGATCCGCAGAAATTGTTCTCGAGAGCCACCCTGATCCGGATGATGGGCCTTCAACAGGCTCCGGTAGGCCCGACGAACCGCCCGGTCGTCGGCGTCCGGCGACAGCCCGAGGACCTCGTAGTGGCTCTCCATCGATGGAGTACTCGATGCTTCGTCGAAAAGAGTCTTTCCGTGTTCACCGTCGATCCTATCCGGTAGAAATCGCACCTCGACCGTCCGTCACCTCAGTCCGCGGGTTCGGTCGGTTCCTCGAGCGTGACCGTCCCGTTTCGGTCGACAGTGACGTGGTAGTCACAGAAACGAAACGAGACGGTTCCGTCCGGTCTGTTCGTGCCGTTCGGTCGGTCCGCGAAGAGCGCATCGAGCGCCGTCGGGTCGACGGTCGCGTGAAGCGACTCGTACTGCGGCGGCGCCAGTTCTGCCGGCTGCACGCCCTCGGCTTTGGCGACCGTTTCGATCACTGCCTGACTCGGCGGTACCACTGACGGCGCGCCGACGCTATCGCCACCCTCCACCATCGTATTCGAACCTTCCGAATCCGGTGGAATAAAACTGTCCTTCTCGAATGAGTCATATCCCCAGACGACAATCCCAGTCGCTCTCCCCACGAACGCGGATTCCTCATGTGGGATCGAAGCCGCTCGTGCGAGATCGAACCTCGTCGGACGAGACTCGATACCGTCGCGCGAGATCGAACGCAAAAGCGTGCTACTCGATGTGGATCGCGGGTTTGCCTGGCCGCGCTTTCTCCGCCAGGTCGTCGTCAGCGGCCGCCCGGCGGACGGTGACATCCGCACCGAACTCGTCGGTGACGAGCCAGGTCGCGCGGTCGAGAACCTCGAGTTCGCGATCCGCACCCAGCCGCTGTCCGGGTTCCGGGCCGCCGTCGCGACCGACCAGTCGGCCGACGAACGAGCCGACGGTCTCGCGATCGGCCGCGACACCGTCGGCCGCGAAGAGTCGGTCGACGATCGCGTCCGTGTCCGGGACCGCGTCAGGGTCGTCGGACGCCGCCTCGTCGACCAGTTTGGCGGCCCGGTACTTCCACTCGCGAGCGCAGACCAGTTCGATTCGTTCCGGTTCGTCGATCGCGGCGACGTCGACGATATCCCGGACGTCCTCGAGCGTCCGCTCGACCAGTCCCCGCTCGAGTCGGTAGGCCGACGCGTCGCCGTCGGGTTCGGGCCAGTCGGCCTCGACGACGAGGCCGTCGCCCCGGAGCTTGTTCCAGCATTCCTCGCCGAGATGCGGGGCCATTGGCGCGATCACCGCGGCGAGCGTCAACATGCCCCGCCGGTAGACGTCGTCGTGTGGCAGATCGTACTCGCGGTAGCGTCGCAGCAGGCGCGCGAGTTCCCGAATTTCGGTGGCTGCGCGGTGGAACCGGAACCGGTCGTACTCCTCGGTGACCGCGGCGATCGTCCGGTCGATCTCCCGGTCGACGTACTCGTCGTGATCTCGCCGTTCGACGCGGGTGTCGCCCGCCTCGACGAAGTCCGCTGCCATCCCGTAGAGGGTCTGCTGGAGGTCGTAGGCCCCGCGGACGTTGTTGGCGGTCCACTCGAAATCCTGTTCGGGGTGGGCCGCCGAGAGGACGAACAGCCGCGTCGTCTCCGCGCCGTACTCCTCTGGGTCGACGACGTTGCCCTTCGAACTGGACATCTTCTCGCCGTCGTACAGCACCGTCCCCTGGCTCTTGAGTTCCCGAATGGGCTCTCGCTGCTCGAGGAGGCCGATATCGGCCAGCGCCTTCGTGAAAAAGCGGCTGTAGAGCAGGTGGAGGATGGCGTGTTCCTCGCCGCCGACGTAGACGTCGACGGGCATCCAGTCGTCCGCGCGGTCGGTGTCGAACGGCGCGTCCGCGAGGTCGGGCGAGAGGAAGCGCAGGAAGTACCACGAGGAGTCGACGAAGGTATCCATCGTGTCCGTCTCTCGGCGCGCGGGGCCGCCGCAGTCGGGACAGGTCGTCTCGTTCCACTCCTCGGCCGCGTCCAGCGGGTTGCCCGTCGTCCGGACGAACTCCGGGAGTTCGACGGGGAGGTCGTCGTCGGCAACGAGCACGTGCCCGCAGTCGTCGCAGTGGACGACCGGGATCGGCGTCCCCCAGTAGCGCTGTCGGGAGATCAGCCAGTCGCGCAGCCGGTAGGTGACGTCTTCCGCGAGTGCGTCGTGGTCGGCCACAAGCCGCTCGCGGGCGCTCTCGCTCTCGAGGCCGTCGTACTCGCCGCTTCCCTCGAGCGTTCCCTCGCCGGTGTAGGCCTCGCTTTCGACGCCGGATTCGGCCGTCCCGTCGTCGGGAACGATCACGCGCTCGATCGGCAGGTCGTGTGCGAGCGCGAACGAGTGGTCGCGCTCGTTGTGGCCGGGGACACCCATCACAGCACCGGTGCCGACGTCCTCGAGGACGTAACCGGCGATGTAGACCGGAAGTTCCGCCCCGGTCAGCGGGTGCACCGCGGTCGCGTCCGTCTCGATGCCGGAGAAACCGACTTCGTCCGGGTCCTGTTCGCGGACCGTTTCGACGTACTCGGCAACCGCATCGTCTCCGTCAGCCAGCGTCCTCGCCAGTTCGTGGCCGGGCGAGACGGCGAGGTAGGTCGCGCCGTAGACCGTCTCCGGCCGCGTGCTGAACACGTCGACGGATCGGTCACTGTCACCATCGCCGTCGCTCCTATCGCCACTGTAGTCGGACACGTCGAACGTGATCCGCGCCCCGTCCTGCCGGCCGATCCAGTTGCGCTGGATCTCGCGGACGCCGTCGGGCCAGCCCTCGAGGTCCGCGAGCCCGTCGTGGAGTTCCTCGGCGTAGTCGGTGATCGTGAAGAACCACTGGTCGAGTTCGCGCCGCCCGACGGGCGTCTCACAGCGCCAGCAGACGCGATCCCCGCCGCTGTTCGCGGCTTCGCTGCTCCCCCGATCCGAGGACTCACTGTGTTCGTCCTCGCGCTCGACCACCTGCGCGTCGGCCAGCACGGTCTCGCAGTCGGGACACCAGTTGACCGTCGCCGCCTCGTACTCGACGAGTCCGGCCTCGTAGAGTCGCTTGAACAGCCACTGGTTCCACCGATAGTAGTCCGGCTCGCAGGTGGTGATTTCGCGCGACCAGTCGTAGCCAAAGCCCATCTTCTCGAGTTCCTCGCGCATGCGCCGGATACACGCCTGCGTCCAGGACTCGGGATCGGTCTTTCGCTCGAACGCGGCGTTCTCGGCGGGGAGGCCGAACGCGTCCCAGCCCATCGGGTGGAGCACGTCGTCGCCTTGCATTCGGCGATAGCGAGCGTGGGCGTCCGTGATCGCGTAGTTTCGGATGTGACCCATATGGAGCGTGCCCGACGTGTAGGGAAACATGCCGAGGACGTAGGTCGGATCGTCGGCGTCCTCGTCAAGCGCGTAGACGTCGTCGCGCTCCCAGACGTACTGCCAGAACTCCTGTACCTGCGCGTGATCGTAGTGGCTCGTCATTATCGGAGAGATCCGTTGGCTTTCACTCAGTGGGCCGGCTATATCATTGTTCGGCCGCGGACGGCGGCCTCGTCGGGCAGTGCCGTCGACGTGTGGCCACGAGCATCGTTTGACATGTGACTGCGAGCATCGTAGTCGACACGTGACCGCGGACGTCACGGTCAACCTCGGACCGGCCAGAGCCGTTCTCGACCGAGATCGATCCGCTCGAGCGGTTTCACCTCTCTCACGACGCACTGGAATCCAGTGCCTGTGGCATTGTGGGCTGAAATTAACAAAGCGGGTAGGCCCGGTACCGATCAATGAATGTCACGCGTACGCGACGACACCCCATCGGGCGCGGCGTTGCTCGCCACGATCGCGGTCGTCCTGCTCGCGTTCGGGGCCCTCGCATTGCTATTCGGCCCGAGCATGACGGCGGGCGACACGGACGCTTCGGCGCTCGAGACGGACGACGATGCGTCGGCCGCCCAGTCGAACGCGACGACGGCGGAACACTCGAACGAGCGCGAATCCGAGACGACTACCGAGGACCCCGCAGACGATGCCGACGACCCGCCCGACGATGCCGACGCCGGCGATCCGACCGACGATACCGGAGACGATTCGTCGCGCACCGAGGTCGACACGCCATCCGATTCCGATCCAACGATCGACGAGGAGCCGACCACCGACGACTCGTCCGACGGCGAACCCGATCTATTCGAGCGGATATTCGAGGACGACGAACCGGATACCGGTGGCGACGAATCGATCGACGAAGACGACACCGGGCCACCTGCGGACGCTGGACCACCCGAGGACGCCGGCCCACCCGACGATGCGGGCCCGGCGGACGGTGACGGACCGTTCGGTGACGATGATACTGGTCCGTTCACCGACGATGACGGACCGTTCGACGACGAGGATGAACCGTTTGACGACGACCCGTTCGACGACTAACCGCACGTCCGTCCGCCCTTCGCCACGGGATTCGTCACACCCCGTGATACTCCTCGGACGGGATTCGTCACACCCCGTGACACTCCTCGGACTCGACTGACGGGACTCCCTTTACCGGCCTCGTCGTAGCCAGTCCCATGCCCTCGACAGCACTCGTGACCGGCTGCTCCACGGGAATCGGCTACGAAACGGCTCGCGCGCTGCTGGCTGACGGCTGGCGCGTCTACGCGACCGCTCGAGACCGCGATCGGGACGGCCTCGAGGACCTGGCCGACCGCGGGGCCGAGATCGCAGCGATGGACCTGACCGATCCCGAGGCCATCGAGCGCGTCGTCGCTCGCGTCCGAGACGAGGACGGCGGCGTCGACTGCCTCGTCAACAACGCGGGGTACGGCCAGTTCGGGCCGATCGAAGACGTGCCGACGAGCCTGCTCGAGCGCCAGTTCGCCGTCCACTGCTTCGGGCCGCACCGGCTGATTCGAGCGGTCCTGCCGGGAATGCGCGAGCGGGGCCGCGGCCGGATCGTCAACGTCACCAGCGCCGCGGATCGCCTCGCGCTCGCCGGCATCGGGGGCTACACCGCCTCGAAGTGGGCGCTCGCGAGCCTCAGCGACGCGCTCCGACAGGAGCTGGTCGGCTCGGATGTCGAAGTCGTCGTCGTCCAGCCCGGCGTCGTCGCGACGCCGTTTTACGACGGCGCCCTGCGGGCGGTCGACGACGCGGCTGCGGCCGCGCGGTCACCGTCGCGCTCCGACGCCGACGCGGAGACGACCGCGGCCGCGGCCGAACGCCGGAACGTCAACGTCGTCAGACCCACGCAGTACACCGACCTCTACCGCGTCCTCCGGCGAGTTCGCGCCGTCGAGGGCGGCGGTCCACTGATCAACGAGCCCGATCGGGTCGCCGCGACGATTCGGGAGGCCGCCACCGTTCCGAACCCCGACACGCACTACCGTGTCGGCCCGGTTCCGCTCCTCGGATCGCTCTACGGCACGCTCGTTCCCGCCGCGATCCGGGATCGGCTGACGCGAGTCGGGATTCGACTGGCCGCGACCGAACCCGTTCTGGACCTGCTCGAGCGACGCACGCCCGACGCCGATTCGGAGCGGTATCCGTGACGGAACCGCCCACAGGGTAGTGACGGAACCGCCGAGGAGGAAACGAAATCAGTTCGGTATCGTATCGGCCTGAATCGCGTTCTATCGGGGAACCCGTTCGAGCGAGGATCACGTTCCGGTGGCCGCCTGCGTCGACATCTCACGGTCCCCGGCGTACGCAATGTACGCTGACAGTGCCGCGACGACCAACCCGGAGACGACGTTACTCCAGAGTAGCCCCGTGCTCGCTTCCTCGAGGCCACCCAGAGCGAACTGCCCGGCGATCACCCAGTGGGAGACGGCGAGCCACAGCGCCAGCAGGGCGGCCAGCGACATCACGCCGATACTGGTGGAGTTGTCGATGGTGATCCGGTAGTAATTGTAGCCCGCGAACACGACAATCGCGCCGCCGATCAACAGGTTGTTCCACAGCACGGAGTTGGCCGTCTCGTAGACGAGCGGCGAGACGGCCAGCCACAGCCCGATCAGGGAGACGATCCCGCTCAGCCATCGCTGGCCGGCCGGTTCACCCCGTCCGCGAGTGTGCGATTCGTCGGTCGTCGGGTCGTCGGTCGCGGACTCGCTCATACCGTCCACCGATACTCCCTCGACCGGGCTCAAAAACCGCGCCGACCGTTCCGTCTCGTCCAAGAAAATCGGCCAGGAGATCGCCCCGCTCAGTCTCGAGTAAGGAATTACGACCGGCTCCAAATCGGCGTTATGGAACGCCAATCAGCGACTGGCGACAGCTGCAGCTATCAGTCGAGGCGCGGATAGCTGGTAAGACGATATTACTCTCGAGTCCGACGAGAGCGCTCCCACATTCGCGGAGAGGACACCAGTTGTGAGCAGGCAGCAGCGACCCGACGAACCGACGGGGAGGAACCCCCGTCCGGGGGAACAGCTATATGCCGCGACTCGGATCACGCAAAGGAAAGCGGTGTCCCGGAACCGAGTCGGCGCTCCCACCGACCGCTCTCGTCGCGAGGGGTGTCCCTACCGGACTAGCCACGACGTGTTCTCGAGTGCATACCTCGAGGACCGCCTTCCCGAGACGGACGCCTGGGACGAGATCAACGAAGACGACCTCCGAGCGGCGTTCGATGAGAGTAGTGCCTGCTGGGAACGAGTGAGGGAAACAGCTGCGAGCGAAAGCCGATCCCGGCTCGAGGAAGCGTTCGTCCGACCCGTGTTTCGGACGCTGGGACACTCGTTCGTGCGCGACGAGCGGCTCGATCGAACGCGACATCGGCCGGACTACGTTTTCCTCGAGTCCGACGACGCTCGCGACGCGTTCGAGTGCACCGGAGCCGACGGCAACGACGACAGCCACGGTAACGGAGACAATGACGAAGCCATCGTCGCGATCGCCGACGTCAGGCGCTGGGAACGCGCGCTCGAGGCCCGCGGGGGCGGTGAGCGCGAGCGCGACGCCGAGACTCCGTGCTACCGGATCCACGCCGCCCTGCGCGAGTCGTCGGTCGAGTGGGCCATACTCACGAACGGCCGGCGATGGCGACTCTACACCGGGCGGACGGGCCATCGCCTGGACGCGTACTACGAGATCGATCTGCCGGCCGTACTCGAGACGGGCGACCTCGAGGCGTTCAAATACTTCTACCTGTGTTTCCGCCGCGACGCCTTCCTCGAGGGCGCCGAGGGAGACTGCCTGCTCGACGACCTCTACGACCGGTCCGCCGAGTTCACTCGTGAGATGGGGGCGGCGCTCGAGGAGAACGCCGCCGACGCGCTCGAGGTCCTCGCGCGGGGATTCCGTCGATATCCCGGGAACGATCTCGGAGAAGACCGCACCGGGACCGACTCCGAGGACACTCTCGGTCACGGGGATCTCGACCTGCTCTACGACGCCTCGCTGGTCGTTCTCGTTCGGCTCATCGTCGCGTTCGCTGTAGAGAGTCGACGTCGGCGGCTCACTGAACTGCCCGACGAACCCGGGAGCGACGAACACGGGGACGACGAACGTGGAGGCGCGGAAAGCGGCACGGAGCCTGTCCAGTCGGCAAGCCTCCGGTCGATCGCACGAGCCGTCGCGGCCGAATCCGACGGTTCGGGTCCGTCGTACACCGATCGAACGGCCGAGCTCTGGTCGCGACTCGAGGAGCTCGATTCGCCGATCGGCCGCGGGAATCGATCCGGCGAGGACGACAGTCGCACCGCTCGGTTCCTCGAGAACCACCGCATCGGCGACGCGTCGCTGGCGACGGCTATCGACTTGCTGGCTCGACGGCGGGCCGACAGCGGCGAGAAACCGTTCATCGACTACTCGTCGCTCGACGGCCGCCGCCTCGGCGATATCTACGAGGGGCTGCTCGAGTACCGGCTCGCGATCGCCGACGAACCGCTGGCGCTCGCGGACGGCGAATACGTTCCTGCAAGCGACGGCGACACTGTCGCGGTCGCGGCCGGCGAGGTATCTCTGACTGCGGACGGCGACCAGCGGAAGGCGTCGGGGTCGTACTACACCCCGGAGCACGTCGTCGAACACGTCGTCGAGGAGACGGTTGGACCGCTCCTCGAGGAGATCCGGACGAAGTTCGCCGCCGTCGATACCGACTGTGACGACGGACTCGCCGACGCCGATAGCGACCGGACGGACGGAGTCGCCGAGCGCGCGTTCGACTGCTCGATCCTCGATCCCGCGATGGGGACCGGCCACTTCCTGACGTGCGCGCTCGAGTACCTGACGCGCGAGATCGTCGCCACCGAAGACGCGGCGGCTCGAGCGGGTCTCGAGTCCGTGCCGGCGGACCGCGGCGTGGACGAGGTGCGGCGGCGGGTCGCCCGGCGCTGTCTCTACGGCGTCGACCGGGATCCCCTCGCGGTCGAGATCGCGACCGCCTCGCTGCAACGCCGAACGCTGTCCGCCGAGCAACCGCCGGTGGCCCTCGATCACCACCTGAAAATCGGTAACGCGCTCGTCGGGAGCGACCTCGAGGCAGTCGCTGACTGCGCATCGAGAGCCGATCTCACCGGCGATAACACAACGCGTCTCGAACCCGATCCGACTCGAGACGGGGTATTCGAGCAGACGGACGGTCGAGAGCGGCGCGCCCGGCGACAGCGACTCGAGGCGATGGCGAACGTCCACACCGCCCGCGAGTTTGGGCTCGAGGGAGTCCCTGACGACGCGCTCGAACGGCTCGCTGCCGCGCTCGAGAGCGACGACGACTGGGAACCGCTCGCTCGAACCGAGTGGTTCACCGCGGCGCAACAGCGGGCCAGCGCCGAGGGCTTCTTCCACTGGGGACTCGAGTTTCCGGAACTCTACGCCGACGGTGACGACGACGCAGACGCTGACGGCGACGATGACCGGCTCGAGGCTCCCGGCTTCGACGCGGTGCTCGGCAACCCGCCCTGGGTCGCGACCGCCGGTCGCGGGACGATCAGCGCGACCATCGACGCAAACCTGCGTGCCTACCTCGAGGACGCATTCAGCGCGACCGAGAACCAGTTCGATCTCTACGTCGCGTTCTACGAACAGTCGATCCGACTGTCCCGGGACGGACGGGTCGGCATCGTCGTCCCCGATTCGATCCTCGCTCGCGAGGGGAACGCGCCGATCCGGGAGTACGTCCTGAGCGAGACGTCGCTCGCGGAAATCGTCAGGCTCGGCACCGCGTTCGACGGCGTCGAGAGCGGCGCGGCGATCCTCGTGAGCGGCGGTGACGGAACCGACGTCCGCTGTGCCGACGCGACTCCGGAGGCGGAGCTCGCGTCGCTCTCCGCCGACTCGGATCGCGTGAATTCGATCCCCGCGAACGTGTTCGAAGCAGCGGATGCGAGCCGATTTCTCATCTATCTGGACCGCGAGACACGGTCGGTCTGCTCGACCGTCGCGGCCCACCCGCCGCTGGGGGACGCCGTCTCCATCTCTCGCGGCGAAGAGATCAGCAAGCGAGCGGACATCCTCCGGGAGCGGTCAGGGTCGACGACGCGCCCGATCGCCCCCGGAAGCGCCGTGTGCCGATACCGGATCGACGCCGACGAGCTCCGGTTCGTCGAGCCGGCCGACCTCGAGAAAACCGCACAAAACTACGAGAGCCCGAAGCTGCTCGTCCGGCAGACGAGTGACTCGCTCGTCGGGACCTACGACGCCGACGGTCTGGCCACGATCAAGTCAGCCTACAACGTCCGCAGCGACGCCGACTCGCCGGCCGAGTTGAAACACCTCCTGGGCGTGTTGCACTCGTCGGCGCTCGCGTTCTACCACCACTATACACACGCCGCGTACCGCGCCGTCTTCCCGCAGATCAACCAGTCGACGCTCGAGGGGCTCCCCGTCCCGATGGCCGCCGGGCCCGACGCCGAACTCGTCGCGGCCGTCGAGAAACGGCTCGCGCTCACCGCCGACCGGTCGACGATCAACCTGCACGTCCCCGACTATCTCGGTCGGGATCCGAACGGGCCGTCGCTCGGCGATCTCGACGCCGCTCGACGGACGGACGGCGTCGCGGCGACGAAGCTCGCGTCGACGACCGAGGAGTGGCCGAACCTGCGGCTCGGTTCGGTCGCGGTCGACTCGAGCGATTCGGACGTCGTCCTCTCGGCGACCGTTCGGTACAAACCCGACCCCGCCGCGGCCGCCGAGACCGATCGGTGGGGCTACGCGGAAACCGATCCGATTCCGGCCGTCGAACTCGTCGATGTCGAGACCCGACTCGCGGGGCTCGTCGAAGCCGTCGTCCCCTACGCCACCGAGGCGGGCGACGGCGTCGCCGGCTTCAGACCGACCGCCGCGAAGACGATATCGCCACTCGATCGCCTCGAGGCGCTGACCCTGCCCCGTCCGAACGAGGTCGAAGACGGGCTTCGGCGGTTTCTCGACGCCCGAGACCGGGCCGCGGAACTCGAGACGAAGATCGACGCGACCGATCGGCGGATCGACGATCGCGCGTGTTCGCTGTACGGACTGACGGACACGGAGTGCGAGATCGTGCGTCGCGAGTTCGACGAGGGGTGACGGCGCGGCGACAGTACCGCGGGCTCGTCGCGTTCGGAACGCACCGTTCACGGAGACAGTACGGCTCTCGACTGGAGGGGTGGCGGATCGGCCGTCTGCAGTGAGGACGTGACGGTGGACCGGTCGCTCGAATCCGAACGGTCAGCGATAGGGCGACGGCTGGTGTGCCAACCGCAAACGACGCGCTCGCGATTCGGATCCGCCTCCCGACACTACTCTCTCCACTGCCCTGATGAACGAATATCCGAACAAATCAATACGCGTGTCTCAAAATAACAGACCGCACCCACCGATTTCTTCCTGTATCGCTCTGTGATCGGTGACCGGTCACTCGATCACGAGGTATCGCCCCGAGCGAGTAATCGATCGACCATCGATCGGCCGAGGCCGCTCGCGTCGTCCTCCGCGTTTTCGGCCATCATTGCGATCTTTTCCTCGTTGACCTCCTCAAGCAGCTCGATCGCATCGAGACACCACGCGTACAGTCCGAGCTCGAGCTGGCGTCGGACCTCCTCCTCAGAACGGGGTGAATAGACGTTGACGCGGCCACCTTCGGCAAGGACGCGAGACGTCTTCGCGACGACGCCGAGATCGACGAGATCATTCAGGTGGCGATTGACGACGCTCTGGTCGCGGTCGATCGTTCCGGCGAGTTCGCCGATGGTCGTTTCGCCGGCAGCCATCACTTGCCGACAGACCTCGAGTTCAGTCGGCGAGATATCGAATACGTCGTGCATGATCTCCTCGACATCCGGTGACTCGGTCGGAACCGTCGTCTCAACGGTGTCCATCGCTCCGTCGCAACATCTCGCGTCCCCGTCGCTCAATCGAAGGTCGCCACAGGTCGAACATTCGTAGATAGCCAGCTCGCTGTCGGGTGATGACATGGCTGTCGGTACGAGACCGGCGGAGAAAACAGTTACAACAGTCTCGATGCAGTGTATTTCGATCCATCCTATCCCTATAGTACCAACTGAAACGAGTTACACATCGATCGCACAGTTGTCGTGCGATCGGGTGTGCAGTGACGTTCAGTGGCTACTGTAGTTTCGGGAACACTGAACGATTAAGACGGCCGGTTCCGCGACTAATGGCGTTCCGACGGTGCTGGATCTAGTAAGGTCAGATTAGCCGTTTCGGGAGCGGTCACCGTTGTTCGTCTCTCCATCGGCTCGGGAGAAACTCCTACTAAACCATTACGGGAATCGGCATTTGCCGTACCACAACGATTCTCCCATTTATTCGTCCGGATCGTCCTGTCAAGAGTCGTGGTAACATATGACAGATAAGAACGGATCGAACGGCCGACTGACACGCCGCTCGCTGCTCGCGGCTGGCAGCGCGACGGCGGTCGGGGCTTTCGTCGGGCGCGTCGGGGCAGAGTCGACTGGATCGGCGTCAGGTACCCGGAACGACAACGCCGACGAGAACGGAACTGCGTCTGACTCGGGTCGCGATGTCACGGTGCGACAAGAACCGGGAAACGCCTTCTACTGGGTGTTGCCTGGCGAGCGACGGCTCAGCCCCCAGGTATTCGGAACGCCCGAGAACCCGCGGCGCGGGAGCGCTCTGCTCGAGTCGCGGATCGAACAGGCGAAGGGGATGCCCGAGCCACTCGACGAGGCCGTTCCGCAGCTTCTGCAGGACCTGCCGCCGCTCGTGGCCGCGCCGGAGGCGGGCCGCGAACCGATTGGAGACTCGGAGTCGGACGGGATTGCGCAGGAAAAATTCACCGAACCGACGCTGTACAGCGACAACGCCGAAGTGACCAGCGGCTCGTTCGAGATTACCTATCAGGACCGCCAGCCGTACGATCTCCCCGGAGAGCCGGGTGATACGACCGATTCGGTCGATCTCGACGCGCAGTTCACCGACCCGGCAGGAAACGAGTACGAAATCGAGCACGACCACGTCGTACAACCGCCGATTCCCGGCTACGAGACGGGCGGCGGCGTATTGTCGGGCGGCTGGCTCCACGGGATCACGGGAACCGGCTCGCCGCTGTTGACGGAAGTGTACACCTACGGCGCGTCGTGGGGCGTCGGCAACGTCCGAGTCAACGGCGAGGTGGCCACTGAAGACGGATTCCGCGTCATCCACTTCATGACGACCCAGACGGTGCGCGACGAGCGCTACCGGATGGCTCTCGACGAGGAGATGCCGCTCGCGCCGGACGAGACGATCGCGGGACGGATCCATCACACCCACGGCGTCGTCCTGCCGATCAGGCCGACCCCCGACGGCCCAGTGTTCGATCCGGTACCGACCGCGATGGAACTACCGAACGGCGAGACCCAACCGTTCATTCACGCGATGTGGGAACAGGAGGAACTCGTCGAGGGCCCGTTCGACGAGTGGGAGTTCCCCGGCCAGGAGGACGAGGAGGCGTCGAACGCTGAGGAATCGGCAGATGGAGACGCCGACTTTCAGTTAGCAGGTACCGCATCGGCCTGGCAAGGGGTGGCTCCAGATGCCATCGCGGACACGGAGAACCCGACACTCCAGCTCGAGGCGGGGACCGAATACGTACTCGTCTGGGAGAACGCCGACGGACTCCAGCACAACTTCGCGATCGAAGACGAGAACGGGGACGAGCTTCAGGCGTCCGAACTCGTCGGCGACGAAGGGGCTACACAGACGGTCACGTTCACGGCTACCGAAGAAATGGCCGAGTACTACTGTCAGGTCCACCCCCAGAGTATGCGCGGCGCGATCGAGATTGGCTGACGATAGCGCCGCCCCGAGGTCGGACATCGGCGGCCGCCATCGTCACGGGGTCGGTCCGGCGCTCGAGCGCCGGTCCGTTATTCCTCACTGGGAAGCGCGACCGGATCGCCGAGTCGAATCCCCATCGGTGCCGGACCGGGCGTCTCGTGGCCGCGGATGTAGCCGAGATAGAGTGCGCTGTTGACGATGCCGATATGACTGAACGCCTGTGGGTAGTTTCCGAGATGCGCGCCGGATTCCGGATCGACCTCCTCCGCGATGAGTCCGAGCGGATTCAGGTACGAACACAGCGACTCGAGTCGAGACTGCGCCTCTTCGACGCGACCAGAGAGAGCAAGCGCATTGATCAGCCAGCACGAACAGAGACCGAACGCCCCCTCGTCACCCGGGAGACCGTCATCGCCATCGTACCGCTGTACGAAGATATCGTCCTCGACCAGCTGCTCCTCGATTGCGTCGATCGTTCCCCGAACGCGATCGTCGTCGAAGGGCAGGAAGCCGACGATCGGGAGCAACAGTCCCGTCGCGTCGAGTTCGTCGGTTCCGTACGATTGCACGAACGCGCCGACGTCTTCGTCGTAACCGTTCTCGAGGACGTCCGTCCGGATCGTCTCGCGGCTCTCCCGCCACGCCTCGAGCGGGCCGTCGTGGTCTCCGTCGGTCACGATCGCAATCCCCCGGTCGAGGGCGACCCAACACATCACTTTCGAGTAGACGAAGTGTTCGTTCCCGCCGCGAACCTCCCAGATACCTGCGTCGGGCTCGTCCCAGATCTCGCGAACGTAGTCGACGATGTCGCGGACCCGCCCCCACTCTTCGTCGTCCAGTTCCCGCCCGTGTCGGCGCATCTCGTCGACGGCCAGCAGGAGTTCCCCGTAGATATCGAGCTGTCGCTGCTCGGCCGCTTCGTTTCCGATCCGGACCGGCCGCGAGCCGCGATACCCCTCGAAGTGATCGAGTTCCCGCTCCTCGAGGTCGGACTCGCCGTGAAGGCCGTACAGCGGTCGGATCGCGTCCGGGTCGTCGGCCTGACAGAGATCCATGAACCAGTCGAAGTAGTCGTTCGCCTCGCCGGCGGTGCCGAGGTTCATCAGCGCTTGGACGGTAAACCCCGCGTCTCGCAACCAGTTGAACCGGTAATCCCAGTTCCGGACGCCGCCGATGTCTTCGGGTAACGACGTCGTCGGCGCGGCCGCGATCGCCCCCGATTCGGCATGCGTGAGGAGTTTGAGAACGAGTTCCGATCGGACGACCTGATCGTGCCACGACCCCTCGAAGGCGCAGTCGTCCTCGGGGCCGCAATCGTGGGCCCAGTCGCTCCAGTACTCGAGCGTCTCCGCCAGTGCGGCATCTGGGTCCGTATTAGCCTCCTCGGCACCCGTACACCGGAGGAGGAACCACTTCGTCTCCCCCGCTTCGAGCGTCAGATCGCCGGTGATTCGGCCGTCTCCGATCTCGAGAGGGATAGGACTCTCGAGCAGCGTCCGTTCGTCCCGTCCCGCGGCGAGAACGCCTCGCTCCGTGGATTCGATCGTCGTCTCCGCACGTCCGTAATCGAACTGCGGGTCGAATTCGACCTCGAGATCGACAGTTCCCTCCGCACAGGAGAGCTTGCGGTAGAGCACCTTCTTCGGGTGGTCGGTTCGGTCGGCCGGGGGGAGGAAGTCCGTCATCGTCGCCGTCCCTCCCGACGTCTGGAAGGTCGTCTCGAGGACGTTCGTGGTATCGACGTAGCGACGATCCGTCTCGTAGGTGTCGACCGGTGCGATCCGGAACCGACCGCCGCGCTCGGCGTCGAGGATCGCAGCGAGGATGCTCGGCGACTCGAGATGCGGAAAGGGGAACCAGTCGACCGATCCGTTCGGTGCGACGAGCGCGCACGTCTCGAGGTTGCCGACGACACCGTACGCTTCGATCGGCGGATACGCTCCGAACTCAGTCATCGACATCACCTGCAGCGCGAACAGCGGCGTCAAACGCGGAGTAGCCGAGGGGAGAGGCGATACGCATGATGTCCCGTTCACCGACCAGCAGGAAAAATCGGACCCCACGTCAGCGACTCCTCGATAGGAGAGACGAAACGCCCGAAAGATATCGCAGACCGAAGCTTCACAGGGCTCACTACCGTGATTCGTCGTGGGCTGGACTCCGTTTCAGAACTCGTCTACGACGACAGCTGTCACTGCTGCCCGCGGTCCGCGACGTTTGCCGTTCGCCGGAGCACCATCCACCAGTGAAGCTATCGGAAGTACAGAAGGGGGAATCGCGACTCAGCGATTGCGAACGCGAGCACCTTCCGGACGCCTACGAGGAGTGCACATAATTGATCACCGAGAATGCGGTGTACTCGTGTGGTTCCGCGACCGAGGATTCGCTCGTCATCACCGGTGTGCTTTGTATGTGGCAAAGACGGACTCGAGGGACCCACTCGAGAGATTCACAGCGTCCGTTTATGACGAGACAGGGCGGTGGAACGGGTGCTATCGATAAATATCAATAAATTGGTTGGATTACTATAGTAGCCACTGAAAGGAGTTACACGCTGATCGCAATGCAGTCATGCGATCAGGTGTGCAGTGGCTATTATCGATCACTCTCTCCCAGTCGGACTGATTTTTCAAATAAATTAATAAACTCATCGGGCAGTACGCATGCTCGTTCCAACAGAGAATTTACTTCTTGATTACTTTGACACGGAAACTGGTGCATTCGCACCGCAAGAACAGGCCACGTCGGAAACCACACTATCCCAACGGCGGTTGGGAATCTTCGTCCTCGAAACCGCTTCGCGTTTTCGGACGTGGCTCGAGATGGCCCGGCCATCTCGGCATCACGAGAGACGACGTCTCTCGAACGACACCGAGACGCGATGCGTCTCGTCATGCCCCTTCAGGGCGGGGTGGCTGTCAATCATACAGCACCGTAACAGTTAGACGAGGAAGGCGAGGACCACTACCAGAACGACGGGGAGGACGTGTTTATTTCCGAGGAGATAGACGATCCCCATCCCGAGTGGAAGGACGAGCATTTCGAACGTACCGCCCGTCAGCAAATGTAACGCACCCCACGTGAGGGCGATGCCGATCCCGCCCCACGGTACTGCGGGTATGTCGAACTGCTGCTCGCCGGCCCGCTGAAACAGAGCGATCATGATGACAACGACCAACGTCTCAAGCAGGTAGTACAGCAGTTGCGTGAGGAATACGATCGCGCCGTCCGGCGATCCGTACGTGGACGCAAAGATCGCGTACTCGCCGAGCACTCGCGGAAAGAGGTCTTCCGATCCGACCGTCGACATCACGAGGTTGTCTGCTACGTGGAGGGCTACAGCGGCGAGGATCGCGGTGAGCACGGTGCTGTTATACTCCCACGTGAACAATCGATGGAGGAGGCCTCGCTTCCAGCACCAGTAAGCAACGACCCCGACGGCAAGCGCCCACACGGCGACGACGAGAAGCCGATTGAGCATCATCACCGCGGGGTCAGCGAATGGGTAATCGCTCAGGCCAATGCTCCCTGGGACGAGCGCGTCGGTCACGAATAATGCGCCTACGTCCCAGAGCAAGACGATCTGGAGAAGGAGGGCAACACCGGCGAGTTTCCACGCAGCCATGCCCGAAGGGATCCGATGGGTGCCGGCCAGCACGCGGGACTGAGTGACCGTGGAATCCTTCGGAGTCATACGAAATTGTACGGATTGCACGGCTATATTTATTGCCACAGCCTCACCCGGCGCTGTTCAGATTAGAGTTTGAAGGAGTGAGGCGGTGGAATTCGTTGTGCTATGCCAGAATTCGACCGCCTCGACGGATCTAGTATCGGGATCGACTTAGATTTTGTGGAGCGCGAGCAGACACCGCGCGAGCTCATGGAACTTAGTATCCAGCTCCAGTTGTGCGGATTGTCACTTTCAGATACTGTCTCTGTCTTAGAGTGCTTCGGTGTCGAACGGGCGCGCTCGACCGTTCATAACTGGGTTCAAAAAGCCGACTTACAGCCGGCAGACGGTGCCCAGCCGGATCACATCGCATTCGACGAAACCGTGATCCACCTCGACAATCAGCGCGACTGGCTGTACGCTGCTGTCGATCCCGAAACGAACAAATTTCTCCATGTTAGGCTGTTTCTGACGCGAAACGAGGGTGTCACCTCGATCTTTCTCTCTGAACTCACCGAGAAACACGATGTCGACGACGCCGTGTTTCTCGTCGATTCTGGACCCTGGCTAAAAGCTGCACTCAACCGACACAGCCTCCGATTTCGACACGAAACACACGGAAATCGGAACGCCGTTGAACGTCTCTTTCAAGAAGTAAAACGACGAGCCTACCAGTTCGGAAATTGTTTTAGAAACGCCGAACCGAATACCGCCGAAACGTGGCTCCAGAGCTACGCGTACGTATGGAATCAACTAATCTGAACACGGCCGCCTCACCCTATGCGAAGAGTTCGTCGGCCAAAATTGTAGTGGACTTGCCGGGATTTGAACCCGGGGCCTCTCCCATGCCAAGGGAGTGATCTACCGCTGATCTACAAGCCCTCGAGCGCATCTCTCACTTTCCGACGGGAATAGATAAACCCCTCGAATTCCTCGAGTCCCCGTCACAGTCCCGCATTCACACGAATCTAACTCCCCCTCCTCGAGCGAGTCCGAGACCACTCAAATACCCACCAACCCGGCGAAACACTCCGTAGACCGTTTATTCCAATAGCTATAAGTTACAGTATAAACAGTATCGGAACGGAAGCGACGGTTCCGAACGCGGGGGCATGCGCTAAAATGCCCCGGGTGTTACAGCACCCGAAGCGTGGCTTCCAAACACGAGCCGTTTGCAAGCCATGATTCAATTACTTCTACCGAGACATAAACGTCTCGCACGACGACACCAGTACCGCCACGATCGCCGACCCTCGAGTCACAACGCCCGAAACACGAACGGAGAGCCGCGATGACCGACCGCGACTCGGGCTCGAGCGGGCGCGAAGCCGCCGGTGACGGCGACGACGATCGAGACGAGCGCTCGAGTTTTCCGCCGTGTCCGAAGTGCGACGACGCGGTGATCACGGTCACGACTCGCGGGCCGATGGAGCATATCGCGGGTCCGTGTGGCTGTCGGCTCAGCCCCGGCCAAGTCCAGCGGCTCTGATACGGACTGGTGTACCGATTTTCCAGAGAACCGCAGAGACGGGACTGACCGAAACCACGACGAAAGCCCCTGCTGGCTCCGGTCGAGGGACTCGATGCGCGCTCCCGTCGGTCGCGTGCTTGCGTCGTCCGTCTTCCCGGAGCCAGCAGCCCCTTTCAGTCCCACCCGCGGTGGCATCCCGGTCAGCCGATACAGGTGGGACTGAAAGGGGCTGTCGCGGTCGATCCGTCCCGGACGACGTACGCACCGGAGCGACCGACGGGAGCGAGGAGCGAAGCGAGGCCCGGGCGGTCGAGCGCGGCAGGGGCTTTCGTGGTAGTCGTCGCGAGTGGAGAGTATCCACAGGAGAGACAAATGCAACTCCTCGATGGGTTACGAACATTTTTTGCGGGTTCGTCGACGAAACCCGACGATGGCCGGGGACCAGGATCGGGAACGCGATCGAACTCATAGCCACGACGACGAGCGCACCCGCCGCGCCGACGTGCGCGACACCTACGACCGGATCGCGACCCACTTCGCGTCTACGCGGGAGTACGCCTGGCCCGAAGTCGAGGCCTTCGTCGACGCCCACGCGACCGACCGCACCGGCGTCGGACTCGATCTCGGCTGCGGCAACTGTCGCCACGCCGAACTCCTCGAGCCCCGCCTCGAGACGGTCGTCGGCCTCGATGTCAGCCGCGGGCTGCTCGAGACGGGTCGGGAGCGCGCGCTCGAGCGCGACTTCGACGTCGAGTTGGTTCAGGGGGACGCGTCGACGCTCCCGCTGGCCGACGACAGCATCGATATCGCGGTCTACGTTGCGACGCTGCACCACCTGCCGACGCGGGCGGCCCGCCGGGCGAGTCTGGACGACCTCGCGCGGGTACTCGCCCCCGACGGCCGCGCGCTGGTCAGCGCGTGGTCGACTGCCCACGACCGGTTCGAGGAAACCGAGGGGTTCGATACGACGGTCGAGTGGACCCTCCCCGGCGGCGAGGCGGTCGACCGCTTCTACCATATCTACGCCCCCGACGAGTTCGAGGCCGATCTCGCCGAGAGCGACCTCGAGGTACTCGAGTGGGAACTCTCGAGCGGGAACTGTTATGCGACGGTCGCGGGCACTGGGACGACCGAATAGTCCCGTTTCGAAGGTGGCTGATTCGTCTCCGCTGGCGACGCTGATCGCCAGCGGGCGGTCACGAGGAAAAGGAAGAGCCTTAAACGTGGAACGAAAATCGAAGAATGCGCGCGGATGGTCTAGTGGTAGGACCTGAGCCTTCCAAGCTCATGGCCCGGGTTCAAATCCCGGTCCGCGCATGGAGACAGCAGAGCTGTCTCGCAGTTTTCTCGGTCCGCACTAGGTGAACGAAAGATGCGGATCACAGCTCATAGTCCGGGTTCGACTACCGACCTCACCGTCGTACAGCGATTACAAAAGCTATCAGGCTCATTGAAACTCCGAGCCTACCCTAATCACCAGCGGGGGTAGGGATGGGGGAGAATCCACTCACGATCGAGGATATCCCGATCGTAAACGAGCCTACCCGTGCACAGCTAAATGACCGACAGTTAGTCGACTACGAAGAGTACAAAGCGAGTCTCGTCAGGTGGCTTCTCCGGTGTGGGAAGGACCCGGAGAAAGTCGAGGGGTATGCGTGGTCGACGGTCAGACAGGTGGCACAGAAGGCCGACAAATTCTACAGATGGGTATGGGATGACCACGAGGGGTATACGACGAAGGTAGGCGCGGACGACGCCGAACGCTACATTACGAGCCTTCTCTACGACGAGAACGAGTATAGCGCGGGTCATATGGCGAGTACACAGAAATGCCTTCAGCGGCTCTTCAAGTGGCGACGCCACGAACTCGGCGAGACCGGCGAGTGGGATCCCGACCACACCTTCACGCAATCGCTTTCCCAACCCCGGGACTACCTCACTGTCGAAGAGCGGAAACAGATTCGGGAGGCTGCGCTCGAGTACGGTTCGATTCCGGCCTACACCGGTCTGACACCCGTGGAACGTGACGAGTGGAAAACCCATTTAGCACAACGCTTCGGGAAACCGAAGGCCGAGATCGGGCCGGACGATTGGGACCGTGCGAACGGGTGGAAAATTCCGAGTCTCGTCTGGACGAGTCTCGATACTGGTCTCCGACCAATTGAGGTCGGTCGTGCCACGATCGAATGGGTCGACGTCGAAAACGGAGTGCTCCGGATTCCAAAGGATGAGTCCTCGAAGAATCGAGAGAACTGGATCGTCGGGGTAACGGATCGGACGGCAACGGCGTTAGAACGATGGTTGAATGAACGAGCACACTACGATCCCTACCATTCGAGTGACGCACTATGGCTTACCCGCGAGGGGAATCCGTACACGTCGCACTCATTGATCTACGTTCTCGAGCGGCTCTGCGAGATTGCAGAGATCCCGACTGAGAACCGACAAATGAGCTGGTACACGATTCGACACTCGGTCGGGACCTACATGACCCGCGAAGAGGATCTCGCCGCGGCACAAACACAACTCCGGCACAAATCCCCGAAGACGACGATGCGATACGATCAAACGCCGGTCGAGGATCGTAGAGACGCACTCAACCGAATGGGATAGACCGCGAAGCCGCCTCTATCTCAAAAATCGAGGGATTTCATGGACAGAGGAGAAGGACTGGTCCTTCCTTTCTAAAAGGTCTGTGAGCGCCGTGCACACATCACCGACCCCGGAAATGTCCTGACTCATTTGGGTACAGAGATTGAGACCGACTTGTCGGGATATTACGCTCCATTATCACCAATCGCTCTGCACAACTTCCTAGAAGACCAACGAGAAAGTACACCGCACATTCAATGAATATGGTAGTACTTTAGCTAGTGGTACCCACTCTCGGCAAATACTACCCATTTTGGCCCGAATCTGGGGCAAACATTATACGACCTACCCCAATACTAGTAATCTAGATGGTACATGGAATACTGGAGATATATCGGATCAAGGGCCAAAAATCCGGTTTTAAGGGTTAAGTATATACGGTATTAGGTAGGTTTTTAGCCAATCATCAGTACTAATCAAACGGGTTGGTCATTCCCACTGAAACAACCCCCTCACAACCAGTGAGGAAAAGATGACTAGAAAAACGTGATAATAATGAATAATAAGGAAATAATTGATATGATACATACCGATGTTCGTGTACTTGGACCAAGTCATAACGGAAAAACTGATGTACTAACTATGGACCTATCTTCTGCAAAGTTAATGCTTCAAAATGGCGAATTTATCGCTACAGGTCTTCTTATCTCATCATGGACACGACCGAGGAGGATATCTTGGTTCAATCTTGGTATAATGCCGGCAGAAGAAGAAAGATTACAACGTAAGATACGCAATGAAGATGACAATATCCATGGCGTGGAAGGGGAAATCCCAGGTCAACCGGAGGAAGTAGCTGAAAAGCTTCGGAAATGGGGTATCGATGAGATCGATATGGTTCATAGAGAATTTGGAGACTAAGCACCGAGGGTGATACTCTCATTAGAATAGATAGGGCGCTTATTCGGTACGCGCCTTCCGTCGGTTGAGAAGCCGTAACCATGTTCGGAACGTCTCTTCGGTATCGAGATCGGCTACCGCTTGGGCCTCGGAGGTCGAGAGTTTAGACAGCGCATCTCGTACGGCTTCACCACGACGAGTGAGGACATAGACATGGTCGAAGCCACCCGTCTCTTCGACGAGTCCGTATTCACTTCGGAGCCACCGACTTGCTTCCCACCGCTTTCCCTTCCCGTTCTGCTCCTTCTCCTTCGGGATTTTCCGATTCGGATGCTCGTCTACCCACATCAGTATCTCACGCAACTGTGGGTCTTCGAGTAGGCATATTAGCGCCTCGCGACGGGCAATGAGCTCCGCTCTCGGCGTTCGCTCCGAATCGGGTTCACCATCGTCGCGCTCCCCGAAGAGATGTCTCACGGGGTGGGTCTCCCCGTCGATATCGAGATCCTGCCAGAGCGGGTAGAGATGGACCGCGAGGATCTCGTCCTCTTGCTCGACGAAGTCCCGTTCCGCCCGCTCTAGCCAGTTCCCGAGGAGAGTGTGGAGCTTCCGGATCTCGTCTTCGTTCGCCGGGTG
The DNA here is from genome assembly GCF_041894845.1 of Natrinema sp. H-ect4. Lineage (NCBI taxonomy): Archaea > Methanobacteriati > Methanobacteriota > Halobacteria > Halobacteriales > Natrialbaceae > Natrinema > Natrinema sp. H-ect4. The sequence continues at coordinate 479,332 of NZ_JBHDYC010000002.1, forward strand.
GATGACATCATCAAGGTAGTATTTCCCGCCTTCGTCGGCCATACGTTCTTGCCAGAACTTCTCTACACGCTCGAGATCCCGGCGGTAGGTTCGAAGCGTCCTCCCGACCGTCGTTGCAGTCGCCGAGCTATTCTTTAGCTGTGATTTGACCTTCCGCGGCTTAGTACCCTCGAGTTCCGCGCTATCGATATACCGTCGTTCGTTCTCCCATAGGAAGCCCGCGTTTCGATCACTCATATAAATCCCTCCTCCATCAATCGTCTCGTACGAGCATGTCACCCTTATAAGTAACTACTATCATGCTATGGCACGTATCGCCATATAGTGCCATGCGCGTAACCGTCCCGATTCGAAAGAACGGCCGAGTCGTCATTCCACGGCCCGTACGAGACGAACTAGCGCTCGACTATGGGGATCTTATCGAATTAGACCTCCAGGCGATCGGCGAACCAGAGGGTAGGAAGCAGAACGAGAAATCCAGTTCGGAGGACCGCGATACTAGCCGATAGTCGTCTCCGAAAGCGTCGTCGGATCTGGACCTACCCACACCGACGACACGAAGCAATTCGAGGAGAACTCGCCCGGTTCCGTGGCCGCGACGAGTACTAATGTAGTGGTCGATTCCCACGCACATAAGTATTTTGTCAGAAGGTCGCCGGCAGCCGTGGCTCCGGTTCTCCCCGTCATATCCGACAAGAAGACTAAACAATGAAAGCCAAACGGCAAACCGACACAACGGACGAATGCCGAGGAGAACCGATTCAGAACCGTGATTTGCGCATCGAGAGCGAGGTGATGTCGGATGAGTAGTGCTCAAGGAGCGAGCGAACTCCGCGTTTCCGAAGACGAACTCATTCGGTGTGTGAAAAGCCGATCAGAGACGTTTACACGACTTTCGGAAGGGGAGATCGACGAGTTCCCCTCGCCGAAGGAGGCACTCTTTGCCGGGAGTACACTCCTCACGTGGGAGCAACGCGGCTATCGAGATCGAGACCAGATAGCGCGGGTACTCTGCCGACTCCCCCTCGTGAATGAGGTCTCCCCCGAGGAATTCAACACTATCGTCGATCGAGCTATCCGCACAGTCGACGAGATCTTTGATCGGAAAACTACGACACCCCTTGACGAGCTTATAGAGAAGCTCGGAGCACTGGACCCGAACGAACGGCGACGGGCTGTCCGAGAACATGGCTTCGAGTGGCCGACGACAGATCAGGTCCAAGTGCGCCTCCAGCGCGCGCTTTTCGAGACGATGGCCCAAAGGCAAAATCGTCTCTTCGTCGCCCCGACGGCCCTCGGGAAGACCGGATTAATCGTCGGAACACGATGGCTTGATCGTCGGGATATTACCGGCGGTGAGCCAGTCGTGCTCTCTGTCGGGACAACGGAAGCACGCAATGAGGCAAAAAACCGGGCTCAGGACAATGGTTTAGAAGTAGCCGTTCTCGAAAGTTATGATGATCTTTGCCCCGTTGCGAAAGGCGATTATGACGATGAGGTCTGGATCGAAGGAATTCCCGCAAGTGAGTGGTTCAACGATGAAATCGAAACTCGAGGCCATCAGGCCGGCGAGAGCCACAGTAGAGCGGAGTGGCTCTATGACGGCACTCTCCCATGTTGTGCCGGGGAAGCCACGTGTCCACTTCGGGAACAGTGGGAACATGTGCCGCGACACGATGACTACGATGCGCCTTGCTATGACCTCATCATCGCGACCGATCCCCTCCTACATGTACCGAGTCTTCGCCAGGGAACGAATGTTCTCCAAGATGAACAACCGGGGTATACCACTGAATTCGGCGATTCTGATGAACACCATCAGCAGCGGATTCAAAGGATGGTCAGATCGTTCTTACGCGAGATCGATGCGCCGGTTAAAACTTGGGAACAGTTCGTTTCGCTTGCCCGCTCCGATGTAGACGCTACGGAAGTAGAGGAATCAATTCAACAGGATCCGTCGGAAGACTGGCCTCACTATGGGGAAAACGCCCATAAGCACGCTCCGGTCCTCACGCGGGTACTTTGGAAAGCTTTCTCGAAAGAGGCGGACCAAAACGGGCGATCGACAGCGATACTCGAATATGCATCAAACCAGTCCGATAATTATAATGACGCCGAAGAACAAACTGAAAGGAAGTGGTTATCGGTCGTCGTTAATGCCGATAATGAGGTCTGCTCGGTCCGAAATATCCCCGATTTCTCCGTAAGTCGGAGCGTAATCGGCCTTGATGCATGGCCCTGTCCACCCCTCTGGGAACAGAACGTTCTTCCGGACATCGATATCGAACGTGTGCTCGATCGCGATGAACGGCAGTTATGGCGGTTGTTTGAGCGAGAACTAACGGTCGTCCAAGTAGGTCAGGCAAGTCGACCGATGACCAATATGGAGAACTTCTACGAAGAACATGCCCAAGTTATCATCGAAACACTCTATAATCGATATCCAGATCAATTCTCGACCGCCGGAGCACCGAAGAGTATCAGGAATCGGATCGGGACCCTCATGGATGAAGTCGGAATCGAGGAACCCGTGATGATGCATCATGGCGAGCAAAAGAGTCGGAACGATTTCAGAGACGAAAGTGTCGGCTTTCTCTACGCATCCATCGATCCCGGTGATGATCCGATACTCGACCGTCTCGCCGAGTGTGGATATACCGCCCGCCCCGAATATCGTGGCTATGATATTCTCTGCGAGAAGTGTAGTACTAGACGTGGCGATGGTTGCGACCGGTGTCTCTGTGATCACTGCAGAGGATCTGGCTGTACTGTGTGCCATAAGACCGGTCGGAAACGGGCACATGGGCGGAAATTCGTCGGTCCTGACGCAGATAAAGCGGAGGATCTTCTCGCAAGCGTGCGCGAGTGTAATAATGCACAGATGGTCGGCCGGTGGGCACGGAAACGTGAGATAAGTGGGATTGTCTTCTGCTGCACCGATGCACTCCCGGACTCACTCGTCGACTACACGATCGACGACATCGCATGGCCCTACGGAGAGAAGCAACGGGCTGTCGTCGAACAAATGAAACGACATGACTGTGCGACCGTCACAGAGATCGAAGCCGCCATCATCGAGGCAGAGACCGGCTTCGCCGAAGGGGTTTCCTCGATCGCCCGGAATACCGTTCGTCAGACGCTTAATCGGCTCGCGGAGCACGGGAAACTCACCATCGAGGAGAATGCTACCTCGACCGGAGCGCACGTCTATGAGGTCGTTTCCGACGAACACATCGGCACCTATGGGATCGCCGATCTCGCCGTTCCTAACTCGGACGTATAGGGATCTAGTACGTGTGAGTTAAGAACGGCGGGGAGGGCCTCCCTCTTACTCATGTTCAAGGAAGTAGAGGTAGGCTCCTACCGTTATGACCGATCGAGACCGGGTGTCGGGAAATTTAGTCTCTGACGGAGCTCTTCGCTCACGTACTGTAGCTTATGCCGCCACTCGATATCGTCCGAGAGAATGTTAATCTCGACAAGGCGGCTCCGATCGCGATACCCATCTTTTCGGAGATGCACGATTTGAGGTTGTCCTTGCGGGTTCGAGTCGATAAGATACTCTGCTCGCCCACCTGCCCGTTCGATCTGCCTCCGAATTTTGATTTTCGGCCCGTTCCCGAAACGGAACTCCTCGACATCATACGTCGTGCTATGGTTTCGATCCTCGCTCTCCCATCGCACATGATAGAGTTCGGGCTGGGTCTCATCGAGCGCCGTAATCACTTGCGCGAGTTCGTGGGATGTCGGCTGTGTCTGGCTAAAGACTTCCGAGGCGGACATTACAGTCTACTCTATTTTCATCGTTCTTATTTATTATCCTCGAGAAGACTATTTTCTACGTCGCTCTCGGTGTCCCTCGATCGAATTCATGGTATTTAGTGCTTCTTTCGGACTAAGTCACGGAGATGATTCGAACCCCCACTTTTGAAAGGATTCGACCCACGCGAGACTCGTTTCTGACCTGATGACCCTTTCCCTGAACTGGATGACGAACTCTTTCGGGACTGTGAAGTACTCTGTTTTGATCCGCCCGATGAGGCTGTGTTTGGTTTGTATGGGTACACCATCGTTCCCGACGATGGGGTTTCGACTTCCGCTATAGCGTATCCTGTCTTCTTAGAAACGATCTTTACAGTCACGGCCTCATCGACATACCCCCTACCATTCCGGATGTGTACCGACCCTCCTTTCGAGAGCCCCTTGCCTGAGTCCTTTTCCCGATCCACGGTTAGCCGAACATACATTCCTTCTTCTAGATCGGATTCGGCGACCGGCTCACCATAGTCGATAGCTGGTTTCGTCGTCGGTGGTTCCGTCGATTCCGGAACAGGAAGGCTTAGCGTGGTGCCATCAGTTGCGAGCTCCACCTCGCCGTCGAATTGCACCGCCGCTTGTTCCTCGAGCTGCTTCGTCTGCCGCTCGGATATGGGAGCAATATTCGTTAGGACGAGCGAGTCGACCCCTGCTTTCTGTGCCATTTCTCCGGCTACCTTCGCGGTCGCATGCTCCGAGTCATCGATCTCCCCCTCGAGATAGGCGGCTTCATGAATGAGGAGATCTGCGTCGTCTGCGATAACTGGAATCTCCTCCGGGGTCGCGACATCGCCGGTGTAGACGAGTTTCCGTCCGGGCGTCGGGTCGCCCACCACTTCTCGTGGATCGACTTCCTTCCCGTCCTCGGTCGTTACTACCTCGCCGTTACAGAGACGAGTAAAATCATACCCGGGTGAGATACCGAGGTCTTCCGCCCGATCCCGATTAAACGTGCCTCGTCGTGGTGCTTCCTCTACGACGTAGCCCCGCTGAGTGCCGTCTACATCGGTTCGAAAGGCTTCGATGGTGTAGGTGTCGCCCTCGTAGACGATGCCATCCTCGACCGGCTCTACCTCAATCGAAAACTCGTACTCGCCATAGAGATCGAGGATCGATTCGATCGTTTCCATCCCGCTTACAGGGGTATAGAGCTCGAGTTCTTTCGTTCGCCCCTGTAGTGAGAGGGCCTTCAGAAGGGGGCCGAGTCCGCCGATATGATCCGTTTCCGTAGCGGTGAGGAAGATCGTGTCAAGAGCAAACCCGGTCTTATGGCGCTGCATTTGTCGGTGTGCGCCCTCACCGACATCGAAGAGGAAGAGTTCGGGCTCCCGTTCGAGCATGACCGTGTTCGGAACACGCTCTTCGGTGGCCCAATGACCGCCGGTTCCGAGAAGGGTAGTGGTTACATCCGCATCATACGATTCTGCCTCTTGAAACACATCGAGCGGTGGGCGTCCAGCAAGTGGATCAATCGAGCGCGTCCGTTTATACGTAGTTATCTCCCCATCATCGAGCTCTCGAATATACGTTGCCCGTGGTCCTTTTTCGGCCTCTGTCCAGACGAACTCAAGGGGAGTTCCTTCCTGGATATCGCGTCCTCCCATATCTTCCATATGGTAGAACACATCATCCTCAAGGAGTGGACAGTCGATGAACCCGTAGCCACCGGTATCGTTGAAGAAATCGACTGTCCCACGGTAGATGTCCGTCGCATCGGGTTCCGACGGTCGCCACTCCTCTGCTGGCAATGGCCCCGAAGTGCCGTCTCCGGTTTTCGGCGCGAGATCCTGCGATTCGAGATACTGTGTTAGGTCCTCGTGTTCCTCCTGATCGAGGCCCCCTTCCTCGAGGAGTGTATGGAAGAACTGCTTCCGATCGCCTTCCGCGGAGGAGGGGACGTCTACCTCGTCTGTAATCTCGTCGAGCGAGGTCGGGGGTTCGACACCGGACTTATTCGTGTAGACAAGGCGAAGCCGATGGAGCGTATAGAGCATCTCACCGGTGATCTCCGTCTTATCGCCGTAACCGATTTGATCGAAGATTCGTCGCGCGAGGCTCGTAACCTGATAGGTAACGTTCTGTCCATTATGTCTCGCGTAGATGTAGAATCCGTCTTTCGGATTAGATGCGGCATATTTGTGGAGCTTTGGCATTGTGGATACCTACCATATCTCAAGAACACTCCAATAAGTTAACCAATATATGCAACGTGTAGGTGTGATGTATGAAGGTTAAGCGAGGTATCTCTCAATCATCACAACGGCATTTAGGAAGGTAAAACATCGCTCTCCCGCGGTCTCACGTAGGAATAGGCCGGAAACCTGCAGCATGTATCAGTATCACAGAGAATATGGTAATGGTTTAACCAATTGGTGATGGGAGGACACTAGCTATGACAAGCAATAACCAAACACGGTTCGTCCACTTCTCGGACGCCCATATCGGACACCGGCAGTATAATTCGAAGAAACGCCGGGACGATATGAATCTCACCTATAACTGGCTAATACAACAAGCGATCGACGAAGAGGTGGATTTCGCGGTCTTCGGGGGGGACCTCTTCCATAATAAGAACGTAAACGCGCTCGCACTCCGTGACGCGGAGAAGGGGCTCGAAAAGCTCCGGAAAGCAGAAATCCCCGTCGTCGGGATTCGAGGAAACCACGACGCAAATCTCTGGAAAGAGGATCTCCACTGGCTCGAGTACCTCCATGCGAAGGAGAATCTCGTGCTGCTTAGAGCGGATCTCTCCGAGGATGGCCCAATATATGACGAACACGACTTCGAAGCTCCGGGAACATCCGCTGGATATGTCGAAATCGACGGTGTCCGCATCTTCGGACTTCAATACTTAGGACAACAGACGTCGCGGTATTTAGAAACGGTCGCGGACGGGATCCAGCAAGTTAACGATGAGAAGGGCGAGGCCGATACCACTATTCTTCTCGGCCACTTTGGGATTGAAGGGCATATTCCCGGGATGAGCGGTGGGCTCTCCTATAACCAGTTAGAACCGTTAGAAGACCTCGTAGACTATCTCGGTCTCGGGCATCTCCATAAGCAGTACAGCCATGATGAATGGATATTCAACCCCGGCTCGCTCGAGGCACATGATACCCGAGAGGCGCAATGGGATCTCGGGTACTATCTAGCCGATTGTAACAAAGACGGAAGCATCGACGCGAACCATCGGCTCACAAAGCGACGTCCCTTCTACCGAATTGATTTCGAGGTCGATCATTACGATACCCCCGAGGAGCTCGAGGAAGGCTTCAAGCAGACGATCAAAGAGGAAATTCCGAATCTCCATAGGGTCCAGAAAAAGGAACATCATACCCGACAAGGAAACCCCCGAGACCCGGTAATCGATCTGCATCTCACCGGACTTCTCAACTTCAGCCGATCACAGCTAGATATCGACCGGATACGGGAGATCGTCGAAGAGAAAACCGACGCGATCTACGTTAGCCTAAAGCCTGCGATCGAGACACGGGAAGCCATTAGCGTCATCCAAGATCTCGAAGAGGATGGGAACGAGATTCGAGGAGACGATGGCCAGATCGATAGAACGAGACTCGAGCAGGCCGTTTTTCAACAGTTAGCCAGTCAAGATTCGCGGTACGAGAGCGAGGCCGAAGAGGTCGCAGAATCACTCTCGACCGTGAAACGGAGCCTTTTAGCAGGGGAGTCGCCGGAAGCCGTCGCAGAGACAGTCAAAGACCAGCGGAGACAGCTTTTCCCGGAGACGGGGGGTGATGATGAATGAGAATTACGGAAGTTAACCTATCGAATATCAAAAGTTACGATCAGGGGGCAGTCAACCTCACCGAGGGAGTAAACGCCGTCGTCGGGAAGAACGGTGCCGGGAAGTCGACGATCCAAGAAGCGGTCGGGTTCGCACTCTTCGACTACCTTCGTCTTACCCAGTCCGAGTTCGTAAGAGACGGAGAGAGTAGTGGGAAGGTCGCGGTGAGCTTCGTTTCGAATAAGGACGGAAATGAGTACACCGTCGAACGATACGCTAACCGATCTACTCACCAAATAGTAGATGCAGACGGGAATAAGCTCAATTTGAGCGGGAAGGAGGAACGAGTCGAATGGCTCAAAGAGCACCTAGGCGTTCCCGAATCGAACGATCTAGAAAAACTCTGGAAGTCTAGTATCGGGGTTCCCCAGACGCAGTTTATCGACGATTTCGCGAAGACACAGGCCAATCGAGAAGATGTCTTCAATCCGCTTCTTGATGTCGACGTCTACGACGAGGTCTGGAGCGATCTCAAAGATGTAAACGACCAGATTGAAAACGAAATCACCGCGGTAGAAAAAGACCTAGAAGGGCTAAAAGCACAGGTCGACGGTCTCAATGAAACTCGAGAGGAAAAGGAGGACCTCGAGTCAGAGATTCAAGAGCTCGACCAGAAGCTGGACGACGCGAAAGAGGAGCTCGAAGCGAAAGAAGACGATCGGGAATCGCTTCAAGAACTAAAAGAGGCTATCGACGACTTTCAACAGGAGATCAGAGAAAAGGAGAACAAGATCGGGAATAAAGAGGAATCCCTCGAAGAGGCAGAGGCTGCTCTCAAGGAGGCCGAAGAGGCGCAAGAGATTATCGAGGAGGTCAAAGATGCGTATGAAGAGTATGAGAAGAAAGACAAGAAGCTGGATACGCTCCGCGAAGAGAAAGAACAGAAGGGCAAAATAGAGACCGAAATCGGGGAGCTAGATCAACAAATCGCCGAGTTAGAGGCGAAGAAGGAGAATCTAGAAGATGCTCACGAGAAAGCGGAGAAGGCACGGCAACGGATGGAGGAGCTAGAGGAGCCGAAACAGCGCCAAGAGGAATTAGAGGAGCGGTTAGAGGCGATCAAGGCGAAAGAGACTGAGATTGAAGATCTCCGAGAAGCAGTCGAAAAAGAAGAACGCGAACTCAAGGAAACGGAAGACGAAATAGACGATCTCCAGCAAGAGATCGAGGAAATCGAAGCGAAGCAGGAAACGGCAGACCAGTTAGGGGAACTAGAGCAGAAAGAACAGAAACTACGCGATGAGAAGTCGCGGCTCAAAGCGAATATCGAGGAGTACGATGAGGCAATAGAGATCCTTGAGGACGTCGATGAAGCGAGCTGTCCGACTTGCGGGCAAGATCTCGACGCAGACCATCGGGAAGACGTCTTGGCGGAAAAACGCGAGGCGAAGAGCGATGCGCAGAATAGGATCGAAGAGATCGATGCCGAGTTAGCAGGCCTCGAGGACGAGATCGAGGAAGCGGAAGAAGCGCAGCGGCAAGTCCAGCGACTCGATGACCTTTATCCCCAGTTAGAAGCAGAACAAGCGGAGAAGGAAGAGCAGGAGGCGGAAATCGAGGAGATCAAGACACGCATTGAAGACGCGAAAGAGGATGCCGAGTCCAAGTCCGAGGTTACAGCCGAACTCGATGAATTAGACGACCCACGATCCGAGTATCAGGAGGCAGAGATTACGTACAAGAATAATAAGGACGCCGAGGGCGAACTCGAAGAGGTAGAGAGGCGGATCCACGAAGTAGAGGAGGAAAAGGAGGGGAAGCAGGAGGAACTCGATGAGTTCGGGGATCTCGAGACAGAGATCGAAGAAATCGAAGATCGGCTAGACGAACTTGAGGACGACCATCGGAAGTACGTTAGTAAGAAAGAGACGGCGGATAAGGTCGAGGAACGCCGAGAGCGGGTCGAAACCCTTAGCGGGGAGATCGACGATCTCGAGACGGAAGCTACGGAGCTAAGAGAACAGCTGGAAGAGAAGGACGCCGAGTTCGACGAAGAGGAGTTAGACAAGCTCGAGTCTACAGTAGAGGATCTCCGTGGCGATATTCGAGAATATGATGGCCGGATAGATGAAAAATCGGATCGATTAGAGGAGGTCGAGCAGGAGATCGAGGCAATGGAGGAAGCAAAGGAGGAGCTCGATGAAAAGGAGACCGAACTTTCAGAGCTCGAGAAAGACCTCGAGTACGGCGAATTCCTTCGAACGAAGATGGATGACGCCGGGGAACAGGTTCGGGAGGTAATGATCAAGCAGATTTCGGAAGAAGCCGATAAGATATTCCGGCAGCTTCGCGGGAATCCCGGCGAAAAACTTGAATGGCGGAAGGATTACAAGATCATCGTCGAAGAAAACGATCAGCGAAAGCCCTTCCAGAAGCTAAGTGGCGGCGAGAAGATGAGCGCGGCCCTAGCAGTACGGCTCGCCGTGCTCCAGCTATTAAGCGACGTAGATGTCGTCTTCCTCGATGAGCCGACCGCGAACCTCGACGACGAGAAGAAAGGAAATCTCGTCGATCAAATTCAGGAGCTCGATGGATTCGATCAGCTAACGGTCGTTAGTCACGACGACACCTTCGGATCGATGACCGAACACGCGATTACCCTTCGCAAGCGGAACGGCGCGACGAAGGTGGTGGAGCAATAGATGCCGCTTTATAGACGCCTCGTTGCGCAAGAGCTAGAAGAGAAAAAGTCGGAGTTCTCGAGAGATATCGGTAGCGAAGCGATCGAAGCCTATCAAGAGGCAGCAGAGACACTCGCCGGGTTAGCGAAAGAGGAGTTCGATCGGCGAGTAAGCCGGATAGATGCGCCGAGTGCGATCCCTACACAGGAGTTTGCGGAGCACGACGGGCTCTGCATCCCCTTCGAAGCGAGCACCGACTGGCAGTCTCATGAGGACGTAAATACGTGGGCTCGAAGTCAGTTTGAAGGCGTTACGACGGTCGCTGCTGATGGCTCACAGATCGATCCGATCGCTGAATTCGAGCAGCCTGTCGGCCTCGTTCAGGTAGTGTGGATGGAGAATAACCACGAGGCAGAGGGTGATTACGAGGAGGACGTCGAAACGGAACTCCTCACACCGGACGATCTCCTCTTCGAGGATCCGAATACCGGGTATGTCCACGTCGATGAGCAAGAGGTGCCTGTAACCCGGTTCGAAACCGAGATGGAGATCCTCGAAGATCGGATTGCGGAACATAGCGAGGACGAGAAGCGGCCCGTCGTGATGTACGATGGATCTTTGATCCTTTCGTTTACACAGATGATGGATCAGAAGACACAAACTCGGTACGGGGAGGCGTTATCTCGCCTTATCGCGGCGAGTAAGCATCATAACGTCCCCGTGCTCGGGTATATTTCCGGGTCTCGAGCGACCGAGCTCGGCAAACTACTCAAAGAGCTCGATATAGTCGATGCCGACCGATCCGTCCGCGACTACCAGATCTTAGACGAGCTACTAACTAACTGGGGTAGTCGGACGGTCCTCTTCCGCTCACAGCGCGATAGCACCCTACAGAAACTTCAGACGACGTACCAGGGGACCGACTACGATTTCTCGGAAGATATCCTCTTTACCTACCTTAACACCGGTCCGGGGCCGCAGTTAGATCGGATCGAACTCCCACGATGGGTCTACGAAGCAGATCTCGTTGATCACATCCTCTCGGTCGTCCGAGCGGAGGCGGGGGTAGGGCGAGGGTACCCGGAGATCATTCAATCGGTCGACACCGATGCCGTCCTTAGCCGTGAGGATCGAGATGAATTCTTACGGCTCTGCCAAGAGTTCTCGGATGAAAATGATATCGAGATGAGATGGAATAACAAAGCTCTCAGTAAAAAACGGAGGCGACGATAACCATGACAGAAACCACGAGTCCAGAGATCGGGCAAATCATCGGGTCGAATTCACACGTCGACTACATCTGCGAGATCTACACGGATCGAATGCGAGAGAATCCGCCCGATCCGACGGACTACGAGTTCGGCGAGTTCGTCTACATTAAAAAGGAGATCGAGGAGCAAGAGCGGGCGTTTGTCGGTGTCATCTACGATACGCAGCTCGTGGACCCGGATCAAGGGAGAACAGGGCCACGGCTCGCCCAGCCCGAGGAACAGAACATCTTCCAACCGAGCTACGTCGACGAGAAACAGATCCTCACCGGGATCGCACTCCTTGGTCATGTCCGACTCGACGAGAACGATGACATCGTTGAAGCGGCGCACTCGATCCCGCGATGGACCCTCGAAGTCGATGACGTCGTTCAAAAGATGCCCCGAGAGCAGATTACTACCTTCCACGAGCTTGACGGCGAACTCCATCTCGAGTACTATCAACGGATCGTAGATATCGCGGGCGGCTTCGCCGAGGATATCCTCTCACAGATACTCGATCGCCTAAAGCAGGAGCGTCCCGAGGAAGCGGACGCACTCGACGTGATACAGAAAAATCTCGAATGGGAAACGAAAATGGAGGGGATCTAATCCATGACCGTCGGCATCTGCTGTGAACCCGGCGATCAGGCGAACGAGTTCGTCTTCGTTACGCCCGACGATACCGAGCTGAAAACGGGCGAATTCATCTTCTATCGGAGTACTGTCGAGGTTGAGAACGAGGACGGGAAACTCGTCGAGGAAGAGAAGAAGATCTTCGCTCGCGTTACCGGTCGAGAGCAGAAACGCGGGTTCCCGGATAACTTCATGGCGGATCCAGGTGTCTCGCCGGAATCCGTCGCCCGACGACTCGGTATCTCGACGGAGGGTGTCGATCTCTACAAAATCACGGCCACGGTTATCGGCTACTTCGACGACCAACTCGGCGACTTCACGAATCCCCGGATCGTGCCGCAGCCGGGGACGAACATTAAACTCGCGACCGACGCCGATCTCGAGGAGTATCTAACCGATGTCGACCCCAAAATCGAGGGCTCGGCTCATATCGGAGAACTCCTCCACCGGCCGCCGGGCCAAACGCAGATCACCCTCCCGATCGATAACTTCGCTTCGACGCATCTCTCCGTCTTAGCATCTACCGGAAGCGGGAAGTCCTACACCGCATCGGTCCTTATCGAGGAGATGATGCAGCCGGACTCCCGTGCCTCTGTACTTATTGCGGATCCACACGGCGAGTACGGCTCGCTCACGGAGATGGAAACTGATAGTCGATTCGAAGCGGAGGTAGACGGCTACGGTCCCGACGTAAAGATAATCAAGCCCGACGAGATTCATATCCGGATCGCCGAGCTGAGCACATCCGATCTCTTTTCCCTTCTCGACGATCCGTCCGATGCTCAAGAGCAGGTTCTCGCCGAAGCCTGGAGTAGGCTCCAACCGGGCGAGGACGGAAATAGCGAGTACATCTCGGTTAATGAGCTTAAGCAGAAGTGTCAGGAGGTCGGCGCAGAAAAGGGGTTAGAGAGTAGTGCTCGCGCCCTCGACTGGCGCATCGAGAAAGCCCTCGATCGCGATCTCTTCCACCATAGTAAGCATCTTGCCCTCTCTGAGCTTCTCCAGCCGGGGCAGTGTACCGTCCTTCAGCTCGATACGATGGATCTCCGGGATCAGCAGATGCTCCTGAGTGTGCTCTTCCGGAAGATCAACAACGAGCGGGTCGACCACGTGAAAGGGCGAGAGAGCGAACTCGATTTCCCGGTCTTCGCACTGCTGGAGGAGGGCCATCGATTCGCACCTGCCGACGGCGATGCTCGCTCCCTCGGGGTCCTCGGCACGATTCTTAGCGAGGGCCGGAAGTTCGGCATCGGGATCGGGATCATTAGTCAGCGGCCGAGTAAGATCGATGACGACGTCCTCTCGCAGTGTAAGACGCAGGTCATTATGCAAATTCAGAATCCACTCGATCAGGATGCCGTAAAGAAGGGCGTCGAAGACGTCGGCGAGGATCTCCTAAGCGAACTTCCCGGTCTTACCCCGGGGCAAGCGGTTATCGCCGGCGATAGCGTCAATACGCCGTTCCTCGCGCAGATTCGCGAACGCTATACCGAGCATGAGGCGGAGAGCCTTCCGGCTACGAAACGATGGAGCGAGGCGTGGGAGAGCCGAGAGACGGAGCCGCAAGGGATCGCGGAGGCAGATCAAGAGGAAGGCCTCGAGAATCGGGACGACCTCCTCTAAATCCGCTCTCTACCCGCCCTCTACCGACGAGCTAAAACCACGGTAGGCGAGTGATCCATTCTTCATTCCCACGTACTAGGTCCCTATACGTGGGAGTTAAGAACGGACCCTATTTTCGCCCATCGGGTATTGAGAACTACGTACGCTCGCTACCGCCGGTGTAGGCGGTGTCGTGTAGTCTCCATTCCGATAGCTCGCCATACCTTCTCCGGCATCATATTTTGTGATATGGTAACAGAGAACACTATAGTCCTCTCTAATGGAGGAGGGCATATGGCGCAGGATGTAAAGCGGCGGCTCCAAGTCATGGATGACTATGACTTCGAGCATTTCGTCGCGGATCTCTGGGAACGGATGGAATGGGAGACGACGGTCTCGCAAGCGTCCCTAGACGCCGGAATCGACGTGATTGCGACAAAGGAGACACCCTACCCGCAGAAAAAGGTGATTCAGGCGAAACGGTATGGAGAGAACACGACCGTCGGCGGGCCGGATATCCAACAGTACGCGAGTCTCAAGCAGCAAGTGGAGGGGGCGGATTCGGTGATCGTCGTGACGACGAGCGAGTTTACCTCGTCGGCGCATAAGCGCGCTCGAGATCTTAATGTAAAGCTCGTCGATGGCGATCAGCTCGCACAACTTATCGATGAATATGACGCGTCGGATCTCGTCTCGAGATACGTGTCCGACGGTCAGGTCGGGAGGTCGGAACCATCCGTCGCCGATGGCGGCGCGACGAAGACATCGATAGAAGGGTCTGAAGGTAGTGAGAAAGCGAGAAGCGAGGGAGGGAAATTAGGACCGATCCAATTCATTCGGGACTTAGGGTGGCATCAATACGTGGCCTACGCCATCGGTGGCGTGTTCGTGGTGGCTGCCGCTATCGGAATTCTTGCGGATATTTCGCTCCTCGACCCGATCACGGATCTACTCGTAATAGTGTGGCTTCTCCTTCTTGTCTCGATTCCGATCGCCTGGTATCTCGATATGCGCCGTGTCCGGTCACGTTCCAAGTGGAACCCGACGGCGTGGCTCTACCTCCTCGGGGGCGTCCTACTCCCGTTTATCGCGTTCCCACTCTACTACTATCGGCGGTGGAAACTCATTTAATCTCATACACTAGTGAGAAGTTAATAATTAACCTACTGTCAGGGGTTTCACTCTTACACTAGGATTGCCCTATGAGTGCCGAGGGCGACTTTCTATCCATACATTCACGAGGAGAAGTGGACGAACGTCGGAGAATCGCGTCTGCTATCCTCTGAGAGAGGACAGTCGTAATCAAGAGGCGAATAGAGTACACTCTGAGAGGTCACATAGGCCCGATCTTATGTGGTGGATTCAACATTAGGGCACGCAAGTCACCAACGCTTAAGAATTGGCTCTTCATGGAAGATGGTAGATGGTTAACGGATTTAGTGAGAAGGTCGACTTCATTTGGTCTATTGCCGACCTCCTCCGTGGCGACTACAAGCAGTCGGAATATCAGAAGGTTATTCTTCCACTCACGGTTCTCCGCCGACTCGACTGCGTCACGGAACCGACGAAAGACAAAGTGCTCGAACGCGCCGAAGAACTAGAAGATCAGGGTATCGAAAACGTCGGCCCGATGCTCAAGCAGGCGTCGGGGCAGAACGTCTATAATACGAGCGAATACACCTTCGGCTCGCTCTGTGACGACCCTGACCAGATCGCGAACAATCTCAAGTATTATATCAATTCCTTCGACGAGGACACGAAGGAGATTCTCGACAAGTTCGATTTCGACCACCAGGTAGAGCGCCTCAACGAAGCGGACCTCCTTTACAAAGTCGTCCGTCAGTTCGCCGAGATCGACCTCCATCCCGACGAAGTACCGAACGAGGAGATGGGGTACATCTACGAGGAACTCATCAGGAAGTTCTCTGAGCTTAGCAACGAGACCGCTGGCGAGCACTTCACCCCTCGCGAAGTTATCGAGCTAATGGTCAATCTCATCTTCGACGAGGACGACGAGGCCCTTACCGAACCAGGTGCGGCGCGAACAGTGTACGACCCCGCCTGTGGGACCGGTGGTATGCTCAGTGTCGCTGAGGACTACGTGCGTGATCTAAACCCAGATGCTCGTCTCCACCCCTTCGGCCAGGAGTTGAACCCCGAGAGCTATGCCGTCTGTAACTCGGACATGCTCATCAAGGGACAGGAGCCGGACAACATCGTCTACGGCAACTCCTTCACCAACGACGGATTCAGTAGTGACACCTTCGACTACATGCTCTCGAATCCACCATTCGGAGTTTCATGGAAGAAGGTCAAAGAGACCATTGAGCAGGAGCACGAGGAGCAGGGCTTCGCCGGACGATTCGGTGCGGGAACGCCGCGAGTGAGTGACGGCGCGTTCCTCTTCCTCCAGCACATGATCAGCAAGATGAAAGAGCCCGAAGACGGTGGTTCGAAAATCGCGATCGTGTTCAACGGGTCGCCGCTCTTCACCGGTGGTCCGAATAGCGGCGAGTCGGCCATCCGCCGGTGGATTATCGAGAACGACTGGCTCGACGCCATCGTGGGTCTACCGGAAAATCTGTTCTACAATACGGGCATCCACACATACATCTGGGTCCTGAGTAACGACAAGCCCGAGGAACGCCAGAGCAAGATCCAGCTTATCGACGCCCGTGAGATGTACGAGGAGATGGACGAGAGCCTCGGCGAGAAGCGTCATAAGCTCACCGATGATCACATCGACGAGATTACGAATATCTTCGGCGATCTGGAAGCTAACGGTCGCTCGAAGGTTCTCGACAACGAGGAGTTCGGCTATCGACGCATTGTGATCGATCGGCCCTTGCGGATGAGTTTCCAGGCGACCGAGGAGCGCATCGAGAGCCTGGACGACGAGCGGGCGTTCACGAACCGCGACAAGGAGACCCAGGAGGCAGTGAAGGAGGCGCTGAAAACGCTTGATTCGGAGAAACAGTGGATGGACAGAGACGAGTTCATGGACCAGGTCGAGGTGTGTTTCAACATGCACGGTGTGGACGTACGGAAGAGCGTTCACAACGCGATCGAGCGGGCGCTCGGCGAGCGAAATCCGGATGCTGAGATCGTCACGAACAGCAAAGGAGAGCCAGATCATGATAGTGACCTTCGCGACCGAGAGCGCGTGCCACTGGACGAAGACCCGCGAGAGTACTTCGAGCGAGAGGTGAAGCCTCACGTCGAGAATGCGTGGATCAATGAAAGCAGCAAGTACCACGACGACCAGGACGGGGAACTCGGTGTCGTCGGGTATGAGATCAATTTTGATAGGCACTTCTACGAGTACGAACCGCCGCGATCGTTAGAAGAGATTGACGCGGACATTCAGGAGTTAGAAGAAGAAATCGTCGAACTACTCGGGGAGGTCACTCAATGATGGAAAAAGGCAACGAGGAGACAGTCGATTCTAACAACAGCCGATGGAAGCCAGACTCATCACATCTTTCCCCAGAGTGGAAGCTAGAGCGGCTCAAGCATGTCTCCCAGGTCAACCCCTCCGGTGTAGACAAAAAGTCCAATGACGACGAGCTTGAAGTTGAACTCTGCAATTACACCGAGGTATACAATAACGAGTTCATAGACCATTCGTTCGATTTCCTGAGTGCCACTGCTACTGAGCGTGAGATTCACCGATTCGAACTTCGGGAAGGTGACATACTCTTCACAAAGGACTCTGAAGACTGGGAAGATATCGGAGTTCCCGCCTTTGTCTCCGAAGACTTACCAGGGGTTCTTTGTGGATACCACTTGTTCCTAAGTCGTCCAGATGAGGAGGTCGTATTCCCTGAATTCCTTTTTTGGGCTCTTAACTCGCGCTACGTCGCGTTTCAATTTGAGGGTGCGGCAACTGGAGTGACGCGGTATGGCCTGACAACGCGTGATGTGGCCAACGCTTGGATTCCATACCCACCGAAACCTATACAGAAAATCATCGTATCATACCTTAATTATCAGACTCGCAAAATTGATCGACTCTATAATCAGAGTGAAAAACTAATTCAATATTTGAATGAGAGATATTCGGCATTGATAACTAAATCTATAAGCAATAGTCAGTATAGAAATTCCCATACATTTGGTGAAGACGTTGGAATGTCTGTCAATTCTGATCAGCCTAAAATTCGGCACATATCTAAATCTGTCACAAGTGGGCCAAGAAGTTGGGCTCAATATTATAACGAAAGTTCTGAGGCAAAGTTTCTCAGGATAACAAACCTCCAGGATAATGAGATCCAATTAGATCTAGATGACCTCAAGTACGTCTCCCCTCCTAATGATTCTGAAGCTAAAAGATCACGAGTCCAACCAGGCGATATCCTTGTTTCAATTACTGCGAACATTGGGGCAGTTGGGATTGTTCCTAGTGACATTGGTGAAGCATACGTGAATCAACATATTGCTGTTATTAGACCGCCAAAGTCAGTTCTTTCGAAGTGGATAGCATATTACTTAGCAAGCCATCGGGGACAGTATCAACTTCTTCAACCAGTACGGGGAGGAACAAAAGATGGGCTTGGATTAGCTGACGTTGGAAATGTACGTGTTCCTTTCCCATCAATAAGTACACAAAGGTCTATCGTACAAAACTTAGATAAAGAGAGAAAAAGACTTGAAAAGCTCAGTTCTGAGTTAGAATCATTATTAGAACGGCTAGATGAGCAAAGGCGCGCCCTCATCACGAAAGCTGTCACCGGCCAAATTGATTTAAGTGATTGGCAACCACCTGACAAACAAGAAACGTTCGCATGACTCCAGGTATCCACGACGAAAGTTCGTTTGAGGAGTACATCGAGGCCCATCTTATCAACCACGGTGGTTACGAAGCAATCGACTCCGATGAGTTCGACCGCGAGCGAGGGATCTTCCCTAACGTTGTGGTCTCATTTGTCAGAGAGACCCAGCCAGAGAAGTGGAAGAAACTCGAAACTGCCTACAAAGGGAACGCTCGTGAAGCGTTCCTCCGGGACCTCACGAGTGCGCTAGAAAGTCGCGGAACGCTAGAACTCGTTCGCCACGGCCTTCGGACGACGGGGACAACCATCGACCTCGCCGCGTTCCAGCCGAATACCGGGCTCAATCCTGAGGTTCGCCAGCGCTACGATGCCAATCGGCTGGGTGTGACCACTCAACTATACTACTCGAAGGCAAATCCCCAGCGAAGTATCGACCTCTGTTTGAGCATCAACGGGATTCCGGTCGCGACGGCTGAGTTAAAGAACGCGAAGACCGGCCAGACCATCGAGTCGGCGAAGACGCAGTACATGTCGGACCGTGACCCTGCCGATCCACTGTTGAAGTTCAAGCGCGGCGCACTGGTCCACTTTGCCGTCGATACGAATGCGGTTGCATACACGACCGAACTCGCTGGCGACGATACGCACTTCCTCCCGTTCAATAAGGGCCATGACGGTGGTGGCGGGAACCCGCCGAACGACGATGGCCATCGGACCGCCTACCTTTGGGAGGAGGTCTGGGAGAAGGACAGCTGGATGGAGATCCTCCAGCGGTTTATCCACATCGATGAGGAAGAGGTTCGTAAGAACGGCGTCGTCGTCGAGGAGTCTGAGACGATGATCTTCCCGCGCTATCACCAGTTAGAGTGCGTCAGAAAACTCGTTCGGAGCGCTCGCGAAGAGGGCGCGGGGAGAGATTACCTGATCCAGCATTCAACAGGGAGCGGGAAGAGCAAATCTATCGCTTGGCTCACCCACCGTCTGGTTTCGCTCCACGACGAGAACGACGACGCAGTATTCGACGGCGTAGTCGTCGTCACTGACAGGACAGTCCTGGACGAGCAACTCCGGAACACGATATACGAACTTGATCACAAGACCGGCGTTGTCCACGGTATCGAAGGCAAGAACCGATCCAAGTCTGAGGAACTCGCTGAAGCATTGGAGAAAGGCAAGCCGGTCATTATAACGACGCTTCAGACGTTCCCGTACGTCATCGAGCACACGCAGGGACTTCCTGACCGCAACTATGCCGTAGTCGTCGACGAAGCACACAGTAGCCAAACCGGTGAGATGGCCCGCGAGATGAAACAGATACTTGCGGGAATCGAGTTCGACGAAGACGACGACGCTGAGGACGTGATATCTAAGACCGCGAAGTCGCGATCCTCCCAGGAGAATCTCAGCTTTTTCGCCTTCACTGCGACCCCGAAAGGCAAGACGCTCGAAGCATTCGGAGAGTCGGTCGACGACGGTGAGACCTACGAGGCATTCCACCTCTACTCGATGCGTCAAGCGATCGACGAGGGATTCATCCTCGACGTCTTGCAGCATTACATGACTTACGACACGTTCTACGGCATTGCGAAGGTCATCGAGGAAGACCCACAAGTTCCGAAGAAGAAGGCGGTCAAGGCCGTCTCGCGATTTCTCGAACTCCATCCGCACAATATTTCCCAGAAGGTCGAGATCATCGTCGAACACTTCCGCAGGCATACTCAGAAGAAGATCGGCGGTAAAGCGAAGGCGATGGTCGTCACGAAGTCACGACTACATGCCGTTCGTTACAAGAAGCAGATTGACGACTATATCGATGAGAACGACTACAGCGATCTGAACGCTCTAGTCGCCTTTAGCGGAACCATCGAAGACGACGGTGTCGAGTTTACCGAGCCCAAGATGAACGACGGGATCAAAAAGACCGAACTTCCGAGTAAGTTCGAGAGCCCGGAATATCAGGTACTCGTAGTCGCCGAAAAGTACCAGACGGGCTTCGACGAGCCTCTACTCCACACCATGTACGTGGACAAGAAGCTCTCAGGCATCCAGGCCGTCCAAACGCTCGGTCGGCTTAATCGAACTCATCCGGGCAAAGAGGACACGTTTGTCCTCGACTTCCAGAATGACGAGGACGACATCTACGAGGCGTTCCAGCCGTTCTATGAACGCACGACGGTCGAAGAGCCGACCGATCCACAGCACATCTATAAGCTCGAATCAGAACTTGACGCGTTCCAGATCTACAAACAATCTGAGGTCGATGATTTCGCAAAGGAATTTTTCAGCCTCGACAACAGGGGTACTGAACAGGCTCACGCCAAATTAGAGACGGGGATCCAAGAAGCAAAGGACCGTTTCATGGTCAAGGACAAGGAAACGCAGGACGACTTTCGCTCGACTCTGAAAGCGTTCCTCCGGCTCTACAAATTCCAGACACAGGTCGTAACATACTCTGATCCTGATCTAGAGAAGCTATACACATTTGGCCGATTTCTATATAAAGAACTTCCCAGCAAGAGCGGTTCGTCCCGCGTGGAATTCAACGACGAACTGGCTCTGCAGTACTACCGTATAGAGAAAGCAAATGAGGGATCGATCGAGCTTGATGAAACCAGTGGTGAGGTAGCCTCGCCTAATACAACCGGGACTGGTAATCAAGAAGATGAAGAAATCGAACTGTCTACCATTGTGGAGAAAATAAATGAAGCTCTGGGTACCGACTTTACCGAAGCAGATCGCCACTTCCTCGATCAACTCAAGGAAGACGCACTCGAAGACGAGAGTCTCCGTCAGTCGGCTCGAGTGAATTCGAAGGAGAACTTCGCGCTGGAGTTCGACCGTGAACTCACGAAGATGTTTATAGACCGCAGAGAACGGAACAAGGAACTGTTCGCAGAATTCATGGATAACGAAGAGGTTCAAGAGATTATCACGGAGCACCTTCGGCAGGAAGTCTATCGGGAGAGCCAACCCTCTGAATCATCAAAGGGGTAGCAAAGGTGGTCAAATGACACTCCAAATTGTCAATGTCGTAGCCTCTGGGTGACTGAATGCCGAGTTTGATTTGGAGAAAGTCGCTGCCGATATCGATTCGATTGCTGAGTACGATCCCGACAAGTGTCCCGGCATATATCTGCGATTTGAGGAAGACGCCCCGCTCATCACCGTTTATCGAACTGGAAAATACATCGCAACCGGAGCAGATTCGGAGGAAGAAGCATATGCAATACGAGAACGCTTTTTCAAACTGCTCGCCGGGAACGGCATGATTCCTACCCCCGATGACGAGTGGTTCCGAATTCAGAACATCGTCTGCACAGCGGAACTGGGGGAATAGTTGAATCTCAATGCGCTCGCAATCGGTCTTGGTCTCGAAAAGACCGAATACGAGCCTGAGCAGTTCCCTGGATTGATTTATCGACCAACAGGAGCCGATAGCGTCGTTCTTCTCTTCGCCTCTGGGCGTGTTATGATTACGGGAAGCCTCGATCTCGAAACAACAGAAGACACCTATGAGGAACTACAAGAGGAGATAAGCGACCTCCTTGCTGTCGACTAATGGGTAGACGGGGGATTTCAATGAGACATAGTTCCATATGAACTTGCGGCCCTCAGCTCCCCATAGGTTCATGTATCGTGCTCGGAGTCAGACATAGATAAGAGGATAATAGATGTCGTTAGAAGAGGTTCAGGAGTTTGCTCGTACGAGTGCCGAAATCCTCGCAGAGGACGAGGTACAAAATAGCCGAATTAGCGAGTCGGAATTAGTCTCTCGATTCCTCGCTGCCTTAGACTATGATGTTACTCCAGAACCAGTTATTGAGAGTGAAGGTAGATTACGCCCTGATCTCCTCGTCGAAGTTTCGGAAGGTCACTCGATCATTTTCGAGTTTAAACGACCGAGTCGCAACCTAAATGGCTACGCTACGGATCAAATAAGGCACTATCTTGAGAGTGATTTCGATGCCGACTGGGGCATAGTAACGAACGGGAAAGAATATCGGATTTATAAAAACGTCCAAGGAGCGAGTCGGAATCAAATTCTACACATAGAAACATTAGATCTCGTAGAACTAGCAGACGATCCGGAACCGGCACGACTCCTCGAACGAGACCAATTATCTAGACTTCATGAATGGTCATCAGAAGTACTACCGAGGGAGACTGATGTCGTTCAATCCTGGAGCTCACACCTTTCGGGCTCTCTAGGACCGATTCTACAGGCCGTGGAGTTCCAGAAGAAATTAGAGCGGCGTGACGACCCGTTAGACGATCTCCACGGCTTCCTACTCGAAAACTCGTATCTTCATCCGGACTCATTTCGCGGGTATATCAACAACACGCTCGGAATTGCTGATCGGATCTCGACAACAGTCTCGGACGATGCATCTCAGAAGCTTATCGCCGAATCGTCCGAAGTTCCAGCATTGAGCTCCGTAACGCACCCTCAGCCGGATCCGACTATATTCACTAAAACTAATATGGCGATCAATACGCATCTCGAAGGTCCAACTGGAGCGTCTCTAAATATGTTACAAGGTCAAAATATATCGTCGTTAGTAACCGTAAATCAGAGAATTTTACGCTATAGTGCGGATACGTACGACGAAATTCTTCAGACAGATCCGTTCTATACGGATGGAGGGAATATCCATCGGTCAGATATTATCGGAGCCGCAGGACAGGCCACAGCGGGATTAACGATGCTTTCGTTCGGTGCATTAAATGGGGATCCGGTAGCATCGATTAGTGGATCCGGACTTCTCTTCGCTGCTGTCTCAGAGTTTCCGGAAGAAGTCTTACAAGACTACAAGTAGGGCGGTTCCCAGTAGAATTACTCCGTCACTTGAGGACAGAAGTTACGATTTGTGTAGCCCATACTCACGGGGTAGATCGTGCTCACCGAGGTCGAGGAGTTCGACACGATTTCGGTCGTCGTCTACCTCAAAAATGATTTTCTTTGTCCCTCCGAGTAGATCTCCATAATAGCGCTGTTTCGGTCCTATTCCCCGCCCCTTCCACTCAATCTTTCGCGGATCTTTCTTCAGGTCCCCTACAACGCTATCTATGCGACTCGTAATACTCCCATCGGCCTTTTTATATGCACTCTTCCATGTATCCGTACGGACAACAGTCCATGTTTGCCCAATCGGATATTCATCTTGTGCATATGATGCATTATCCGAATCCGACTCCCGCCTCGTAATGTAGACGGAAATACGAGTCGGAATCGCTCTCGAAATCCTCGTATCGAATACTAATCGTCTCGCTAACTCCACACCCCCTCGTGTAGGATGTGAGTTCCCTTGAGCGAGAAGAGAGCGTGAGACCTCATAGCAGCCATCATCAAAGTCATCATCGGTAAACTCCGTATAGTGTATAGTCTGTGATCGGCGGGCTGCTACCGTCCGTTCGAAGAGCGGCTGAAAGAGCCATGAGGGAGACCGTTCTACGCAGGCCTGACTTCGGGCGACATACGCGTTTGCGACGGCTTCCTCGACGCTTTCGTTAATCGATGACGGGAAGAGCTGCTGGTGATGATATTGTGGATAATAGAGTGTGTCTGCTACATCCTCAGCGTAGGCCGCGAGAAGCTCGGCTTGATGATGGAACCACTGATGCCGGAGAAGAATTTCCCTTGCGAGCGCGAACGCATCTTCGATTGAATCGAATTGAGGCTTTCCATCGAAGAGACGATCTCCACTTTGAAGATCGTTCTGTAGTAGAAATTCGGTTGCTTCCTTACGCGTCTCAACTAAGGACCCGACCCTACTCCACTGATAGAGTAAATGGCCTAAAAATCGAATCCCGCGCTGCCGAATGTAGATACCGTATGTATCCTCATCTTCGTGAAACGGAACATACGTCGAAACGGCGTCGAGACCATATTGACCTACTAACTCGTCCCAACCGCGTTCGATCTCCCCGATCGCGTTCTCATATCGAACGACGTTTGGATTATCCTCGAGATCATCATCCTCGCCTTGAATGCGAAATTCGAACTCGTCGAGGGGAATGACGTGCTCGTCGGAACTCTTCATCGTCGATTGCTGTCGATCTCTGACCCACTGTGGTGGTATGTCGCCTAACTGTGGCACCGATGCAGAGGGGCGATATGCACTCCCACTCTGATATCGCTCGAGAAACGCCCGAATTGAGTCGAGGCTCGACATTGCTTATGACATATAATTCATTATCCTAAGAATATTATCCTTCCTGTAACCGACTATATCGTTCTTGTACGTTCTGTCTAAACGGATCTAACCAGTCTTCAAAGGAGGGAGTGTCAACAGCCGGTCCCCCGAATAATCGCGTAAGGATTCCTCTTTCATCTTGCTCATCTCCATAACGAAGGTAGATCGAGACAAGTTTGTGGTTCGAGTAGTCGCCGCGCTCTAATTCTTCGAACGCTTGTTCGACGACTCTCGGATCTCCATTCTCCATCACGTTTGCGATGGCAAGAGCCCAAGACCCGACTTCTCCGCCTTCGATCCGATCCACATAGTAAGCTGTCGTAATGAGCGTCTGTGTTACGAGCACTCCATATGAGGAGAGAGGCGGCTGCGCGGCATCGGTCGCGATCTGCTCCCACGCGTTTCTGAAACTTCCATCCGCTAAGGGATAGTCGTCGTTTCGGTAGGTGTACCGAAGAATCGCTTCGGTGATCTTCCCTACCGCACGATGATATCGAAGGAATCGCTCAGCGGCTTGTGATGGCGATTCTGTTTCTTGTTCGTGTGGTTGATGCCAATTGATCTGGGCACCGTCGACATCACTACCGTACTCCTCTAAAAGGCACTCCTGGAGCTCCGGGAGGGTATTCTTCATATGGTTTCTGATGAGGTCCTGATAGACCCAGTGGTCGGCATCCCGGCGGAGGAGCACCACTAACCGATAATTGAGACCGTGGAGAAGTGTCCGATAGGTTTGCCACGAGTATGGGACTG